>JAOUCZ010000050.1 GCA_029859505.1 Lysobacterales bacterium | reverse complement strand
AGCCGGCAACAGGTCAGGCGTAAACTGGATACGGTGAAAATCACCTTCGATACGTTCCGCCAGCACCTTGATGGCCGTGGTCTTGGCAAGACCTGGCGCACCTTCCACCAGCAGATGACCATTGCAGAGCAACGCCATGACCAGACGCTCCATCAGCCTACCCTGACCAATGATCAATTCATTGGCTACCTTACTGAGCTCTTTGAACGCGGCGCGCTCCGGGTGAACCTGTACTTCTTCTTGTGGTTTTACTTCGGTAGATTCCATGTGCTAAACCTGCGGTTACCGCTTCATTAATGAAGCCTTGTGTTTTATAGGTGCGATACAGCGTTTTTTCAACCGTTCATCATCTCTCATATACCTGACGTCATATCAGTGTCATTGGTCACGAACAGACACTGAATGACGTTTAAAATTCAATAATCCTGCGGATCAACGTCGATTGACCAGCGTACTTTGCGCGCTGACGGTAGTTTTTGAACTTGCAGCACCCATTCGTCAAGCTGCCGGTGCAGACCCAGGCGCTCATTTGCCTGCACTAACAAATACCACCGGGTCCGTCCGCTCCTGCGCTCCATCATGGCCGGAAATGGTCCGTAAATGACCGCTTCCCCGGCTGGAAAACACTGTTTCGCGTGGTCCAGAAAATGCATGACATCGTCTTTCTGCAGGGCATCCGAACGCAACAGTGCCTGGTAGCTGAATGGCGGCAGGCAGGCTGCCTGGCGATCCTCGCGAATATCCCCGGCAAATGCCTCATAACCCGAGGTCAACAAGGTCAACAAGGATTCATGCTGCGGATAGTGCGTTTGCAGTATAACTTCTCCGGGAAGCTGATCACGACCGGCACGTCCGGCCACCTGTACCATCAACTGCCCCATGCGCTCCAATGCGCGGAAGTCAGCGCTGTAGAGCGCCTGGTCAAGATTTACGATGACCACGAGTGTCACCATTGGAAAATGATGACCCTTGGCCAGCATCTGGGTTCCCACCAGTAAACTGGGCTCTCCGGATTTTACCTGTGTTGCCAATCGCTCGAACTCACCTTTTTTACGAACACTATCGCGATCAAAACGCAGCAAAGGTGTTTCCGGAAATGCCCTGTTCAGAACCTGTTCCAATTGCTCGGTGCCCTCTCCGGCACCCTGTAAAGCGTCAGCACTGCATGCAGGGCATACCGCAGGTACCCGCGCGGCATTGTCGCAGTGGTGACATAACAAGCGGCGACTGGCCTTGTGCCAGGTCATGTTGGTATCACAATCCTGGCACACGGCATGCCAACCACACTCATGGCACAGGATGACCGGCGCATAGCCTCGCCGGTTCAGGAAAATCAATGCCTGTTCACCTTTCGCAAGTGTTTCGCCAATGGCTTTCATTGCGGTCGCTGATATACCACCTGTCATGCTCTGCTGGATCAGATCCAGCACCCGCCAGCGCGGTTCAGCGGCACCTGTCGCACGCTGCCTCAGGCGGTTCCAGCGATAGCGGTTCCCCATGGCATTATTAAATGTTTCAAGGGATGGTGTTGCAGTCCCCAGGATCACCGGTATTGCCAGCCCGGCCGCACGTTTGACTGCGACATCTCGACTCGAGTATCTAAAACCGTCCTGTTGTTTAAAAGAGGCATCGTGCTCTTCATCCAGAATGATCAGCTCCAAATCGGGCATTGGCAGAAACAATGCGGACCGCGTACCGATCACCAGCCGTGCAAGACCGCTCCTGGCCATCGCCCAGACCTGTAGCCGTTGTCCCTCACTCAAACCGGAGTGGGTTACCACGGGCTCAAAACCAAGACGTTGCGTAAACCGGTTGACCAGTTGTGGTGTCAGACCGATCTCCGGAACCAACAGCAATGCCTGTCCACCTTTGCCCAGAACCTGTTCCAGTACCTGCAGATAAACCTCGGTTTTGCCGCTACCGGTAATGCCATCGAGCAAATGACAGTTAAAAGCCCCAAGACTTGAGCTGATGGAATCCACCGCAAGTCTTTGCTCATCCAACAATGGCGGTCCTGGAGAAGGACTCAGACCTGGTGCTTGCTGGGGTTCAGCTTGCACCCATTGCTGTTCCAGCAGCCGAGCCAGGGTTTTACGCCAGGCTGGAGTGAAAGAACGTAAGCGATGCTCTGTGACAGCGCCTTCATGTATTTCTTGAAGCAAGGCAATCTGCGCCTTGATTCGACCCACGGGTTCCTGCAGACGTGATTCACCGGCGGATGTCATGCAATACTGCAACGGTGCAGGTGGAATCATCTTGCCAATTTTTCTGAGTAATGGCGGCAGGGCATTGAATATCACTTCACCGGGAGCATGCTTGTAATAACGCCAGCACCATTTGAGCAAATCCAGAACCTCACCGGTAAACACGGTTTGCTCGCCATCAGGATAGTCAATCACCGCTGCCAGCTTATCGAGCGGTAGTTCACTGCGGTCTGAAACCTCGACGATAACACCCACCAGTTTGCGGCGGCCAAACGGGACCACCACCCGCTGACCTGCGTGGTGAAGCATGGCAATTTCAGCCGGGAGATAGTCAAAAAGCTGTCTGAGTGGCACCGGCAAGGCGACCCTTAATACAGACTTTATTGAAGTGGATTGCATAGCGGTGAATTCTAGCAGTCAGGGACGACGAATTTTGGAAATTCGTCAGGCCGAAAACTCAACAATTGAAACTAACCGATATGCATGAGGGTCTTTTTAGGGTGAGCGCGCTAAACTTGAAGCAAGCACCGGATTACAATTTTCAATTTGTAGAGGAAGAATTTCATGAGACATCGAAAATGGAGTTGTTTGCGTTGTACAGGTAGTGAATACGAAACAGGAGAAATACGTGTGGCCGGTGGCTTTTGGTCCCGTATTTTTGATGTACAGAATAAAAAATACAGTGCCGTCACCTGTGAGAAATGCGGTTTCACGGAATTCTACAAACGTGATGCCTCTACACTTGGTAATGTTTTTGACTTTTTCACACGCTGATACGTGTTAAAACCAATGAAAATGGAAACCCTTGAAATGAAAAACTATCGTATTCGCATCACCGTCATCTTATTCACTATCCTGTTCACTGCTTTGATCGCACAAACCAGTGCGGCCTATGAAGCCGAATCAGCAATCACACGACTGGTAAATGCCACCTATAGTGGCATCGAAGACGAACCGGTCACCTTGTTGAGTGGACAGTGGGAGGGTGCCCCCTACGTTGAAGGTGGTGCCTCCCGACCCAGGGTTGGTCTGCTTGAAGACATTTATTTCACAGGCGATCTGGATGCAGACGGACAGGAGGAGGCTGTCGCGATCTTATGGCAAAGCGCGGGCGGAACAGGTGAAAATGTTTATATTGCAGTAATGAAATCAGACAACGGTGGTTTCAACAATATCTCAACCAGCCTGGTAGGTGACCGCGTTAAACTCAGAGGTGGCAGAATTGACTCCGGCAGAATCATACTAGATGTTCTGCAGACTGGTGAAAATGACCCGATGTGTTGTCCGACCCAGCTTGCGACACGCAACTGGGTCTTAAAGGACGGGCAATTGGAAGAAAACAAAATTGAAGTGACGGGTTTGCTCTCATTGAGCGTACTCGAAGGAAGTGACTGGGTTTTGACCCGTATGAACAGGGAGCAAACTATACCCGAAGATGCCGAGGTCACCATTGCCTTTAGCTCAGGACGTGTATCAGGACGAAGCGCATGTAATCGTTATTCTGCAGACATCAAAGAAGGTGACAATGCGGGCGAGATCATCATCGGGCCGACCATGGGTACAAGAATGGCCTGTCCGGATCACCTGATGGAAGTTGAAAGCAGGTATCTCGAAGCACTGGCACAGGTCACGAGTTTCAGCTTTTACTCAGGCAAGTTGATGTTGAACGGGCAAAAGGAGGATGGGACACACTTCTCAATGGTATTCGACGCCACGGGGACAGGGCCGCAGGTAGAGCTTTAAAACACGCGGTATCGTTGATTTAAATCTATGAAACTCCTGCTCAAGCTGTTTCTGATTCTATGCCTGGTACTCGCAGGCATTTATGCCGCAACTCCAATGTGGCTGCCCAACATCCTCGCCAGTCAATTGCCGGTGGGCTGGAAACTTGAAGAGTTAAAGGCCGGTTACCCGGACCTGAATGGGATCAACGTAGAACTTTTGCGTGTGAATGGTGAGCTTGGAAGCACTAGCGTAAAACTGACATCCTCTGATTTTCGTTTTAACTACCAGGAATTTAGATCGGACATTGCCCGGGTCTCACTCGATATCTATATCAGCGGTGTCGAAAACAATTCCGCAGAGCCACTTACACTGGACGATCTTTCACTGCCTGTTACGAAACTGACTGGCAGACTGCCCCGGTTATCGATTGATCAAATGCAGGTGACCTTGTTCAGGACAATCGGTGTCCGGACGGCGAATGATAAGTTTATCCGACCAGTGAAAGCGGGGTTCGAGGCTTTCGAATTGAATCCCCGCTCAGATGACAGCTTTCATATTACGAGCCAGGTGGTCATTGCGGACACCATGCACTTAAAAGGCCGGCTTGATATCGATGTAAGCCCGGAATCCATCAACGCCATCATCAACTTCCCGTCCAGCACAGGTTTGCCGTCATGGCTGGTCGTGGAATTGATGCAGGAAGACCTCCCGGCAACCACCACGACCCATCTGAAAGCCGTTCTCAGGACAGAGCTGGCCAATCGAGAATGGCTTGATTCGTTATTGGCCAGCGGCACCGGACAGATGTTTACCCGGTTGGGGGGCAATATTGAGGTCGAGGGGAGCTTTGCAGGTCAGGGTCTGCAGAAGCTTGAAACTCTATCGGTGACCACTGAAGACCTTCGGTTGGTGTCCGATAGCGGAACATTGGACCTTACCGCAAGGGCACTGGCACACCGTGAGGGAGATAAAATTACTGTAAACCTTCCAGAACCCGCAAAGATGCGATTCCAGGGAAAACCCGGGATAATTGATCAACTGTTGAGCGAGGCCGTTCCGGCACTGCGACTGGCACCCCGATCAGAAACAGTGATTTCATCGGAGCTTGGTTCGAACAGCAGTTTCGTATTTCAGAATGGCAATAGTCCTTTCATGGAGTTTATCGGTGACATTGACCTTGATCTGAAATCTGATGCAGAACATCTCACACTACAGTCCGCCGCTCTGAAAATTGAGGTGGAAGATCCTCAAAACCTGGAATTAACGACAGCAAAAGGCCTTATCGCGATCGAATGGGCCGTGAACGCACCCGTTGCCTATACACTTGATGATATGCAGCTAACTGCGGATCAACTGACCATTGCAGCAGAGGTGATTTCAAAGGACGGAAAGTTTATCAGCACGGGTAACGGTAGTTTTATACAGGCGCGCTCAACATCCCCCAACGTCTCCGCAGCGCAAATCGAGATGACATGGCGGCAACTGGACATAGAAAAGCTGACGGGAAACCTGGACACCCGCACACAGGGTTTTAGCGCAAATCTCAACAATGAAACATGGAATGGTTTCGACCTTGATGTGAATTACGCCCTTCGTGACGGCACAGATGTCAGCGGCTCCGGCGCTCTGAAGTTTTCCAATGGACAGGCACTGCCTCTTGAGTTTGCCGGCAATATAGAAGAGCAACACTGGGATATCAGCATACTACCCACGACCATCGAACTGGCCAAACTCAAAAGGCTGCTGTCAGTGGCCAATTATGAGTTACCGGCCTCGATCAAACTGACAGACGGATATATTGAAGTCCAGGGTGATGTTTTAGTCGACGATGAGATAACTGCCAACATACTCGTTAGCGGACATGAAGCGACCGCCTCGATGCTCGAAAGCAGCGCACACGACGCACGTTTCACCCTCAATTCAGACTACGGCCAGACAATTCAGGCAAGTGGCCCGGTCTCCATTGATCGACTTGCACTCGCCGGTGGTATAGACATAACCCAAATCAGTACCAAGCTGGATTATGAAGACACCGAGATCAAACTGAAGAATCTCTATGCGGAGGTCTTTGATGGTCAACTCAAACTTGACAGCCTGCAATTTTCTGAAAACAACATTACAGATACCACTGTTGAGTTCAGCCATATCAACTTGTCGCTGCTATTGGCATATGCCGATATTGATGGTTTGGCGGGTACCGGGTTTCTTGATATTTCATTGCCGCTTGGCAGCGATCAAACTGGCATTCACGTTGAAAACGGCACATTCCAATCAACCGAACCTGGACGATTGGCTTACACAAAAGAAGGTTTGGCAGGTAGTAACATCGGCATGCAGGCGCTCGAGAACTTTCACTACTCGAATCTTTCCGGTACGTTCGATTACCAATCCGACGGAACTTACCTGGTAACCGTCCGTCTTGAAGGCAAGAACCCGGACCTCTATGGAGGTCATCCAATTGTGTTTAATTTGAATATCAATGGTTCACTCCCAGAGCTTTTCGAAGCCATGTTCATTACCGGAAGTTTTGAAGAGTCGATTTTGAAAGAAATCAAAAGTCGATAGAAACCGGACGGCTGTTCAGGCAGAATTCATCTCAAGCTGTTAATGTATGGCGTAGTGAAAAGTAAACCGGTGGTAGCGAAATGAATCGATTAATAATTCTGATAGCTATGTTATTTCTCAGTGCGGCATGCACACCGACCGTCAAGGTCGAGGCGCCTGACAAGCCTATTGAAATCAACATGAATATCAATATCAAACACGAGATTCTGATCAAAGTTGAAAAACAGGTCGAAGAATTGCTTGAGGATGATTTGTTCTGATAACGGTGATCAACCGCATGCCGGAATGAACTTGAATCGAAAGAATGAAAGAGATGGAAACATGATGATGAAATCAAACAATTGGATGGGATGGATTATTAAACCGCTGCTGGTCAGCCTTTTGATGGTTTCAATAGCCGTAGCCGCCAGTCCATTAGCACAACCCAAGGCGGACGGCCTGATCGGTGAACAGGCGAATGGTTATCTCGGTCTCGTGGTGCAGAATGCACCCCCGAACATCAAGAAACTCGTTGCTGACACCAATGCGAAACGCAAGGCCGGTTATCAGAAAATCGCTGCGAAGCAGGGCACCAGCCTTTCTGAAGTCGAGAAAGTTGGCGGGAATACCGCTATCGAGAAAACACGCCCCGGCAACTACATCCGTGATGCGAACGGAACCTGGCGAAAGAAATAGCCAAGCGACACCGATATGTGCGTGACATGTCACGCAATAGAAAATCGCCCATCATTTGCGGGGTTTGGATTTAACCTGTATTACGTGAGTTCAACCGGGCTTTAAGGTTCACTGGTCACCACGAATGCACCTCGAATATCGCCTTCACGATAACCCGTGGCCCTATCCTCCGGATAGAGATCAGCCAGTATCCGGCTAACCCCGGGTGACAGGTCTGTTCCATGACAGTTTAAACAAATGGCGTCTGTAGGAATCGCCTTCATAAAACGGAATTCCTGATTACCGTCAACGTTGACTGTTTCTGACCAGACAAGACTGCCAATGTCCTTTCCCGCAGCCTTTTGTTGTTCGAAGCCTTCCAGCACTGCGATTTGCCACTCATTGGGCAGGTTGGCCGGTTGACGGTTTTTAAGGCTTACACGGCTCAGCTGCAAACCCTTTTCGGTTGCCACTTTTTGCGTTATCGGCATGGCCTGGGTATTGCAAACGCCTATTGCCGCGATCGGTCCACCAGCCTGCATGGCTCCCTTCAGTTCTGTTTTAAGGGCAACAGCCAGTTCCTTGATGGCCGCCTTTGCTTCAGCGGTATCCGTTTGAATCGAATCAGATTGCTGATCACTTCTGCAGTCCATGGCCAGCACCACAAAACACAGACCCAGTAGTATTTGTTTCATTTCAATTTCGCTTTAAACTGTGGGATGAGTAAAGGCTACCCATTAATAAGCTTTCAAAGTGCCGGCGGGTGAATCGAATCAATACCCGTCAGCAGTCCATCTTAGTACCGATGGGTAAGGTCTACCCACCCTACGGGTTGCTAATTGATGCTTTCGGCTGCTTCTTCTTTACCCAGTAGTGAGAACTGCCGGGCCAGTGTCGGTTCATCGCGGCCAAGCTCAATCATGTCGTAGACGATTCGTGCTGATTCACGCAGTAACAGGTCAGGAAGGTCTTCTTCCTCCTCATCTGCGTCCTCAGCAGTTTCCTCATCTACATCATCGATCGCTGCCTCAGGCGGCTCACCTGCGCCTACCAGGGAATCAGCTTCATCCAGTAAAGGCCCATTGCCTTCCTTCGCAGCTTTTCTGGCAGTGCGTTTGGCTTCGTCTTTGTCCATTTCTTCGCGACGCGAGGATTCGAGTAGCGAGATCTCTATCTTGTCTTTATTGAGGTTAAATTCCTCGACATCACTGAGTAACCAGCCAAACTCCTGATCACTTGTAATTCTGTGCTGATAACGGAAATCTGTCACCGCCACCATACGATCCATCTCCCCTTCACGCTCATATCTGGCGGTTGGGATGCTGGTCCAGGGAAGGGCATTTTCGAGTGAACGCTCACCATAATCCTCGGGATCACCAGCTGATGGGAAACGGATATCCGGCTCAACACCACGGTTCTGCGTTGAGCCACCGTTGACACGGAAAAACTGTGCCATGGTGATCTTCAACTGTCCCATTTTCCCTGCATCGCTGGAGGGCGCGTAGTCATCAAGATCCACGAGGTTCTGTACTGTACCTTTCCCGAAAGTTGTTTCTCCAATGATCAAACCACGGCCGTAATCCTGAATGGCTGCTGCAAAAATCTCGGACGCGGAAGCACTATAGCGATTGACCAGGACAGCCAATGGACCATCCCATGCCATACCGGGATCGGTATCCTCTTCAGTACTGATACGGCCACTCGAGTTACGTACCTGTACCACCGGACCTTCGTCAATAAACAAACCGGTTAGCGTGGTGGCTTCAAGCAGTGAACCGCCGCCATTATTCCGCAAGTCGATAATCAGGCCCGTGATTCCCTCGGCTTTCATTTCGTCGATCAGTCTTCTGACATCACGGGTACTTGAACGGTAGTCCGGCAGGTTTTTTGCACGGCCATTAAAATCAAGATAAAACACTGGCAGATCAATCACACCAACCTTGACCACTTCTTCATTATCGCCCGGTACTTCAATGATACGGCTCTTGGCAGCCTGCTCTTCGAGCTTGACTTCGTCACGTACGATCTCGATGGTCTCTGACGGGCCTTCAACACCCGTATCCTCATGAAGGACCTCAAGCCGGACGATGGTGTGTTTTGCTCCACGAATCAAATCAACGACATCATCTACACGCCAGCCGACAACATCCTGCAACTTCCCGTCTTTGCCCTGGCCCACTGCAAGCACCTTGTCTCCGGCCTTGAGATTGCCCTCTTTATCCGCGGGTCCGCCCGGGACAACACTGGCTATACTGGTGTATTCATTTTCGCGGCCCAGCAAGGCACCGATGCCTTCCAGTGACAAACGCATTGAAATTTCAAAATTCTCTGAACTGCGGGGCGACATGTATGCAGTATGGGGCTCAATGGATTGAGCAAAGGCATTCATGAAGAACTGGAAAATATCATCGGAATTCAACTCTGAAATACGCCGGTCCAGATTTGCATAGCGGTCGTCGAGTGTTTCAATAATGGCTTCATCATCCTTGTCAGCCAGACGCAGACGAAGGTAATCATTCTTTACTCGCTGACGCCAGAATTCATTGAGTTCCTCTTCTGAATTGGCCCACTTGATTTCATCACGGTCCCACATGTAACTTTCGTCAATAGTGAAATCCATGGGCTGTTTGAGTTGTTCACGTGCAAAAACGACACGCTCTCTTACACGTTCAACATACACATTGAACATTTCATAAGCTGGCGTTGGGTCAGAATGCTGCAGCGCATCGTCAAGATTCAGCCGGTATGGCGCAAATGTTTCTATATCAGAGGCGAGGAAAAAGCTGTAATTGGGGTCGAGTAAATTAAGATATCCGTCGAAGATTTTCTCAGAGAGTTCGTCATCAAGCCGGGTATCTTTGTAGTGCCAGTTGGCCAGAAACTTGGTAGCCAGGTTACTACGCAGGCGTTGCTCAAGGCTGGGCTTGAATGTCACCTGCTCCGCCGGCTGGGTAACTGCCCATACCGAGGTACTTATCATTAATACCAATAAAAACTTGACTGCTCTCAAACTCATTTACTCCAACATCAATTAACTGTTATAGAACGCTTATCACCTATCTACTGACCACAAACCCGGCCATGAGTTGCCGGGATTTTTATTTCTGCAAACTATTTAAGCACTTGGCAAGTATGTGCTGCAAGGGTCAAAAGTTTAGACGAGCCAATCCAACGACCAAATAGACAAAGGCTACAAGTGAAATGTTCAAGCCACCAGGCCGGACTCTTCTGCCATTAAATCCGCATGATAAGAAGACCTGACCAGCGGCCCTGAAGCGATATGCGTAAAACCCATCTCATACCCAAGTGTAGCAAGTTCTTCAAATTCTTCCGGCGTCCAGTACCGCAATACCGGATGGTGATGAGGCGTCGGCTGCAGATACTGGCCGATAGTGACCATATCAACATCATGTGCCCGCAGGTCCCGTAAAACCTGCTCAACCTGCGCTTGGGTTTCCCCCAGACCCAACATAATGCCTGACTTGGTTGGGATTTCCGGATGCTGCGCTTTGAACTCCTTCAATAGCTTCAAGGACCAGTCATAATCCGCACCGGGCCTGACATTCGGGTACAGGGGCTTGACGGTTTCAAGGTTGTGGTTGAAGACATCCGGCGGAGATGTATTGAGAATTTTCAATGCCCTTTCAAGGCGGCCCTTGCCGCGAAAATCCGGAACCAGTATCTCCAGCTTGATACCCGGGCTTAGCTCGCGGATACGTCTGAGGCAACGAACATAGTGGTCTGCACCGCCATCGCGAAGATCATCGCGATCAACCGAGGTAATCACCACGTAGCGCAACTTCATGTCATGAATGGTTTGCGCCAGGCTTTCCGGTTCGTTTTCATCCGGAGGATTAGGCCGTCCATGGGCAACATCACAAAAAGAACACCTGCGAGTACAAATTTCCCCGAGGATCATGAAGGTCGCCGTACCCTTGTTGAAACACTCATGAATATTCGGACAAGTGGCCTCTTCACACACGGTGACCAGGCTATTATTCCGCAAACGCGACTTTAACTCAGCCACCGCATTACCCGCAGGCAGACGTACCCTGATCCACGAGGGTTTACGCAAAACCGGGGCATCCTGATCGAACCGGGCCGTATTTCGTGCCAGTTTATCGGCGCCAAGTTCTTTAACACCGGGATCTTTGGAGTTAATTAAATTGATGGGTATTTTCGTCTGGTCAGTCACTTTAACGCCTCAGGGCAAACCGCCCTCTATCAGGCAGAGCCGATTATTGTAGCCTAAAACCTCACACAAACCGGCAATCAGGCGATTTTCCACTTCTGCCATGGAAACCCCTGTAAATGCCGACAGGTTGGTAACCTGCAAGCCCTCGAAACCACAAGGGTTGATGCGCTGGAAAGGCTCCAGGTCCATGTCAATGTTAAACGCGAGACCATGAAAAGATTTGCCCCGGCGAATACGTAATCCAAGTGAGGCAATTTTGGCACCATCGACATAGACACCCGGTGCACCCGCAATTAGCCCCGCGTCCACATCATAACTTTTCAGTACGCCGATGATGGCCTGCTCGATTCCGGACACCAGGGCGCGAACACCCAGCTTTAACCGGCTGATATCGATCAGCGGATAAGCAACGATCTGACCGGGGCCGTGATAGGTCACCTGCCCGCCACGATCTACCTGGATTACGGGTATATCACCCGGTGCCAACACGTGTTCCGCACGACCGGCCTGACCTTGCGTGAACACCGGGGGGTGTTCTACCAGCCACAATTCATCAGCAGTGTCTGCATCGCGCTGATCGGTGAATGTCTGCATAGCCCGCCAGACTGGTTCATATTCCAACAAACCAAGGCGCCGGACGAGCAGCTTTGAATCTGACATCAGAGTGCGAACAGCACTTGCTCGCAGTCAGTCAACCCCTGGTAGATTTGATCCAACTGGGCTTTTGAAGTGGCATCGATAGTTACCGTCACCGAAAGATATTTACCTGACCCGCTGGGCTTGGTTCCGACCAGTACACCGGTAGAAATTTCAGCGTGGGCCAAAATGATATTCGTTACCAGCGCCTCAAAACCATCATCGTTGAGACCCATCGCCTTCACCGGAAACTTACAGGGGAACTCCAGCAGTGTCTCCTGCTGGTCTGAACCGCTATCGGGAGGGTTAACCGAAGCCATTAGTCATCACCGAACAAACCGCCAAACCACATACTCATGCCATCCCATGTGCGACCGAAAAAGCCCGCCTCCGGAACTGTCTCCAGTGCGACCAGGCCACGACTGGTGATCTCCACATCTTCAATTCGGATTGAAATCTGGCCAACTTCTTCACCTTCGGCAATCGGTGCAATCAGCTCTGGTCGCATCTCAACCTGTGCATCAAGATCATCGTAGCGACCTCTCGGTATCGTGATAAACAGCTCATCGCTAATACCCAGGCGGATCTGATCTTCTTCACCTTTCCAGACCTTGCCCTGTGCCAACTCCTGCCCCGCCTTATATAACTGGATGGTTTCAAAGAAACGGAACCCATAATTAAGCAGTGTCTGGCTTTCATTGACGCGGGATGTTTCTGAACCGGATCCGAGCACCACGCTGACCAGACGCATACCGTCACGCTTGGCAGAAGCTGCCAGGCAGTAACCCGCAGCTTCGGTGTGACCGGTCTTGAGTCCGTCAACCGCCGGATCCCGCCATAGCAGGTTATTGCGGTTGTGCTGACGTATATTGTTAAAGCTATATTCCTTTTCTGAATACCACGTATAAAAATCCGGGAAATCCTTAATCAATGCGACACTCAAGGTTGCCACATCGCGTGCGGTAGTAAAGTGATTCTCGTGAGGCAAGCCGGTGGCATTCATGAAATGACTGTTGGTCATGCCCAGTTGATCTGCATAGTGGTTCATCAACCCGGCAAAAGCGTCTTCCGACCCGGCCAGGTGCTCCGCCAGCGCCACGCTGGCATCATTACCCGACTGGATCACCATTCCCTTTATCAGTTCTTCAACCGTCGGCTGCATGGAAGGCTCAATGAACATGCGTGAACCGCCTGTACGCCAGGCTGCCTCACTTACGGTAACAGTGTCAGTCAGCTTGATATTGCCGCTGGCCAGTTCTGAAAAAACGATATAACTCGTCATCACCTTGGTAATACTGGCGGGTTCAACAGGCATGTCCGGATTGCTTTCAACCAGCACATGACTGCTATTGAAATCAACAAGGATGTAGCTGTTTGCGCTCAACGTTGGCGCTGCGGGTATCGGCATACCTTTTGGCGGCGGCGGTGGCGGTGCTTGTGCGATCGCGAACATCGGCAAAGCAACGGCAAAGATCAGTAACAAAAGGAATTTCTTCATAATCTACAATTATTCCGTAAATATACAGACCGGGTCTACCCGAAATCGGGTAAAACCACAAAGAGTCTGCAGGGTTCAACTGGCAGGCTCTTATCGACTCACTTTATGCGGGCGTTCATAGCCAAGTTCAACTACACGGCGCATGCTGGCCTCAATTTCCCACTCCGAAGCATACGGTCCTATCCATACCTTGTACAATCCGCGGCTTTTTTTAATCGAGACCGGTTTGAGTTGCGCGGCTATCATTTTTCCTGCCAGGTCATCGGCAGTTTTGCGTTTTTTGAATGCCCCAACCTGTAAAAACGTTTCATCCGCGAGCTTCACAGTGGAACGTTTAGATGTTTCTACATCGATCGCACGAACATCTATGCGAGCGGTACCGGTTTGATCGACCCCCAGTTTGATCGCTGCCGCATAAGACAGGTCAATAATACGGTCTTCGTGGAACGGGCCACGGTCATTGATTTTTACAATCATCTTGCGGCCATTATCAAGATTGGTAACCTCCGCATAGGTCGGTAAGGGGAGGCTCTTATGTGCAGCAGTTGCCAGGTGCATATCGTAGGGCTCGCCACTGGACGTGCGACGGCCATGAAACTTACTGCCGTACCAGGATGCAATACCACGCTCGTGATAACCCTTGCTACTGGGTAAAACGGTATAGGTCTTACCCAGCACCGTATACGGGCTGTGGTTGCCGTAGCGTGCCCTCGGCTCATTTTTGGGCACCGCATCGTGGACATCTGCCGCTGAGATTTTGCGGCTTGATGGACCGTCACCGGCCTCCTCCGCTTCTTTTTTCCCCGCGCAGCCCGCCAACAGTAAACCTGCCAGGGCCGCCGTGAATATCAACTGCTTCATCAGGACTTATCCATGCCTTTTTTGATTTCCTGGCTTAACTCATAAACAGCCATCGCATAGCGTGGACTGCGGTTATAGCGGGTGATGACATAGAAATTTTTGAATGTCAGCCAGTAGGTGTTGCGTTTCTCTTCTTTCAGCTTTAAAACCGCTGCAGGAATATCCGGTGATAAATCGCTCGAACTGGTGAAGCCCTTCTCCCGCCATTGAGCTACTGTCAGTGATGGTTTGTATCCCCTTGTGGATATCTCATCAAAAGCCGCACTCTCTGATGCGATTGCACGTTTTGTAACCGCTTGTCCAGGCTGCCAGCCATGACGGTGCAGGTAATTGGCGACGCTACCGACGACATCGGCCTTTGATCGCCAAAGGTCGCGGCTGCCGTCTTCATCAAAATCCACAGCATACTCACGATAACTGCTCGGCATGAATTGGCCCATACCCATTGCGCCAGCATAAGACCCGGTGACTTCAGCGGTCGGCAGCCCCTCTTCGGTAGCGAGCTGCATATACTGCATCAGCTCCTTAGAGAAGAACTCAGAGCGGTCAGAAGAAAGGTCCTGAGGGTAATAAAAACCCAGGGTAACCAGCGAGTCAATAATGCGGTAGCTTCCAGTAATACGCCCGTACAATGTCTCAACACCTATGATTGAAACGATGATTTCTTCATCCACACCGAATTTTTCAGAAGCGGATTCTATAAGTTCGCGGTTTTCCTCCCAGAACTTGATCCCTTCGTTGATCCGCTTGTCGTTCAGGAAAATCTTCCGGTACTGATACCATGGTTTTCCCTCAGCAGGCCGGGAAATGGCATCGACAATAGACTGTTTGTATTCAGCCTCAAGCAGCAATTCCCGCACTTCATTTTCAGACAGCCCATATTCCGAGACTGCACGCTCAACAAATTGGTCGGTTCCGGGATGCTCCGCGGCAAATACGGGTACACAAAAAAGTACCAATAAAAGAAATTTTCGCATTAAAAAAGGTTTCCACATTGAATGGTTAAGCAGTTTTTATAAAACACAGAAGCAGAGTTTACCCGAACAGAAAATAAAAACCGCCTTTACAAGTGCCTTTAACAAAATTAATCAAGGGTTCTAACCCGCATATTGCACCAGTCTCGCGCAAGCTGGCGAAGAGCGGGGGCATCTGGACGCCGGGCTGGACTGAAATCAATAGCCATAGCTATTGGTTGAAGGAAGCCCAAGTCCAGGTGCATCCGAGCGAGCCAGGTTCGTGATACTGGTGCAATATGCGGGTTCTCACCTACTAATGAATTTTCTGTGACCATAAATGGACATCATCATGCCGAATCCTGCCAATAATGTGACAGCGGAGGTTCCGCCATAGCTAATCAGCGGCAACGGTACACCAACGACGGGTAGTACGCCCGACACCATGCCGCCATTGACCAGCACGTACACAAAAAGGGTCAAACTCAATGCCCCCGCCAATAATCTTGATCCAGTATCACGCGCAATGCTGGCAATATACAGACCACGGGCGATAACCATTAAATAAGTCAGCATAAGCAGCGAAACACCGATCAGGCCGAACTCCTCGGAAATCACCGCCAGGATGAAATCGGTGTGCCGCTCGGGAATAAACTCAAGATTTGACTGGGTTCCGTTTAACCAGCCCTTGCCAGTCAAACCTCCCGACCCGACAGCAATTTTTGACTGAATAATGTTCCAGCCATGACCCAACGGATCGGCTTCAGGATTGAGAAACGTGCGGACACGATCGCGCTGATACTCCTTCATGACCAGCCACAAAACCGGTGCCGCAGCAGTGGCCACCCCTGCAAAACCAAACAACACCCGCCAGTGTAGACCGGCCAGGTAAAGCGTAAACATACCGCTGGCCGCAACCAGAAGTGCAGTACCAAGGTCGGGTTGCCGGTAGATCAACAGGGTTGGAATCAATAGTATTCCGAATACCACGGCGGTTGATTTCATCGAAGGCGGCAATACCCTCGAATGCAGATACCAGGCAACCATCATGGGCACGGCCAGTTTCATCAATTCAGAGGGCTGGAAACGAAGTACGCCAAAATCCAGCCAACGCTGTGTACTGCGCCCGACACCCAGTACCAGGGTTGCGAGCAGCATGGCGACGCCAAGACCATATAACCACGGAGTCCAGGCCCTCAGTACCCGTGGCGGAGCCTGGCTGATAATCAGCATCATTACAAGACCAAAACCAAGACGTATTGCCTGCCGGTTAACCATGGCCATGTCCTGACCGGACGCGCTGTACAGTGCGGTCAGTCCAAAACCGGCGATCAGTAGTAACAGGATCAGTAGGACCGGATCCAGACGTGGTGCTCCAACCCATGTTGGCAACCAGCGTTTCATGGCTGTAGCTCCCGTTCCAGCTCCTGGTCAAGCCAGACATCCAGTGTTGCCCGTGCGACTGGAGCGGCAGCAGTAGAGCCGCCGCCACCGTGTTCAACCACCACCGCTATTGCGATCCTGGGGGCCTCTACCGGTGCAAAAGCTATAAACCACGCATGATCCCTGAGGTGCTCAGCAACATCCTCCTGGTTTTCTCTTTTTTTAGCCGAAAGCTGATACACCTGCGCAGTACCCGTCTTGCCACCGGTTCGAAAATGAGCATCAACAGCAACCTTTCTGGCGGTGCCGCGTAAGCCATTGACCACCAGGTCCATGCCGTCGAGAACTGCCTGCCAGTTCTGCGGATCATGGATCGGAATTTGTCGCTCAGACGGGGCTCTGATGCGTTTTGCTCTTTCAACACCTGCCGGCTTGCTTGCATAAAGGAGTCTTGGTGAAAAAAGTGTCCCGCCATTGACCAGTGCAACCACGGCATTGGCCAACTGCAGCGGTGTTACCACGTTGAAACCCTGGCCAATTCCCGCGATCACCGTTTCACCCGGATACCACGGCTCTTCAAGCGCAGCACGCTTCCAATCACGTGACGGTAGCAGGCCCTTGCCTTCGCCCGGCACGTCAATACCCGTAACCGAGCCGAAACCAAACTGTGCCAGGTAGTCATGCATACGGTCTATACCCATGTCCATGGACAGTTGGTAAAAATACGTATTGACCGACTGCTCCAGCGCGGAACGAATATTCACCCAGCCATGCCCGGTATCCTTCCAGTCACGGTATGGTCGGTCATATCCTTCAATATAAAACTTGCCGTTTGAGAAGACCCGGGTCTCCGGCGTCACCACACCAAGCTCCAAGCCTGCCAATCCGACGAATGGCTTTAGTGTGGACCCCGGCTCATAAGCACCGCTAAGGGCACGATTAAACAGTGGCCGTCCCGGCGCACTGAGAATTTCAGAATAGGCCTGTTGGCTGATACCATCCACAAAAGCATTCGGGTCATAGCCGGGTTTGCTGACCAGCGCGATGACACTGCCATCCACTGGATCAATGGCCACCACAGCGCCCGGGCGATCACCGAGCGCA
>JAOUCZ010000247.1 GCA_029859505.1 Lysobacterales bacterium | reverse complement strand
TATCACACACCCTCGGCCAATAGCGGCCCCATAAGAAACTGCAGTAGTAGAGCCAATGCGGCTATAGCAAGCAATCTTTTCATAGTGATTTCTTGTTACAAATATCAAGTAAAGAATGGCGCTGCAAGGTTACTACCAGATCAATCCGAGTGCTCACTAATTGAGTTTTCTACTCCTATCCTGCGGCTAATGGGTGACCCCTTAATTTTTAGGAGTTGGCCCCCAACTGGGTTTATTTGGCTCTTCGCGAAGAATTCGCCTATGCATTTTGCTATCCATGGATTTTCTCTGCGACACATAATCTTAAGAAGTGCTGTAAGATTGATCGCTTGTTTTCCTCATATTCCTACTTCCTTAAGGCACCCAATGAATTATTTGCGCTTTGCCATTTTAAGTTTATTCCTCATTTGCTCATCATCCTGGGCAAGCCCACAAGACGGGAAAATAACAGCCGTCGAGAAAGGCCTGTTACCCGCCAATGTGTTCAAGGGTGATCAACCCTGGACCTTGCAGGAGCGTATGCAACATTACGGGGTGCCGGGTGTTGGTATTGCGGTAATTCATGCTTCCAAAGTTGCCTGGTTTAAAACCTATGGGCTGGCAGATCGTGAGACAGGTGAATTAGCCAAAAACAGTACGCTTTTCCAGGCGGGCTCGGTTTCCAAGCCGGTGGCGGCGTTTGGAGCCTTGCAGATGGTGGAGGCCGGTGAGCTTTCTCTTGATGCTGATGTCAATTCGTCGCTCAAAAGCTGGAAACTTCCGGAAAATGAGTTCACAGCCGGTTCTAAGGTCACCCTGAAACAACTATTAAGCCACACAGGCGGATTGACCGTGCACGGATTTGGCGGTTATGCAGTGGGGGATGAAGTTCCCGGCGTAATCCAGGTACTGGATGGATCGGGGCCGGCTAATTCAGCACCTGTTCGGGTTGATAAGGCACCGGGTGAGGGCTACAGGTATTCGGGCGGGGGTTACACGATTGCGCAGCTGATGATGGCGGATGCTTCCGGCAAGCCATTTGAAGTACTGATGGATGGATTGCTGATAAAACCCACAAACATGACGCAGAGCACCTATCAACAACCCCTGCCATCTGCAATGCTCAAACTTGCTGCGGCAGGCGTGCTGCCAGATGGCACAGCGGTTAAAGGTCAGCGCCATACCTACCCTGAAATGGCAGCCGCAGGATTGTGGACTACGGCTGGTGACCTGGCGCTGTTTACGATAGAAATGCAGAGAGCGTTGAAAGGTGAAAGCAAGCTGA
This sequence comes from Lysobacterales bacterium, assembly GCA_029859505.1. Classification (GTDB taxonomy): domain Bacteria; phylum Pseudomonadota; class Gammaproteobacteria; order Xanthomonadales; family SZUA-36; genus SZUA-36. The sequence goes on along the minus strand of JAOUCZ010000247.1, from coordinate 4,219 downwards.
TGAGCAAGGAAATGGCACAGACCATGACGACGCCGGTGGATGCCGGTTATGGCCTGGGATGGTATCAGAAAAGTTGGCGAATCGGGGTATTTTTCTCACGGTGGCTGGGATGAGGGTTTTTGTACCCAGCTCACAGCTCACCTCGATGGTGGTTACGGTGTGGTGGTGATGATCAATTCAAATCACCCGGATTTTATCAACGAAGTTGTCAATGCAGTGGGACACACCTATGGGTGGGATGGTTATGAAGCGCATGAGATATTGCCTGTGCCTGAGAAGATGCTGAACGAGTACACGGGGCGTTATCACTACAATGCCGCGATTCCCGTTGTTGTGACCAGCAAGCAGGGTAAGCTGTATTTGAATTACCCCGGTGCTCTAGCTGCGGAACTGATATACACCGGCGATGACCTGTTTATGCGGCGCCAACGCGCGACACCTATTAAATTTACCAGTGATGATAACGTCCTGCAGTTCAATTTCGTGTTCGGTGACGATCAGTACCAGCCCCACCGCCAGTTGGCGGATGATGAAGTTCTGCCTGGTGAAATCCTCGATACAGGTGCCTATGAAGATGCATTGGCAGCATTCAGGGCAGCATTGAAGGAAAGCCCCGATGAGGAAGCCCTGTCGGAAAACTATCTCATTGGTTACGCATTGAATTCATTAACCGATAGCCCGGCCTTCTCCATCAAGCTATTACAGATCAATACCGATCTTTATCCCGATTCCGCAAATACCTGGGATAGCCTGGCATATGCCTACCAGCAGGTGGGCAATAAAGAAAAAGCCATAGAGCACTTCCGCAATGCGCTCAAGCGTGACCCGAAGTTTGCCAGTGCGTTGAGTGCATTGGCTGAGTTGGAGAATACAGAGAAAGAGTAACTACTCGGCCAGCTTCAACTCTTCGCGAATCACTTTTCGCAAGGTCTCTTCCATGGGCTCGTTTTCGGATTGTATATATTTGCGTAATATATCATTCAACAAGGTTTGGTAATTACCTCCCCCTGCGGCCGTTGGTTCCTGTGACTGCGACTTTCATAGGCAACGAGTTTATCCGTTCTGGTTGATGCAGAATAGCTATTGGCAGCTCCTGGCCGATTCCGCTAGTTCAGGGTTTCCAAATTTTCGGTTATTGAATAACTGCTCTACGCCATATAGCTGACGGTCATCCGCCAGTATCGCGTATAGGCACTATCGGCCAATAGCCGTCTTTCTCAATCCAAAATCATTCGCACAATCACTTTCATCGTGGGCAGACTAAAAAGCACATGCGTATCAATTACAAGGACATGATACTCTTGGCTTTCCATCTAGTTGAAAGTTAGGCAATTATGTTTGGCATACCTAGCGATATAGATTTATCAAAAATCATTGGGCAATTCACAACACAGATAAGGATTGGAAAATATGATTTTCAATTTGATCTTGGAGACGTCAGTTTCTGTATCTATTCTCCAATAAAAGTACTAAAAGATGAACAACTCCATGCTGCATGGAAAGAAGGATCATGGCCTGACAGCGGATTTCTCGAGATATTTAATGTGCCTGTTTCAGGTTTCGAGATTCCAGATGACAGGACAATCATCATAGAATTTGAGAATGGTTTGGAAATGTATCGCGGTCCGTCTGTTGGGTGTTGTCCCCAAATCTTTGACTACAAGGTAATTTTCACACACCCTGGGCCAGGAGCGGACCAAGTCACCCATCATGAGCAACCCGATTTGGCTTTTTCTGAGATACCATTTAACCTTGCAAGTAATGACAACTAAAAAGAAGCCGGCCCTTGTCCTTTTTTAATGAATTAAAACGCCGAAACGTGTTCAAAGTCGCGATCGCCTATGTGGTCGTGACCTGGCTGGTGTTGCAGGTGGCCGATGTCATGATTGACAACATCGGTGCGCCCGACTGGTTGTTCTCTTCCATTTTGCTGGTGCTTGGTATCGGCTTCCCCGTGGCGCTGGTGTTTGCATGGGCATTCGAGCTGACCCCCGAGGGAATCAAGCGCGAGAACGAGGTTGACCGGTCCCGGTCAATAGCCCCAAAGACCGGAAGCAAGATCGACCGCGCCATCATTGCCGTACTGACACTCGCGCTGGGTTATTTCGCCTGGCAGCACTTCAGCGTCCGGCCTGATCCGGCCGGGGACCCTGCCACTGGAGCCGCAGTCTCCGTTCCTGATGCCAAGGCGTCGTCCGAGCCGTCGTCGCCTTTACCCAACGACAAATCGATCGCCGTGCTGCCGTTTGAAAACCGTAGCCAGCGCGAAGAGGACGAGTACTTCTCCAGCGGTATCCATGATGACCTGCTGACCCAGTTGGCGCAGATCAATTCCCTGCGGGTGATTTCGCGCACTTCCGTCGCCCAGTTCAAGGATACAACTCTTGCAATTCGTGATATCGCGAAAGTACTCGGTGTCGCCACCATTCTCGAAGGCGGCGTGCAGCGGGCCGGCAACCAGGTTCGCATCAATATGCAGCTAATTGATGCGGCCACGGACGCACACTTGTGGGCGCAGACCTATGACCGTGAACTCACCGCCAATAACATATTCGCCATCCAGAGCGAAATCGCCGGCGCGGTGACCAACGCCATGCGGGTGACATTGACACCGGATGAGCAGCAACGAATCAGCGGGGTGCCGACTGAGAATATGGCTGCGCTGGATCTCTACTTCAAAGGGCGAATCGAGATGGACCGGCGCACCCTGCCCGGCCTTGAGTCAGCCCGCTTGCGTTTCGAGGAGGCGCGGCGGCTTGACCCGGGTTTTGCCCTGGCCTGGGCCAGCGAGGCACAGGCCATACTGCTGTTATCCGATAGCTGGGGCAGCTATGGTGAGATTCCGCGCGAAGATGCTACCGCCCTGGCGCGGCCGCTACTTGAAGAGGCCTACCGCCTGGCGCCGAACGATGCCCAGGTGCTGGCCGTGTACGGCTTTCTGGAGCAGGACGAGCGGAATATTGACCTGGCCCTGGATTATTACCGCCGTTCGCTGCTGATTAATCCGTCGAGTGGCGAAGTACTCAACTGGCTAAGTATCGCCCAAATGCAGAGAGGGCTGCGCCGCGAGTCACTGGCGACCAAGGCACGCATGGTGGAGGCTGACCCCATGTCACTGGTCGTGCTCTTCTCCACCTCGGTTGCTTTCGTCAATACACCCTACGATGATGGGACCCGGGTGGAAAAACTGCTGGACCGGCTGGAGGGACTGGACAAGAGCTATGGCCTGGCGGCCCGGGCTCAGGTCTTTCGTGAACGTGGCCGCATCGTCGAGGCAGTGCGACATTACTACGGTGTTCTCGAGCTGGATCCGGGTCGCAGCGCGCCGCGTTCGTCGCTGGGGCGAATCCTGAGATCTTTAGGCCTGGTCGAAGAAGCTTTGTTGGTCGATCCGCGAATGGACGAGTTTGAAGCAGCCTGGTCGCGATCCGATGGAGAGGAAGTGATACGCCTGGCCCGGGCACGCCATGCTGATTCGCCATCCTCAAGGACTCGCTATCACCTGATGTTTGCCCTGGCGATTTTTTCCGATGCCCCGGAAGAGGCCATGCCGCTGGCTCGCGAAGTATTCAGCGAATGGCAGAACAACCCGGTACAGAACTTTCAGTTTCTGCTGGAAATGGCCTGGGTGGCGGATATGCTTGAGTACCCCGCTGAAGCGGAGCAATGGCGCGACATTGGCGCCGCGGCCCTGCAGAACACGATCGAGGCAGGATTTGATCGGAGTAGGGTCGAGACCAGCAAGTTTCTCCTGGCGCAGCTTGACGGTCGCAAGGAGGATGCTTTTGAGGCGATGGCGCGGGCGATCGATCTGGGTGCCCGTATGAGCTGGATTGGCGAATCCCGGCAATACGCGACTTTCCGGGACGACCCGCAGTACCAGGCCCTGGTCAATCGCATGCTCGACACCATTGCTTCGGAGCGCGAACAGGTCGTGGCCATGCTGTGCGGTCCGGACCCCATCGTGACAACCTGGCAACCGGCCCCCGAAACCTGCGCAGATGAACCCACCAAAAGCCCTTAGTGGCGCCATTCCACTCTAGCCCGCGTTGGCAGATATCTGGAGCGCCAGGGCCCGTTGGAACGCGATACCGGGAACCTCTTTCTCACCCAGGAAGCTGTTTACATCGACAGTGCCGACAAATCCCGGCTGTGGTTTCGCCGGGTCAAGGCGCCGACGAATGATGAACTCACACATTTGACGCACACCATCGCCCGC
>JAOUCZ010000246.1 GCA_029859505.1 Lysobacterales bacterium | reverse complement strand
CCCCGTTTTGCCAATCGGACTGGAATCTACCTTTTTCCGAATCCCTGGAAGCTCCATTACTGGGGAATCAGGGGCGAGCGACAACACCATCCAAACCAGGTTGATTATATTCTGATCAACCCGGATTTTGATTGGAAGCACCGCAGGCTACTACAGTATCTCCAGGATGAGGGTTATTTTGAGATGGAGCACCGGGACAGGAATATAATGGTTTTACGTCGCCTGAAACCGGAGCCCGGTGATCGTCTGAGTGCCGTTGCAGCCGCGAATGACTACGTGGGGCCCGATATTAACGGCGTGAAATTCGGCCAAGCGCTCCTTAGTCCTCCATTCTCCCGTCCGACAGGAGGGTTTGAAGCCCCCCCGTTCATTCCCGGCAACAACATACCGGCCGGAGATTGGCAACCTGCTACTTCAGAGATGGACGGGGTTTTAATGCTTGATCTTCAACCTACAACTGGCGAATTCGTTTTTGCAGCCAGGTACATCTACGCTCCAATCACTGTGGAAGAGTCACAGGATGTGGAGGTGTTGATTGGGTCGGACGATACACTGGAAGTTTGGTTTGAAGGGAAAAAAATACTGGAGCATTTGTCGCCCCGCCCTGTTCAGCTTGGTGATAACCATGTGCGCTTACGGTTAAAGCCGGGAGTGAACCACCTTTATTTCCGGGTAGATAACCATGGAGGTGCATGGCGACTGATAGCGAAAATTGAACCATTACGAATTCCCCAATAACCGCGGGGATTGACTTTCATTCGAAACAACTTCGTGGGTTCTCTGCAGTCGCATCTTAGGCGATTGGAAATGGCATTCCTAGTTGGGAGTTGCTTTAACTGACCCAGTTAGCCTCACAATCCAGGGTATGCTCTTGACCAAAAAACCCCATGATCGGCAGACATAGAAATCACTAAGAGCAATGTTCGAAACTGTTTTTCACGGCTACGGAATATTAGTGATAAACGCTGTATGGGGGACAATCAGCCACTCTTTATCGCCGGGCTTTTTCCAAAGCAGACGTACACCTGCATATCCACCAGCTTGAAAATAACGAAGACTCATTCTATGAGCGCCTTCCTCCAGTGCAATCTGCCCGTCCTCAGGTGAGTAACTCTTTACTCTATTGGCGTCCACGACTATTCGATCATTGATCGCTAATCCTGCGCCATCGTCAGACTCTACTCGAAACCAGTAAGTACCGCTTTGCTCAATATTGATTGTGCCGCTGAACTGAATCGTGTAATGCTCATCTATCTGCAAACTCTCGTTGAGGAGATTACTAAAATCAACATTGGGAATTGAACGCTTTTCGATAAACCTCTCAGAGTTTTCAACTAATTCGCCATTAATTTCAGTTCCTTTGTAAATTTGCATGGCAAGGCTCCTCTTATTGGTCGCTTTGTTTTTAGGGAAAACCGGGGCCCATCGGTTTTCACGCTGCTCATGTTGAAATTGATTGGTAGCTCTTTTTAAATGGACAGACAGTTCAGTCTCTTCGCTGTTTATCGGTTTTTCATTATCCCAATGAAAAACTTGATCCAACACGGAGGCACGATACACCTTCCCCTCCCCGTCAAACACCGAGAACTTCCCATAGTCAGCGCCATCGGTGTATAGCATACTGTAGTTGTCAGGAACAATTGCGGCTACTGATAGTTGCCCTGATGGGTGAGTTGCAGCTCTGAGATGACTGAATATATCGCTCGTTTGAAATAGTCGTTCATCAATACGCCCAGCCTGAACGTTGTTCCCGATCAAAAGCAGCGGCACGCGAAAATCAGCGCTTTTACCATATCTTAAGCGTTCATTCTCCTGTAGCGGAAACATTTTTCGATGGTCCCCGGTGATGATTAGTATCCCTTCATCAAAGAACTTTGTCTGACGCAAGCTTCTATAAAATAGACTAATCTCCCGGTCAACATAATCCCAAAGATTCTCCTGAGTGTTTTCTCGCCCTAGAGGATCCATTATTGGTCTGTGCGCACTTACCGTGAGGAGCGTTAAAAAAAAAGGAGAATCAGAATTTAATAATGCTTTGATTCGCTCTTTCGCCTCGTCATACAACACGCCATCTGCGGGGGAGTCAAACGCAAAACGTGGTGCTGATCTAAAGCGCGACACCTCTTCTCTTCCCTCCACTACATCAAATCCAATATCTCGCATGAATTTGCCTTTATTTGTAAATGATAGGGGCCCTGTTGTGAGAAATTCTGTGTAGTACCCCTTAGTCTTGAGAAATTTTGGTATAGAAGAAAGGTTCCGATAGGAGTCTGAGAAGCGTCGTGAACTCCCCGGGAAAGGTAAAGGGGGAGTGCCCACAAGAATCGAGATCATGCCAGCTTCAGTATGGTGGCTGTTGGAATAGAAGTTTGTAAAAAGAGTTCCGTCCTTCGAAATTTGGTCAAATCTTTTCACTCGATCATTCAACCCGGAAATCAAGAAGGAATCTGCCGCTGAAAATGACTCTACAATCAAAAGAACAATATTCTTTGTTCCATCTGGAATAGTGACTGACTCTCTTAGACTAGAACTTTTTCTATACAGATGAAGCTCTTCCATTAGGTATGGCCGGTACTCTATTTTTGCTTTGAAATCCGACTGTTCATGAAAATCTTTACCAAGAAAAGAGTAGTTTTGAAGATGGGTCTCCAAACTCAATGTCTGCCCGAGGCCAATTGCAATCATGAAGAAGCAACACACGAAAATGAATTTTCTGAAGCGATTGCTCAACGAAATTCTGATTGAAGAGGTAACAACTATCGCTACCAAAATGAAATAATGTATGGGCTTTGCAAAATGCAAAATCGACCGCCACTCAGGTAGGTAATTTACCAAATTGAAAAGAGTCAATCGGTTATCGAGTTCAGCTATGATGAATGTGTCAAGTGCAATAGCACAAACACTTAAAATTGCGATCAGAAGCAGTACCTTATGAAACCAGGATCGGTTTGGTCCCAGAGCAATCAAACACAGCAAGGTAATAACTCCAACTGGCAACAAGCCAATCATTAGTAATGTGCCGGCTTCCCGCCAGATACTGTCTGAAGCGATTGCCTGTGCAATGTAGTACGCCCTGTAACAGACTATTAAAATGGCAAAAACCGGGATGGCGACCGGAAGGGCCAAGCGTTCTTCTTTTTGATTAATCTTGTTTTTCATGTTTTTCTAAGAAGTGATTAGGTTCGAGTTCTAAATCTAACGGCTGACCATGTTAATTATCGCCAGAAGGTAGCTTTGGTAAAAACTCATGGTGTAGTTTCTGTCACACCTAGCAATATCCCGGCTTTCTGTGTCCAGGGGTTGTCCGGAACGGTCTCGACGAGCTCGGTGTACAGTGATTCGGCAGTCTCTGGATCATTGTGCAAAAGATTAATTTCAACCAGGCGAAAGACCGACTCAGGGTACCAATAGCTTTCGGGATAATTCGCTCGCAACTGCATGTACCTTTTTGCGGCTTCGGGTTTTTTACCGCCAAGATCCAAACTGCGCGCCGCCCAGAACAAGGCTTCGGATTTCCTTGCGGGTGTTCTTCGCCCGGCGAACGCCCGGTCGAAAAAGGCCGACGCATCCGTCCAGTCTCCCTGGCCTCCATATGAATGACCGCGCTGGTAGGCGTACTCAGGATCAGTCCACCAGAATGCAAGGATCGCTATCGAAGCAGCAGCAAAAACACCAAGAAACCAGCCTCGCTGAATTGATGGTTCAGGCATATTGACAATCGGGCGTCGTAACGGACGCCACAACAGCCCCGCGACTAACATCAGGAGTCCTAACAGGCTGAACACGGCGCCGATTCGCCCTCCGTTACTCCAGCCGTAAACCAGTTCAACAGTGGATGTCCGCGGATAAATCAGCATGAACGATGGCTCGGTCAGATAGATCGCTTCGCCACCCTTGCTTACCCAGCGGGGATGATAAGTCATGCGGATCAGATGCGGCTGGCCCGGGCGGTCGGTTTCAAATACCAACCGCTCGCGGGTGAACTCTTTGACGTCGACCTTGCTGGAGGCTTGATCAGGTGTGCTTTCTGGCAGTTGTTCGCCTGGCGCCAGGTACACGTGGCGTTGCTGGTAAGGAAAGGCCACCAGAAATTGGCGAAAGGCGTGCCTTAACCAACCATCGCGGTCCCTGCCGACCAGGGGTATGGTTATAACATCAACCAGCTGAGTCTGTAAGTCCTTGAGTTCGTACGTGTGCAGGGGCCCATGCTTTGCAATAAGTTGGAACCTGGGGTCGGCCGCGAAAAGTGCCTTCTTTTTAGAGGAGCGCAGAATCAAACGGTTGACGTAAAACTCGCCAAGATGTCCCGCCATATGCTCCACCGAGCGGGCGGATGACGGATAACGGGTCAGGGGCGACGAAGGACGTTCGGATATCTCGGCCTGGATCTGATAGATGAAAGGCCCGGAGGTTGCTGATTCCATATACAGGCCCTCCAATGCAGGTCTTGAGCCAAACATTGGTAAAGCCTCCAACGCGCGGGTCGATCCCAGATCCGAGTTAGCCGGGTCATGCTCGAAGACCAGGCGCGGACCTTGTAGTGGGCCTGCGTTAGTCTCGGCGGTAGCCAGGTAGTATGGCCACGTCGATTTGCTTTCGTAACCCAAAAGGTTCCAGCGACTCCAACTCTCTAACGATCCAAGCTGTGACCCCCACCATGCGCTCATCGCAATTGTGATGACGATGGCCAGCGGTAATGATGCGGGACGCAACCAACGCTGCAACCCCCAGCCCAGAGAGGCTCCACAGGCGGTGGCAAATGCCCACTGGGCATAGGGGAAAAACCGGAGATCCGCCAAACCCAGGCGGGACCCCACGATAAACCCAAGCATCCCCAGCAGAACAATACCCAGCAGGAAGAAGAAACCGCGTGGCCAACTCTGCGGCGATCGAGTGAGTATCAATACCATCGGTATCCACCCCAATGTCAGGGGCCACAGGGTGCTCGGCCACGCCGTTCGCCAGTCTTCGATTGCTGTGGGCGTGTCATTGGGAATGGTCCAGGGTAGATTTTCCAGCAGCGGTATTAACCAGAATCCCACCAGCAAAAAAGCCAGCAAGTGCACCTGCAAAATGATGCGAAGATCCCGCCGCATATCGTGTGAGACAAGCAGGTAGAAAAAAGCGCCAAAACCGCCAACCAGCAAGGCATAGCCGTGTGAGAGAGCAACCAGCGCCTCGAGTACGCCTGCCAGGAGCCACCAGCGGCCCCCGACACGTAGTGCACGCATCAATGCACCCCAGAACAATACCGCAAAAACCATCCCCCAACTGTAGGCGAACTCACCCGCCAGCTGGGCCAGGACATTACCACCCCAGATCGAGGTGGCACTGCCGAGAATAAATGCTGTAGCCCCGGCTGCTGCCAATAAGCGAAGCGGTATGCGCCAGCCCCAGAGCCAACCCATAGTGTAGGTTGCAATGGGCAGCAGAAAGACCGGCAGCATGCTGACCAGTTTGAAGGCCACCTGTTGACCGACCACAAACTGCAGCAGCCCTGCCAGGGTA
>JAOUCZ010000245.1 GCA_029859505.1 Lysobacterales bacterium | reverse complement strand
ATCGTGGAAGCTTGCGGTGAACATAACATCAAGATGATGTTGATTCTGTCAGCCGGTTTTCGTGAGATTGGTGAAGAAGGTAAAAAGCTGGAAAAGAAGGTTACCAACCTCGTAGAGCGCCATGGTATCCGTTTGATGGGACCCAACTGTCTTGGATTGATGCGACCGGACAAGAAACTCAACATCACTTTTGGCCACAATGTTGCGAAACCCGGTAACCTCGCACTTGTTTCGCAATCCGGTGCCATTTGTACGGCTATTCTTGACTGGGCAGAGATGAATAACATTGGCTTTTCGGCTGTTGTTTCTACGGGTATCGGGGCTGATCTGGATTTTGGTGACTATCTTGATTACCTGGTTTCAGATCCTGAGACAAAGAGTATTTTGCTTTATATTGAAGGAATTACAGATTCCCGTCGTTTTATGAGCAGTCTGCGTGCCGCTGCGCGTATCAAACCAGTCATTGCACTAAAAGTTGGCCGTCATGCAGCGGGTGCCGAGGCATCCATGTCTCATACCGGTGCGTTGGTGGGTAGTGACGAGACTTTCTCATCGGCACTTTCAAGATCTGGTGTGTTGCGGGTAGAGAGTGTTTCACAGCTATTTGCAGCAGCCAAGGTTCTCTCACGTTCGCATTATCGTGTCGCTTCTGACCGCCTGGTGATCATTACCAATGGTGGTGGCCCCGGTGTGATGGCCGCTGACCGGGCAACCGATCAGGGTATTGAGCTGAGCAAACTGAGTGACGATACCATCGCTGCGCTCAACGAAGTGTTACCCGGTGTCTGGTCTCATGGTAACCCGGTGGATGTTATCGGTGATGCACCTCCGGAACGTTACAGCGAGGCCATTGATATTTGCCTCGCAGACCCCGAGGTGGATGGCGCCATCGTCATCCTGACCCCACAGGCCATGACGGCACCAACCCTGGTAGCTGAAGAAGTCATCAAGTCTGCGCAAAATAGCAAGAAACCCATATTGACCAGTTGGATGGGTGGAACACAGGTTGAAGAAGCGCGGAAATTGCTTAATGAGGCCCGTATACCTGATTTCAACATGCTTGAAGATGCGGTGGATGCTTTTTCTTTTATCGGAACTTACAACCGAAACCAGCGCTTATTGTTACAAACACCTGCAAGACTGAGCAGTGGCCAGTCTTCTGCAGATAAAGATGGTGCCCGTCTCATTATTGAGGGTGTGTTGACAGAAAGGCGTAAAGTCCTGACCGAGCCGGAATCAATGGCCATTTTGAAAGCATTTAAGATTCCCGCCGCAGAAAATGGTGTTGCAACGTCGGCTAACCAGGCCCTCGTTATTGCTGAGACTATTGGCTACCCGGTTGCGATGAAAGTCTTATCGACTGATATTTCGCATAAATCCGATGCTGGTGGTGTCAGACTAAATGTTGACTCTGCCCATGAGGTAAGGGGTGCGTACCGTGAAATGATGGAGCAGGTGTCAAAAAATGCACCTGATGCAACGATTATCGGTATGACGATAGCAAAAATGTATCGTAACCCCAACGCCCGCGAACTGATGATCGGCATCATTCGAGATCCGGTTTTTGGACCGGTTATAAGCTTTGGTAGTGGTGGAACCATGGTAGAGGTTATGGGAGATTCGGCAATTGCATTACCGCCGCTCAACCGCCAGCTTGCCCGGGATCTTATTGACCGCACCAAGGCAGCCAAGATGCTGGGCAGCTTCAGAAACATGCCTGAAGCCAACATGGAGCAGTTGATTGATGTTCTGGTCAATGTTTCCAACATGGCTTGCGAACTTCCATGGATAAGGGAGATGGATATTAATCCCTTGCTGGCAGATGAAAATGGCGCGGTGGCAGTGGATGCCCGTATCCGCGTTGGTTATCCAAAACCATCAACCGACCCCTATAACCATCTGGCCATTCATCCTTATCCCATTCATCTCGTCACCGATGAGCAGTTGAACGATGGCACCGATATCATCGTCAGGCCCATACGGCCGGAAGATGCTGAAATCGAACAGGCGTTTATTCGTGGTTTGTCAGCTGAGTCCAAATATTTCCGATTCATGAATTCGATTCATGAGTTAAGCCTTGAAATGTTGGTTCGCTTTACCCAGATTGATTACCATAACGAGATGGCGATGGTCGCCATTAACCCCGACGAAAATGGTGAAGAAGAGATCGGTGTTGCACGCTACTTGACCAACCCGGATAAGAAAACCTGCGAGTTCGCCATTGTTGTTTCAGATAAGTGGCAGGGCAAAGGTATCGCCCGTCTGCTCATGCAGAAACTCATTGATATTGCCCGAAACAGGGGCCTCGAGGTAATGGAGGGACAGGTCCTGGCCAATAACTACAGGATGCTCGAATTGATGACGTCTCTCAATTTCCAGGTTGGCAATGATCCAAGTGATCCCGGTATCAAACTGGTGGTGACCCGTCTGAATTGACGCATCTTTAGTGCCATTACCGCAGGAAGTAAGTATCCTTACCCGGCATTTGCTTATTTGACCCAACAAAACAGGACTGGATAAGGATATGAGTTTCTGGAAAAACAAGCACGTTGTCGTGGCCACCCTGGCAGCACCCGTACTTGGGATTGTCAGCTATTTTGGTGTCGGCGCCATATTCGGTGAAAAGCCGGAACCGGCCGAGGCAGGGCAAAGTTATCAACTGGTTGAAAAACCCAACTGTCGCTACAATAGTGGTCAATGCGGTCTGAAGAACGTTGATTTCGAACTGACACTCAGCTTTGAAAGACTCGGAAGCGATCGTCTCTTATTGAAACTCTTTTCGGAAAACCCGTTGGATGGTGTAAAGCTGGCACTGGTTGAAAATGCTACTGAAGAAGAGCCACCATTGGATATGCGCCCAACGGGAGATGATGGTCTGAACTGGTCAATGGAAATACCAGTCCCCGATCCGGAACGTGACCGCTTACACCTGGTGGCCTTGTCCATGCAAACGCTTTACTTCGGCGATGTCGCCACGAAATTTACCGCCAATAAAACTGAAAACGAGTACTAAAAATGAAATCAGCTTTCCCTTTGAGTCTTTTATGTTTTTTTACCTTCAGCATCATCGGATGTGAGCAACCAAAGACCGTCGCGCCTGCAGAAGTCGAGCCGGTTGCAGCAGTAGTGGAAATACCGAAATACAGCGCGCAGGCATTTTTTGAGACGACCAGTTACGGTTTATCCCGTGCCGCCGGACATGCGTTTTCTGCAGATGGAAAAGCAATTCTGATGTCTTCTGATGCCAGCGGCGTGTTCAATGTTTACGCGTTGCCGCTGGATGGCGGCGAACCGGAGCAATTAACAGAATCAACCGACAATGCAGTATTTGCGCTCAGCTGGTTTCCGGCCGACAACCGTGTGCTGTACACCTACGATGGTGGCGGTAATGAGCTTAATCATGTCTTTGTTCGCGAAGAAGATGGCAGCACCCGCGATCTGACACCCGGTGATGAACTCAAGGCTGGTTTTCTTGCCTGGGCCAAAGATGGTCAGAACTTTTATCTGACTTCCACCGAGCGTGACGGGAAGAGCTTTGATGTTTATCGTTATTCGGCTTCCGACTATAGCCGGGAGATGGTCTTCGAAAACAACGGGTTTCAGGTCAGTGCCATCAGTGATAACGGCCGTTGGATAGCACTGGATAAACCACGCACCAGCGCTGATTCAGATGTTTTTGTTGTGGATCTACACAGTGATAACCCCGAGCCGATGTTGATCACCGGCCACATGGGCAATATCAGTTATGGAACCTTTGAGTTCACACGTGATAACAACAGCCTTGTGTATGCGACCAATGAGTTTGGTGAGTTTAACCAGGCTTGGAAATACAACCTGCAAAGCGGAGAAAGCTCGGTTTTAGTAAAAGCTCCGTGGGATGTCAGCTATGTCACGTATTCACCATCCGGGCGCTACCAGGTGGCTGGTGTGAATGCTGACGCGCGGACGGAAGTTACCGTGCTCGATACCCAGTCTGGTACAGAGGTCAGTCTGCCCGAGTTGCCACCGGGTGATTTAAGAAATGTACGCTTTTCAGCCGATGAAACACATATCGCACTGATCGTAAACGCCGATGACTCACCGTCAAATATTCACGTTATTGATCTGGTTGAGGGTCACTCTCATCAGCTGACACAAGCTTTGAACCCTGCTATCGATCAAAGCCACCTGGTCAGTAGTGAAGTGGTTCGTTACAAGAGCTTTGACGGCTTGGAAATACCATCAATTTTGTATCGGCCACATGGTGCGAGCGCTGAAAACCCGGTGCCTGCACTGGTGTTGGTACACGGTGGTCCGGGTGGACAGACACGCACCGGCTACCGGGCAATGGTGCAGCACCTGGTCAATCATGGTTACGCGGTACTCGGTGCCAATAACCGTGGGTCTTCCGGATACGGTAAAACCTTTTTTCATAAAGACGACAAACGACACGGTGAAGAGGATTTGCAGGACATCGTTTATGGCAGGGCATACCTGGATTCATTGGATTGGGTAGACGGTAGCCGTGTCGGCATCATTGGCGGTTCTTATGGTGGTTACATGGTGGCTGCAGCATTGGCATTTGAGCCCGAGGCCTTTGATGTGGGTATCGACATATTTGGTGTTACCAACTGGGTCAGAACACTTGAAAGCATTCCGCCCTGGTGGGAAGCGTTCAAAGAAGCTCTATATGACGAAATGGGTGATCCGGCAACTGATGCTGAACGTCACCGTAGAATTTCACCCTTGTTTCATGCTGAAAATATCGTCAAGCCCTTACTCGTAGTACAAGGTGCAAATGACCCGCGTGTGCTGCAGGTGGAAAGTGACGAACTGGTCGCGGCGGTACAGGCCAACGAAGTACCTGTCGAGTACCTGGTATTCCCGGATGAGGGACATGGCTTCAGAAAACGTGATAATCGCATTTCCGCTTCTGATGCCTATGTGAAGTTCCTGGATATCTATCTGAAAGGGGCCGCAACTGAATAGCTCAGGGTAAACCCCGGTCTCCGGGAGGGCTTCACCTGCTGCACAAGGGCTGCCAGCGAGCCATTCTGAACCGCATAATTAAAAAGGCCCGGCAAATGCCAGGCCTTCGGCAATCAATCTAAATTGAAACTACTTACAGGTCATTGCGCCCCGTTTGCCCTTGCAGTTGCCCGAGCAACATTGGTTGCCATCAGTACAGGAAGCGCCTTGCGGCAGGAGATCACATTGGCCGCCACCGCCACCGCCGCAGTCAAGACCAAGAACGGCACGCTCTGCTTGCACAAGACCGTAACCGTAGGCGTTGTCGCGACCAGCCGTACCCAGGTCAAAAGCCGTTGAAGCAAGTGCGCTGCGGATGTCGGCGTTGGTGCAGTTCAGATCGTGGCTCCATACCAGGGCTGCGACACCGGCAACATGTGGTGTGGCCATTGAAGTGCCGTCGTAATAGGCATAATGGCCAGCGGTGTTGGAAATGGTGGCTGATTGGCCAAGTTTACCACCGAGAATCGCACCATCTGAACCCGAAATGCCAATCCCGGGGATCGACACGAT
>JAOUCZ010000244.1 GCA_029859505.1 Lysobacterales bacterium | reverse complement strand
GAGCTTAGCGCAGATGAGGAAGCGGCCATTATCACTGCCGGGCCGATAGAAAATTTTGAGCCCGGTACGGTGAGTGCATTCGTTGCCGGAAAGTTCTATCTTGCCAGGCTGGAGGATGGCGGCTTCCTGGCGATGTCACGCAGATGTACCCATTTGAGTTGTACGGTCCCATGGGTATCCACCGAGAACAAATTCATCTGTCCCTGCCATTCTTCAGAGTTTGATATCCGTGGTGAAGTGGCGAATCCACCTGCCCCAAGGGCGTTGGATCTTTATGCGATCGAAATCCGTAACAACGTATTGAGAGTGGATACGGGCAAGCTCAGTAAACGCTCCATGTTTGCACCAGACCAGGTCACCTACCCTAAAAAGACATGAGTAAACCAAGCAATAAAACCACGACCTGGGAATTGATCGGCCTGATTGCGGCTCTGGTCATTGTTGTTTCTCTGCCGGTCTACTATTTCTCAACCATGAAAAACATCGAACCGCCTGCAATTTCAAGTCACGAGGCGAACTTCGTCGGCAGTGTTGAATGCGAGGACTGTCATAAAGTGGAGTATGACAAGTGGCTGGGCTCACATCATGGCCTGGCCATGGATGTGGCAAACGAAAACTCCGTACTCGGTGATTTCAATGATGCTGAAATTACCATCCACGATGTGACCTCGCGTTTTTATAAGAAAGACGGAAAATATTTTGTCCATACCAACGGCCCCGGCGGTGAGATGGGTGATTTCGAGATAACCCATACCTTTGGCTGGTATCCCTTGCAGCAGTATCTGATCCCCTTCCCCGGCGGACGGCTACAGACTTTGCACATCGCATGGAACTCAAAAGAGAATTTCTGGTTCCGGGTGCCGCCCGAAGGTCCGATAGAGCCCGATGACTGGCTTTACTGGACCAATGCCGCACAGAACTGGAACGGTATGTGCGCCCAGTGCCACTCTACCAACCTGGAAAAGAACTACGACGTGGAATCGGGCACGTATAACACCACCTGGTCAGACATCGATGTTGGCTGCGAGGCCTGCCACGGTGCAGGCTCCAAACACGTGGAGTGGGCGCAGATGTCGGATATGGCCCGGCCCACGGTTTCAAACTTTGAGCTCACCCAGCAGACGTCCAATATCAGCTCAAGAGAACAGGTCGAACTGTGCGCGCCCTGCCATTCGCGTCGCGGGACCATGGCGGATGACACACATGCCAAGGCAGACCTGTTGGATAATTACCTGCCCAGCCTGTTAACCGAGAACCTCTACTTCGCCGATGGCCAGATCGAGGACGAGGTGTACGTCTACGCCTCGTTTATGCAGAGCAAAATGTACCGTCACGATGTGCGTTGTAGCGACTGCCATGATGTGCACACCATCAAGCTGGTCAAGGAAGGCAACGATCTGTGCCTGCAATGTCACCGGGCTGACCAGTACGATAGTAAAGACCATCATTTTCATAAGAAGGAAGGTGATACAGGCGAACCCGTCATGTCAGCTGAAGGTGAGATTCTGTTTGAAGTCGGCACCGGCGCCCTGTGCGTACAATGTCATATGCCGGGCCGGGTCTACATGGGTGCGGACTACCGTCCCGATCATAGCTTCAGGATACCCGACCCCGTACTTTCTGCCGCAATTGGCTCACCCGACGCCTGTCTGCGCTGCCATGTTGATAAAGACTCACAATGGTCACAGGACAGTGTGCTGGAGTGGTACGGGCCCGGCCAGAGAAGCCACTATGGAACAACAATCGCAAGAGCGCGTCAGGGTGATGCCGATGCCGGGCCGGAACTAACACGCCTGGCCCAGGACCTGTTATACCCGGTCAATGTAAGGGCGACTGCGCTCTCCATGTTGGCCGCTTATCCCGGTACCGAAACCACACAGGCGATGGAAGTCGCGCTGATGGATGAAGAAGCCCTGATACGCAGGACAGCAGTTTCAGCTATTTTCGTGCCTGAAATGGAAAGGCTGGCAAAGTTAATTGCACCCCTGTTGTATGACCCCGTCAAAACTGTGCGTATCGAAGCAGCCAGTCGCCTGGCTGGAGATATGTCAACACTCCTGAACAAGGAGCAACAGGAAATATTCCAACTGGTTTTGCAGGAATATATTGATTCGATGGAGTACTCGGCTGATTTTGCTGCTTCCCGTCACAATCTAGCCAATCTTTATTCCGAACTGGAAAGGCCGGATGATGCCGTCAACCAGTACGAGCAGGCAATCCGTATCGATAACCGATTTTTCCCGGCCAAGGTGAACCTGGCTGTTCTATATAGTCAGCGTAGTCAAAACGAAAAAGCCGAGCGCCTTCTCCGTGAAGTCGTCAGGGACGAGCCTGAATTATACGATGCCGCCTATTCCCTGGGTCTGCTACTGGTGGAGTTGCAAAACTACAGCGAAGCTGTCACCTACCTGGAAAGAGCATCCCGGGGCCTGCCTGAGCGGGCACGCATCCGTTACAACCTGGGACTGCTCTACGCACATCTGCAAAATATAATGGCTGCCGAAAACCAGCTGCGTGCCGCACTGGATCTCGAACCGCAAAACCTGGATTTCCAGTATGGACTGGCCGACTTCTACCTGAAAAGAAGTATGTTCGAACAGGCCAGGCCTATCGTGGAAGATATGGTCTCAATGCACCCTGAAAACCCCATCGGCAACCAGATGCTCAATTTTATTCGTAACAACACGGGAAGGTAGGGTGCGTTACCCGTAACGCGCCATTGAGATTCAACCGGGAATACACGTGGGTAACAAGTTACCCACCTTAGGTGCTAGTTGGTACAATTCAGACGTCACAACAAACCAGTTGTTCAAGTGCAAATGGCACTTGTTTAACGTAGAACGACCACAACAAAACTCTTTACCACCTAGGTTTATTTTCTAAAGTTCTAGAGATTAGTATGAAAGGATAATCAATCATTTATAGCACCTTGACTGCAGCATTACTACTGTCGGCAACCACGGTAACTGCAGCGGATAACTCCGGCTTCCTGACTGACTATAGCAAGCTCAAACCAATCGACGGTTCAGATGCAATGCTGTATACCTCCCCGAATGCATATACAGACTTTAAAAAATATAAAGCCATCATGATAGACCAGCCCAAGTTCGTTATAGCAAATGACTCCAAGTACAAAGGAGTCAAGCCCGATGATGCAAATGCCGTGGCAGATGGATTACGTGCACAGCTGAGTGATACGATGACCAAAAACGGAAGGTTATTTGTGGTCGATAAACCTGGACCGGGTGTGCTTTATGTAAGTATGGCTGCCAGTAATATACATCTGAAGAAAAAGAGCCGTGGTTTGCTTGGCCATACACCAGCCGGATTCGTGGTCGGCGGTGCGGTCTCGGCAGGCCAGGAAATGCAGCGGAAGATTGTTCTGCAGGACATGAACCTGAAGATCGAGGTTCAGGACAGTCAAACCCAACAGGTTTTGGCCGCCATGGTCGATAAAATTGATCCGGGTAAGAAAGCAAAAGCAAGTGAGTCGTGTTTGAAAGAACATACGGTAATGGACTACTGGGCCAACCGTTTTCACTGCCGCCTGGAAAACTCACGGATACCGGAAAGCGAATGGCAGGATTGCGAGAAGGCACTGCCTTAAGAGCGTAAATCTTTAGAAATGTCTCTGCCGGGCATTCAGTTGAATGAAGCTGAATGCCCGGCTTAATCG
This sequence comes from Lysobacterales bacterium, assembly GCA_029859505.1. GTDB lineage: Bacteria > Pseudomonadota > Gammaproteobacteria > Xanthomonadales > SZUA-36 > SZUA-36. The sequence continues at coordinate 1,858 of JAOUCZ010000244.1, read as the reverse complement.
TTATAGAAAGCCCAATGCCACATCGATCCTCCTTTTCTCAAGGCGTGTTAACTTCCAGGGGGAAAGGTCAAACTCGGTGGGATAAGCCTGGGTGTTTCGGCTTTTCTCGGCACTTGCCAGGCTTTATCTGAACCGGACGTGCACAACGCGATAGAGATAGTTAGTCCACACGCCGATTCCCTACAAAACTCAACGTCATTGACCACTATTATGCTCTCCAGGCATGGATCAGACTAAGATTATTTAGGAATTATCAGGTTTCAATTAAACACAGTTACACATATAATGTGTAATATGAAAAACATTACTTTAGCCGTAGATGAGAAGGTCCTTGCTGTGGTAAGACGATATTCAGCCGAACATAATTGTTCAGTAAACAGCCTCGTCAGAGGGTTTTTAACCGATATTGCCACGCGTGAGGACAGGGCAAAGCAAGCTCGCAAGAATATCCGAATACTCAGTGAGCAAAGCACCGCTAAACGAGGATCCAAAACCTGGAGCAGAGAAGGACTACATGAGCGCTGAAGCTTTTCTTGATACCAATATCCTGGTTTATGCGGTGACCAGTGATGATAGAGACCAGGCAAAACGCCAAAGGGCACTGGAAATAATTGAGACCGAGGATTTTGCAATCTCAGCTCAGGTTTTGCAGGAATTCTACGTCATCGTTACACGCAAACTAGCTGAACCACTTACCCCGGAACTTGCCTTGGTCTGGATTGAGGAGCTGGAGGCATTTACCTGTGTTTCCATCGAGACAAGCCTGGTCAAAAATGCAATAGAAACCTCGGTGCGCTACAAGATTTCCTATTGGGATGGAGCGATCATAGCTGCCGCAGAAAGTGTTAGCGTACCCAGGCTGTACAGTGAGGATCTGAGTCACGGGCAGTTGTATGGGAGTGTTGAAGTATTCAACCCCTTTCTTTAAGCACAGAGGCGCTAGTGCTTTGGCGCGGTCGAATACGAAAAGGAATTGGGTATACATCGGTTCGCTTTGGCAAGCAATGCCGGGGCCTTGTCGATCAACCCCTTGCTGATGGTATTACCGTCTTTTATCGGAATCAGTCCATTGCTGGCCAGGGTTGCATACAAGCCCGCCATTTCAACCCAGGCAGCTACGAATAAGGAGTCCAGCTTCAGTGCCTGTTCAAGCAATTCTTTGGCTTGCCCAAGTGACTCGTGGGTTCTTTCACGGCGATCGCGTCATCAGAAGATAACTATAGAAAAGAACTCACACGATCGATGGTCCAAAATGCAGCAACCCCGCCAATGGCATAGGGCGTTGCCTTCTCAAGGCTCAAGGCTGTAATGCCATGTAACTTGTGCAGACCTGCAAGCAGTACCGATACGACCAATACAAACAAAACCTGCCCGGTTTCAACACCGACATTGAACATTAACAGGGCCAGCGGTACCGCGTTTTGCGGGACGCCTATTTCGTACAGTGCACCGGCAAAACCCAGGCCATGAACCAAACCGAATGTAAAGGCAATCAACCACGGATAGCGCTCGGACAAGGTCAACTGACCCATATTTTTACGCACCACTTCAACTGCCAGGAACATGATGCTCAAGGAGATAACCGCCTCGGTCGGCACCTGTGGAATATGTATCAGGCCCAGCGTCGCCAGTGCCAGGGTAAGACTATGTGCCAGGGTAAAGGCCGTCACGGTTTTTAGTAAAGGCCAGATGCCGCTGACAATCAGCAGAAGGGTTAACAGAAACAATAGGTGATCGTAACCTTCGAGGATATGGATGGTTCCCATCTGCCAGTATGAACCAGCCAGTTCCTTGTTGGTAACTTCCTCCGGAATGGTGAAAGTGGGGCTATTGGATCGAAGCACCGCTGAGTGCTCGG
>JAOUCZ010000243.1 GCA_029859505.1 Lysobacterales bacterium | reverse complement strand
AGATTACCGAATGGATTCATGCCATGGCTTATCCCCGGATATACACCCACGGTGACCCAGTCCTGCTTTCTCAAAACGTCAGGCTGTGCCTAATGAAAGGAGTTGAGGTTCCCCGTGTAACCGCGCACCGGCTAGATGCCCCCGGCAATGCTATGCCGGGGGTGGGTTGATAGGTAATCAGGTGCCGCCTAGCGTTCGAAACTGAGTTTCGCTGCCACCCCTGCATGGTCCGATGGCCAAAGTCCCGTTGGAGTCTTGTCGGCTGGCTCATCACCGAGCACGTACACTTTAATTTTCTCAGGTACCAGTTCACCAAAATCGGTCAACACGACATCAATTCGCTCGTCCAGCATCGATCTGCTGTTGTCCAGCAGTTCTGACTGACAGCAAGTGAAGCCTGGTTTGGCGGGTGGTTTGTCCTGGATGTTCCATACGTCAGCAAGGCCATATTCATTTGTGAGTATGAAATAAGCCGGGCGCGGATCCGTGATTCCGGACATGGGTGATGAGTTGATGTCTCCAACCAGTATTCGCGGGGACGGAAGTGTGGTTGAGGCTATGAAACCAATCTCCAGGGCCTGCGCAAACTGAACGAGATTCAGTCCTTCATCCGGCGGCAGCGTTTTGTCACCCACCTCCAGGTGTGTGTTGAATACGCTGTAGCTCTGATCTTTGATGGTTAGGTTGAGCGCGCCCCAGCCTCGTGTGAATTCGGTTACATAAACTGCTGGCACCAGTCCTCCCGGTGTGGGAATCAGCGTTGGCAATTCGATCGGCGTATTGACTTGAAAATTTCCTTTGAACGCGATGTTCACCGGCAGGTCCGCCCGTACCAGGGTGACATCACGATCGGTGAGACGTAAGTCTATTGGAACACTGAGCGGTGTACAGTCCGGGCCGAACTCAATGGCTGGAAATTCTGTATCAGCATTGACCGGTGAGGCTGAGTCGACGGCTACATAGTTCAAGCCGCGGTCCGCTAGTGCATCGAGCAACAGTTGCAGGTAGTCGTATGCGACAGTTGTGGCATCCAGTTTGAATGTAAACCTGGGATCCGTTGGAAAGTCTCCGAGGAACTCTATACCGGAACCATCAGGGGCCAGGGAATTACCGGGAAATTGGGTGCGTATCAATGACACTTCCTGCAGGCCGATCACGTGCGGATCCTGCAGCATGATCTGATCTGCAATGGCTTCCGCCCGCTCGGGGAAATTTGTCGCCTGGATAATGTTGTGAATGTCGTTAACCGCCTGGGGGACACCACAAGGCGTGGGGCTGAAGACACGAAAAATATCGGCCCCGACGTACAGGTTGTAGGTCACGACCTTTATCTTGGCTTTACGTGGCTTGCCAGCAGCTTCGGCGCTCGCTGAAATAGCGAACATTAATGAGAACAGCGCCAGCAGAACCAATCGGGATGATTGTGATATGCGTTTCATGAGTGAACCTCTACACTGCGCTCACCAGCATGTCCGTCCGCGGGATGCACAGATTTGGAATGGTTATCAAGAATCCTTGATAACAAAAATTATAGCAGGAAAATTAAGTAGATACGAGTCGTCGGTGGTTGGCAGACCCTTTTAATTAAGGTCGAGCAACCTCCACTAAGCGACTCCGCATACTTGCCGCTACAATTCCAGCGGCTTTATTTGTGCAACACGTTGCGGGTCCTTGCGCCAGCTTTCGGAAACATCCACGTAAAGCTCAATACCGTTGCCGTCCGGATCTTCCAGATATAGCGACTGGGTGACTTCGTGATCCATGGGTTCGGCGCTGACACCGGCACTGTCCAGCTTCTTTTTCGCTTCGCGCAAATCATCGAGATTGGTGCCAATTTTGAAGGCGACATGGTGTAAACCGATCCTGTCTTCATCCTGGCCACCGTCACCACCGCCCACCTTCATGATGGCGAAATCATGATGGTTCCCCAGGCTGAAGAAAGTCATCTCGTACCCATCCTGGTCAAAGCGTGCACAGACAGGCAGGCCAAGCAAACCATTATAAAATTCTTCGGCCCTCACCAGGTCCGTTACTTTCAATACAACATGTCCCAAAGCTTTAATTTTCATCATCGTTCCTGTTGCCACTTCATTGAGTTGGTTGTTCAGCGCTGCTTTGTCGTAGTGGTCCGACCTGCCAACCAATAATTATTGCCACTGACTTGCTTAAGTATAGCTCGGAAACTTAAGCTCGCAGCTTAATGCAGAATATTTGATGAAAACGCATTTTTCAACAGAATAGGCTGGTAGCTGTCCTTCACTTTGGGCACAAATTGGGCACGTTACATTCTCAGTACAGTCACAGGTGAGGTTCTTACATCCAGCGTTTCCAGCGAAAAACCAAGAGGATTCCGATACCTGTCAGGAGCATCAGGGCAACCACCATCCAGAAAGCCATTGTGTTTTCAAGGCCCGGCAGTCCTGCGGTATTCATTCCCATTACACCGGAGATGAAGGACAGCGGAAGAAACACGGCCGCAACCATCGATAATAGGTACATTTTTGCATTCTGATCCTGCGCCAGGTTGCTGATCATCTCTTCGCGAATCACCATGGCCCGTTCGCGGGCAAGGTCCAGTTCTTCCACAAACAGCACCATGCGGTTTGCCTCCTGGTGAATTTCCGCAGCAGTTCCTGGTGATAGGAATTCACTCTGTAAGCGTGAAAGACGATCCAGCGCTTCTCTTTGAGGAGACAGAAACCTTCTCAGGTAAGCCGTTTTGCGGCGAAGGCTGCCCAATTCACCCTGCGAACTTGTCGCTCCGCCAGCCCCGATGGCCGCCTCAAGCTTGTCAATGGATTCATCCAGGCTCTCGATGATGCCGGCAATGTTGTCCCCAAGGTATCGGGTCATCAATTCCAGGAACTCCGCCTGGTTTTTCGGTCCGGTCCCGCCCGATAACTCGTCCCGGATCTGCTGCATGGATTGAAGCTTCCTGTGGCGGGTGGTGATGATCCGATCAGAATCCAGCCAGACCCGAATCGAAACCATATCTTCAAACTCGGCTTCCGGGTTCAGGTTGACGCCCCTCATCACGAGCAGGATGCCTCCCTTGGTTTGAAGGCAGCGAGGACGTGTCTCCGTTTCCAGCATGGCGTTGATGATGGGTTCATCGACCCCACTCTGCGTTGCCAGCCAGCTTCTACTGTTCTGGGCCGTGTGATCCAGGTGGATCCAGCGAACAACACCAGGTTGTTGGAGCTCATTGATCTCCAACCAGCCCAGCTCCCGGCCCCCTCCCTTGCCGTCCAGATCAAAAGCACAGATCAGGCCCTTGTCAGTGGTTTCGTTTTTGTTATTCATCGGTCACCAACTATTTATCCATCCGAACCTCGATTGGTCCTGAGACATCCAAATGAACATCCCTTTGTGGGAAGGCTACAACAATACCACTCTCGCGGAATAGCTCCTCTATCATGAATCTGATATCGCTACGAATCAATCGCAGCTCTGTGCCTGGAGTCATCTCACACCAGAAGAACAGGTCGAATACGAGAGAGTTATCTCCGAAATCCTCAAATACCACGACCGGTGCAGGTTCGCTCAGAATGTTTTTGTGCGAAACAGCCGCCTTGTGCATGAGTTGCTCGACACGCCTGACCGGTGAACCGTATTCGACGCCAACCCGTACAAATGAGCGGAAATTCCTGTCAAGCAGGGTCCAGTTGACTACGACGCGTTCCAGTAACTGGCTATTGGGTACCAGCACGTGCACTCCATCGATCCTGCGAATTCGGGTGGAGCGGTTTCCGACACGCTCCACCCTGCCGAGATGCTGGTCGAGTTCCACGATATCATCAATACGCACCGGCTTCTCGGACATCAGAATCCAGCCACTGATCAGATTATTGATCACGTTTTGGCTACCGAAGCCAACCCCGACGGCGATGGCGCCGGTTATAAATGCCAGGTGTGTAATGGGGATCTTCAGCATCGCCAGCGCTGTCATAAAAATGAGTATCAGGAGCCCCCAGAAGAAAATCATGGAGATAATCTGTACGACATTCGGGTCGACTTTCCTTCGGGTCATATACTGCGCCAGCAAGCGCATCAGGAAGCGACCCAATAACAGGGCAATCAGGATGAAAAGTACAGTTGCGATGACCTGGCTGACGTTGATTTGGCCGCCACCGCTTATGGTAAACAAGGTGTAATTCCAGAATTTGTCAAACGTTTCCATAACCTGGTTTGTATCCTTGTGTTTGCAGCCCCAGTCGTATCCAGTATAAGACCAGATGACTTAATGACACAATGTCGTTATAATAAGACGCTGTGTCATATTTTACAAAACTGTCCTCCCCTCCACGTGTTAGCCCGCAGCCTTTGTCGAGGGTTATCAAGTCCGACCGCACGCGTGCCGCCATTCTCGATTCGGCGTTCGAATTCATATGGTCGCACCCGTTCCGCGAGATGACCGTCAAATCTTTGATGAACCAGACAGGCACGGGTCGATCAACGTTTTATCGTTACTTCAGCGATTTGCACGAGGTGATGGAGGCCTTGCTGGAGATGTTGCAAGGGGAGATTTTCACAGCTGCCCAGCCCTGGCTGACGGGTGTAGGCGACCCCGTCGCATTGATGCACGAGACCCTGGACGGGCTCGTTCGAGTCTGCTACCAGCGCGGCCCATTCATACGGGCTATGTCCGATGCTGCAACCACCGACAAACGCTTTGAAGACGCATGGAAGCAATTTCTTGAAGGATTTGATGATGCAGGAACTGCCCGTATCGAATCTGACCAGGAGCAGGGCCTGATCCCGGATTTTCCCGCCCGGCCCGTTGCCACCTCACTCAATATTCTCGACGCCTATATGCTGATTGAGGCGTTCGGACAGCGACCACGAAAGCAGCAGGAACCGGTCCGTAAGGCCCTGGCCCGGATCTGGGTATCCACACTTTATGGCAGTGAATGGGCTGAGCACAAAACTTCGACACTTGTCCGCAAAAGCTGAAGAAGTTCTCAAAATTTATCAGAGAGAGAAATCATGAATAAATCATTAATCAGAACGAGCCTGAACGTCATATCAGCGTTTATCGCCCTACAGTTCATATGCCTGCCGGCGGCCGCGCAGGTCAGCCAGGAAGTTTTGGATTCGATTTCGACTCCGGATCGGGTAGAGACTTCTATCGGCACGCTTGAGTACCTTGACGGGGCTCCGCTGCCGGAGACCGCCGCAAGGGTCTACGACTACCTCGACACGATGCGCGGTGTGGACGTGTTTCTCAAAGGGATGCCCGGTGCCTCCCTGCAGGGACTGATCAAAGGGGCCCATGAAGTAGGTGCTGTCAAATACAACCAGGTCCTGATCGCAGACAAGCTGATGGATTCCACGTCCCTGTTTCTGACGGCAAACACATCCACCATGTATGTCGTTCCCGATTTTGATCTTGAGGCGATGGGTCCCATGGTTGTTGAGGCCCCCGCCGGGATGCTGGGTGCATTCAACGACGCGTGGTTCCGCTATATGCAGGACATTGGGCCGGCCGGACCCGACAAGGGTAAAGGCGGCAAGTACCTGGTGCTGCCGCCCGGCTTCGAGGGTGAAGTTCCTGATG
>JAOUCZ010000049.1 GCA_029859505.1 Lysobacterales bacterium | reverse complement strand
CATCACCATTGTCGACAATGACGAGTCTCGTCTCAAAGAATTGCAGGATCAGCTGGATATAAGCAGCGTGCTGGGCTTCGCTTCACACCCCAAGGTGATGGAAAGGGCTGGTATCGAGGATGCAGATCTCGTCATCGCATCGACCAGTTCCGATGAGGTCAACATGGTGGCTTGCCAGATTGCCTATACCTTATACAACGTGCCTACCCGCATTGCACGAGTCCGTGCAGTTGCCTACACCGACAGGGAAGAGTTGTTTCACCGCGAGCATGCCCCCGTCGATGTTCTGATCAGCCCTGAATTATTGCTGACACAGTATATTGCCAACCTCATTGAGTATCCCGGCACCTTACAAGTCATGGATTTTGCCGATGGCAGGGCGCAACTGGTGGCCACCGAAGTGGAATCCGGCGGCCTGTTGGTAAGACAAAAGCTCTACACACTGGCGCAGCACATGCCCGGCCAGTCAGATGCACGTTTGGCGGCCATCTATCGTGACGGTAAATTAATCCTGCCTGAAGGCAGTACCATCATCGAGGAGAACGATATTGTCTTTTTCCTCGCGGCGAGACGTGACATCCCCGCAGTCATGAAAGAACTCAGGCCAATTGATAACCCTGTCCGCCGTGTGATACTTGCCGGTGGAGGCAACATCGGTAAAAACCTGGCCCGTCAGCTTGAACGCGACCACCATGTAAAAGTGATTGAACGTGACGCTGACAGGGCAGAATCAATTGCTGAAGAACTGTCGAAGACCATCGTACTGGTCGGTGACTGCACCGATGCCAACCTGTTGAGGGAAGAAGCAGTAGACACTACCGATGTTTACTGTGTACTCACCAATGACGATGAGGCCAATATTTTGTCTGCATTACAGGCCAAGCGGATGGGGGCAAAGAAAGTTATTGCCATCATCAACCGGCCCTCATATGTGGACCTGATGGAGTCGGGCACCATCGATATTGCTGTATCACCGCAGCAGATCACCATCGGCGCGCTGCTGGCCCATATTCGCCGGGGCAGCATCGTACGCGTGCATTCACTCAGGGGTGGTGCCGCCGAGGCCATCGAAGCGGTTGCGCTTGGGGACAGGCGAAGTTCCAAGGTGGTTGGCCGGTCGCTTGAAGAACTGGACCTGCCGGAAGGCACCACGATCGTGGGTATCGTAAGGGGAGAAAACGTCATTATTGCACATCATGATACAGTGATAGAGGAGCACGACCACGTTCTGTTATTTGTATCGGATAAGAAACAAATTCACGCAGTAGAGCAGCTTTTCCAGGTGAGTGTTTCTTTCATATGAAACACCGAAGAACGGCAACTGTTCAACGGATCCTGGGCTTTCTTATTGCCGGCGCCAGCCTGATGATGCTGCCGCCAGCATTAGTTTCATGGTGGTACAAGGATGGTACAGCCGATCTGTTTCTGGTCAGTGCAGTTATCCTGTTTATTGTCGGCATGGCTATTTTTCTACCGGTTCGGGATGTCCGTGAGGAACTGCGTCTGCGTGACGGGTTTCTGGTCGTTGTAGCTTGCTGGCTTTCCCTGGTGCTGGTCGGGGCGTTACCCTTTTTATTGTTGATGCAACCCGAAATCTCATATGTTGATGCCGTATTCGAGTCCATGTCCGGACTGACAACTACCGGCGCCACTATCCTGACAAATATCGATGCTCTGCCGCGTGGTTTATTGTATTACCGTCAGCAACTTCAATGGCTGGGAGGTCTCGGAATCGTGGTATTGGCTGTCGCTATTTTGCCCATGCTGCGCATTGGTGGAATGCAACTTTACCGCGCAGAAACGCCAGGTCCACTAAAAGACAGCAAGTTGACTCCACGCATCACTGAAACCGCCAAGGCATTGTGGTTACTTTATCTTGGCATCACCGTTCTTTGTGCACTGGCCTATTGGCTCGGAGGCATGACACTTTTCGATGCCATCGGTCATGCATTCAGTACGGTAGCAATTGGCGGTATGTCTACCCATGACGCCGGCTTTAGCTACTTTAATAGTCCGACCCTGGAGATAATCGCGACATTCTTCATGGTAGTTGCCGGAATCAATTTCGCCGTCCATTTCACCTCCTGGAAAAAAGCCAGTTCCCAACCCTATTTTAACGATCCCGAACTCAAGGTTTACGCATCGTTGCTACTCGGATTTGTGATACTGACCACCATCGCGCTGTATCTGAACGGGACCTATGATTCCATCTCAGAATCTGCACGATACGCGAGCTTCCAAGTGGTTTCAGTGATGACAACCACCGGCTTTAGCACTGCGGATTTCTCGCTCTGGCCGGGGTTTATTCCAATCATGCTTATCTGTATTGCGTTTATTGGCGGATGCGCCGGCAGCACTTGCGGCGGCATGAAAGTAATTCGCATCATGCTTTTATATCGACAGGCAATTCGTGAAATTCGCCGGCTAATTCATCCACACGCAATTTTCCCGGTAAAGATCGGCGGCAGAAAGACATCAGCGACCGTCATGGATGCCGTTTGGGGCTTCTTTTTTCTATATGTTTCCAGCTTTGTGATGATAACCATTGCACTCAATGGTGTGGGTGTGGATCCGGTCACCGCCTATGCCGCCGCTGCAGCCTGTATAACCAACCTTGGACCGGGACTGGGTGATGTCAGCGCCAACTACGCAAGTCTTAGCTCGACCGCCAAGGTCATTTTGAGCTTTGCCATGTTGATGGGCCGGCTTGAAATCTTCACCCTGCTGGTACTGTTTTCACCCGCTTTCTGGCGTAACTAGTTTAGTTCCCTAACTGTTGCCGGATGCCAGGGGAAACCCTGAGCCCAGGTGTAACTTCCTCAACATTGAACGCTTTTTATGGTGATGACCCTGCATACGCTGCAGGATATCATCCAGCATTTCCACGGCCTCAATGACATGCTCGCCTTTATTTAGCATGACTGCTTCTGCTTCCTGGGCCATGGCTGCATCTGTCACTTCTGCTCTTGAAGCATGGCCCCGCTTGGTCAAACCCTCCAGTACCTGGGTCGCCCAGATTACGGGAATGTGTGCTGACTCGCATACCCATAGTATTTCTTCCTGAACTTCGGACATACGTTCAAAACCGCATTCCACTGCTAAATCACCCCTCGCAATCATCACACCACAGGCAGGAAATTTGAGTGCCTCCATCAGGATGGCCGGCAGATTTGCAAAGCCTCTCTTGGTTTCGATTTTCAACACTGCACCAATATCTTCACGGCCAAGTTTATGCAGGTGCTGATGCAAAGCACAGACATCATCGGGGCTGTTGGTGAAAGACAGACCAATCATATCGGCATGGCGGGCAGCGAATTCCAGGTCCTGTAGATCCTTGGTGCTGAGTGCGGCCAGGTTCAGGTCAGTATCGGGGAGATTAACCCCCCTGTTGCCTTCCAGCTTTTCCACCGGATTCCGTGTGTGGGTAATGCGGATTTGCAGTTTTTCAGCATCGCGCTTTTCAACGATACCGGCAATACGGCCATCATCAAAAAATATAGGCTCACCCAGACGCACATCACGATAAACCTCCGGAATTGCCAGTGAAACCCTGCCTGGATTCAACAATTCACCATCGCTATCGTGAAACGCGGGTTTCCCCGGTTCAACTTTTGCCGATACGATCAGTACATCATCTTTGCGGATCAGGCAGACGCTGTCCTCGGGAGCCAAACCTGTTATTTCAGTTTCCGGACCCGGGTTTCCCATGCGGTCCTGAACCTGGAGAACAGTGCCATTGGCTACATAGGATGTTTTTTTTGAATCGGCCCAGTAACCATCTGCGCGTTTCTCCCTTATACGCCAGTTTCTTTTGGAACCGCGAACATCCCGGAATCTGATTCGGTCACCTGCTTTCAGGCTATCCAGCCATTCCTTGTCCATTGTGAGTGTAACGTCAGCGGCGGGCATCTCTGAAAACGCTGTTTTTACCGAGGTTAACCAGATACGTGCCGGGCGTAGAATTTTACCGTTCTTGGCACGAACAGGCCGGATCTTGATGACAGCCTGGTTGGTTTCCATTGGACCAAGACGCAGTTTCGGGCCTCCCAGGTCCATTAGAATACGGCAGGACAAGCCGGTTGAATGCTCAGCGCTCCTCAAGGTTTCAATCATCCGGGACCAGATTTCCGGATAATCGTGCGCACAATTGATTCGCATGCAATTCATTCCGCTGAGAAGTAACTGATGCACCATCAAATAATCATCGGCGGCCTCAACCGGCATGGTGACAATGATGTGACCGCGCCTGTTCCCGGGGTGTGTACCAAATAGCCGGGCCGTATTTTGCTTAAGGTATTTCGAACCTTCAGTGAACGCAGTATCTACATCCGGTAAACCAGCCACTGCCTTAGCCTGGCCATTAAGCAGATACAGATTGCGGAGAACCGCATCGATGGTTGCCAGGACGTGAGGCTCTATCCTTCCAAGCGAGGACAGACCCAGTTGCGTCAGACTGTCCTGTAGTGGTCTTATGTCTTCATGCCTTACTGCAAGATAGCGCAAGAGGTTTTTTGCGCTCGCTGTACGTTCAGGGGGCAGTCCGGGCCAGGCTTCCAGGCCGTGCTTTGCCTGCTCCTCGACCATTCGGCGCAACGATTCCATCTCTATGATCAAATCATCAATGGTTCCGGATGGTGAAGACTGATGTTGGATGGAATTCATTTACCCATACTCCCAACTTTACTTTAATCTTCGGTGAATAAAAGCTACATGATATAAATCAAGCCTGATTGAAGTCGGGTTTACGTTGGAACCATGCGGTGACGCTTCAGCCGGTATTTATTCAGCGCTTATAAAACGACTTTTCCCCCTCAGGGCGGTTTCTGAAGCGCTTATAGGCCCACAAATACTGTTCCCGATCCACTTCAATACACTGTTCAATACGCCGGTTGACCTCTGTCAGCGCTTCGCGCATATCCTCACTATAAATTGAAGGATCTGTTGTAAATAAGTGAACGCAGTAGCGGCCACCTTTGCGGCGCTCACAGATAGCGAACACAACCGGGGCTCCCGTACGTTGAGCCATACGCGGCAATAGCACACCGGTCAGGGCTTCAACACCGAAAAATGGTGCGAACTGTCCGCCGCCGCCAGTTGGTTCCTGATCCGGTAATAATGCAACAAAATAACCTTCTTTGAGGAGCTGATACATGCGTCTGAGACCCTTTCCCGTTGCCGCGACCATCTCGGCTCCGGCACGGGCCCGCTTCTGGGTTAGCAAAGCATCAATATCAGGATGTTTGCTGGGTTTGTATAAAATGGCAGCCTCGCCCTTGCTGTGCAGATACAGGTTTAACATTTCCCAGGAACCATAGTGCGGCGCAGCCACGATCAGACCTTTGCCGAGGCTGATCAGTTCATCAACCTCCTCCATCCCCTGCACTTCATCAAACAAACCGTACAAGCGGTCCAACGGCCAATGCCACAACATGCCGGCTTCAAATATACCTTTGACATAATGTGTCATGCTTGCACGACCGATCTTTTTCCGCTGCTTTGCATCCATTTCCGGATAGGCCGCTTTAAGATTCATCCGCGTGACACGCCGCAAACGGGGCACCGAGTACCAGACTATTGCTGCCAGGGGCGGAGCAATATATTTTGCGGCACGCGGTGTTATCCAGCTGAACAAACGCATGACGGCACGAATAGCGAGTAATTTCATCTGCGATCGCTCATATACCGGTAGAAAGCAATGCTAACATTGGCCCGCATAATTCACCAGTCGGTAACACGCCTCGCTATAAGCAAATGATTTGTATGAATTAAAAGACATTATTTCAAATAAACCCCATGGTACACTTTCTACCCGGCCCGATACCGACTGGTGAAATATGCGGGCTAGCAAAACCGGATTATTCAATTTAGGGTCCTGAAATGATTGCATTGTTGCAAAGAGTATCGAAAGCCAGTGTGCTTGTTAATGAAAGTTCCTCCGGGTCGAGGGTGACCGGTGCAATTGGTCCCGGTATCCTCGCGCTGGTAGCGGTCGAGAAAGGTGATACCGAGGCCCAGGCGGACAGACTATTGCAGCGCATTGTCAGCTACCGGATATTTTCAGATGAAAACGACCGCATGAACCTGAACCTGCTTCAGACGGGTGGTCAATTGCTGCTGGTCTCCCAATTTACCCTGGCTGCTAACACCAACAGCGGCAATCGCCCTAGTTTTACACCGGCGGCAGAGCCTGCGGAGGGCAAAAGGCTGTTTGATTACCTGCTTGAATCAGCCCGTGATCAACTTGGTGAGGTCCCCACTGGAAGCTTCGGTGCCTCTATGCAGGTTAGCCTGGTCAATGACGGTCCGGTAACTTTCAGTTTACGTGTACCACCGGCAAACTGAATTTAGCCGTCTCCGTTTTCTTCAAATTCGTTGAGTTTTCGCGTCAGGGTATTACGGCCAACGCCTAATAAGCGCGCCGCTTCCACGCGCTTGCCGCCGGTATGTTCAAGCGCACAGTCCAGGACAATTTTTTCAAATTCACCACGGGCCGTAGACATCAGGTCTGTCTGACCGTTAAACAGTGCGGCCCGGGTCCAGTTCCGCAGAGCCTCCGACCAGGAGTCAACAGGCCCGCTGGCTGCATCTTTGTCTTGCAGACCGGCGGGCAAATCTACAGGCAAAATCTGTTCACCTGGTGCCATGACACACAACTGCTGACAGAGATTCTGCAATTGCCGGACATTGCCCGGCCAGTATTTTTGTTGCAAAGCACTGATGGTCTCAGGCGTTAAGTGCTTTTCTTCCAGATCCATGTCATTTGCTGCCTCGCGCAGGAAATGCCTGGCCAGCAGGGCAATGTCTTCACTGCGTTCACGTAAAGGAGGCAACTCAATGGTAATCACATTCAAGCGATGATAGAGATCTTCGCGAAAAGTGCCCTTGGCAATCTTTTCCTGCAAGTCCTGGTGGGTTGCTGTTAGCACCCGCACATCCGCTCGCAGTAGGTCCCGTCCACCAACACAATAATAGTCGCCTTCGGCAAGCACCCGTAGCAGGCGTGTTTGCAGTGGCAGCGGCATATCACCGATTTCATCGAGAAATAGCGTACCACCGGCAGCTTCCTCGAATCGGCCGACCCGTCTTGCATGGGCCCCGGTAAATGATCCCTTTTCGTGTCCAAACAGCTCGGACTCCAGCAACTCGGTCGGAATCGCAGCCGTATTGATAGCGACAAACGGGCCTTTGGCTCGCGGGCTATGCTGATGCAGTGCACGGGCGACAATTTCCTTACCCGTGCCGGTTTCACCGGTTAACAACACGCTGATAGTCGAGCGTGACAACCTGCCGATGGTTCTAAAAACTTCCTGCATAGCCGTCGAATCACCGATCAACTGGTTGGCCGCACCTGGCTCTGTCGCCGCAGGAACGACGGCCGGTACGGCGGACGCACGGGCAACCACGGCTAGTACCTTGTCGAGATCAAATGGCTTTGAGAGGTAATCGAACACACCTGACTGGAAGGCAGCAACCGCCTGGTCGAGATCCGAGAATGCTGTCATGGCAATCACCGGAACTTCAATCTGACGTTTTTCCAGAGCCGCCAACACAGTCAGACCATCAGCATCCGGCAAACGAATATCTGTAATGATAACTGATGGTTGAGAATCATCCAGTGCAGCAACAACATCAGCTACACAGGCAAAACTTTTAGTTACATAACCGGCGCGGCTCAGCGCACGCTCGAGGACAAAGCGAATAGCTTCGTCGTCATCAACAACCCAGATCAGTACCGATTCAGTCATGGTTTCGTTGCAGTGGCAATCTGAGCGTAAAACGGCTGCCGGGCTCCAGTGGCGCATAGGTCAGCAAGCCCTGGTGGGCCGCCGCAATCTGTTGTGCTAGTGCAAGGCCAAGACCGGTTCCGTCACGGCGACCGGTGACCAGGGGTAAAAACAGCATACTACGCAGGGATTCCGGTACACCACAGCCGTTATCCTTGATATCCAGACGGACAACACGGCCCATACCCGGCTGTAACAGGCTCATATCGTAGTCAACACGGCTTCGAATTTCGATCTCGGTTGCACCAGCCTGGAAGGCATTTCTAAGCAAGTTTAAAAACACCTGTCGTAACGCGGATGAGTCGGCTGAAATTTCTGGAATACTTGGGTCATAATTCTGAATAATTGTCACACTGGCGGCGGATTCCAAACGCAACAGCTCGGTGGTTTCCTGCAAAACGTAATGGATATCAACCGGGTGACAGTCGAGCTCGGATTTGCCAAAGCGCGCGAGCAGCTCGTCGATACGATCCACCTCACGCATGATCAACTCTGCCAGCGTACCCAATTCACGGTCGCCTAATTCTGCAGCCATCATTTGTGCAGCGCCACGGATTCCACCCAGGGGGTTACGAATCTCATGACCCAGATTACGCCTGATTAAATCAATCATTCCGGTTTGAAGTTCCCGCTGTTGCAGCTTGTTTTGTTGCTGTTGCCATTTGAGGTCATAAAACTCCAGCAACGTACCCTGGCCCGTGATTGGCTGAATCGTGCAACCAAAAACACCACCGGGCAGCTTGCACTCGCTCAAATGGCGGCCTCGCTGTTCTACCGCAGTTGTTGTAACTGCCTCAGACAACTCATTCGGTATGCCGTCGACATCCTTGAAATTCCAGCCGTGAACACGCTCCCTACCGGTTGCAAGACAGTGTTCGGCCGCTGCGTTCATGCCCCGGACACATCCCAGGTCATCCAGCTCTACTACCGCTGTCGAGAGCGAATCAAGCATGACACAGGCAATTTCATATTAGCCACCAACACGGGGAGTTACACGAGGCCGGTTATATAGCCCCGGTTGTCTGACGAAAAAGACCACAGACTCTGTGGTAGCGATCACACGATTCTTTGAATCCCTCAGCTCCGCTTTGGTCGTGTGTTCACCTCTATCCAATCCAGCGACCGCGACCACCTGTTGGGCAGTGGTGGTGTGTATCTTACCGTCGAGATAAACATTCACCTTCATACCTTCCTGCAATGCGTATCGTGTACTCCAGGCAATGGATATGGGACCGTCCGGTCTCCAGACTGATTCTTCCTGCTGTGGTGAAATGATGGCAAAATCTTTGTAATTCTTACGCAGATATGAAAGTGACATTTTCTTTTCAGCGTCATCTTCTGCAGTTGCCTCGGGTGCTTTTTCATATGTCGGCGCTTCAATCACGCTGATCGGAGCCAGTTCGACAGGTTTGGAACCATCACCCGGTGGTTGGTCTGTAAAAGTCACATTGCCATCCTTATCGACAACCTTGTACACCTGTGCCATCAAAGGTGATGCCACCAATGCCAGCGATAGCGCAACAAGAACCGTAATTAGTCTCATATAAATAACTGTTTTCATCGTCAGACTCCAAATTGATACCGATCATCACCGCCTCGCAAACCGCGAGGCGTGCTGGTTTCCCTGGTGCTGCCGAATGACAGCTCCTTTATATAGAGTAATACATATCAAACTCAACCGGATGGGTAGACATGCGGAAACGTGTCACCTCTTCCATCTTGAGCTCGATATAACCATCAATCAGATCGTCGTCAAATACACCGCCTGCCTTCAGGAAATCCCTGTCGCTATCCAGTGCTTCGAGAGCCTGTGCAAGACTGGCGCATACTGTCGGAATGTTTTTCACTTCCTCGGCGGGCAGATCGTAAAGATCCTTGTCCATGGCAGGACCCGGGTCAATCTTGTTGATGATACCGTCAAGGCCGGCCATCATATAGGCGGCAAACATCAGGTATGCATTGCCAGCCGGATCACCAAAACGAACCTCAATACGACGCGCTTTTGGACTACCTACATGTGGGATACGGCAGGAAGCTGAACGGTTGCGGGCCGAGTAGGCCAACATGACCGGTGCTTCGTAGCCTGGTACCAGACGCTTGTAACTGTTAGTTGATGCATTCGCGAATGCATTGAGCGCACGTGCGTGTTTGAAAATACCACCAATATAATGCAGTGCCATCGTTGATAAACCACCGTACTCTTCACCGGCGAACAAATTGTTGCCATCTTTGAACAAGGACATGTGGACATGCATACCCGAGCCATTATCACCAACCAGCGGTTTTGGCATAAAGGTCGCTGTACGGCCCGAGGCGTGGGCTGCGTTGTGGGTTGCATATTTGAACGACAACATTTCATCCGCTTTACGGGTCAATGTGGCGAACTTGGTACCAATTTCGCACTGGCCGGCAGTACCCACTTCATGGTGATGCACTTCAACCTCGATTCCCATTTTTTCCAATATCCCGCAAATAGTTGAGCGCAGATCATGCAAACTATCCACTGGTGGAACCGGGAAATAACCACCCTTAACGCGGGGGCGGTGTCCGTGATTGCCTTCTTCATACTCTGCGCCGGTATTCCAGGCACCTTCTTCAGAATCGATATTGTAGAAAGTTGAATGCATGTCCGTGCCGAAACTGACACTGTCGAATACGAAAAACTCAGGCTCAGGGCCAAAATAAGCTGCGTCAGCAAGACCACTGGACTTAAGGAAAGCTTCCGCACGTTTGGCCACTGATCGCGGACAACGGTTATAACCTTCCATCGTATCCGGCTCGAGTACGTCACAACGAATAATCATCGTGCTGTGCTCCATAAAGGGATCCATCATGGCAGAATCAACATCCGGCATCAGCACCATGTCTGACTCGTTGATACCTTTCCAACCCTTGATCGAAGAGCCATCGAACATTTTGCCTTCTTCAAAAAAATCTTCGTCCGCCATCGCAACAGGCATGGTCACATGCTGCTCTTTACCTGAAGTATCACAAAACCGTAAGTCGATGAATTCAACTGCTTCGTCGGCGATCATTTTCTCTATTGTTTCTATGCTCATGTCGTTGTTCCTATGCTGTTACTTTGATAAATGTCCAAAACGGGTCGGTATATATATGCAGAAGTCATGCCAATATGAAAAAAAGGCTGGTTTTTGTATTTGACTTAAATAAGTAGATTTTAGGAGTGTTTTCACAACATTTGGCCACATATAAGTGATTTTTACGTCATCACTTAACGCACCGTACAGACCGACGGATACAGCTATGCACCATTATAGAACCAAATGAATAATTATGCACTGCTTTGGTGCGTACTTTATCTAGAAAGTGATCCAAAGCAGAGCTACGCCGAGTGCGAGGCGATAAACTACAAAGGGAAACAGGCCAACGCGTTGCAACAGGGCAAGAAACGCAGCAATGCATAACCAGCCCGCAAGCGCCGAAAGCAGAACGGCAAGACCAAACTGCAACCAGTCGATTGGCGCATCATACGCCAGCATCCGCAACACACCATAAGCACCGGCAGCGGCGATGATCGGTATCGAAAGCAGGAATGAAAAACGTGCTGCGCTATCCGCATTGAAGCCCAGCATGCGACCCATGGTTATAGTGATTCCCGAACGCGATGTTCCGGGCACGAGAGCCAGTATTTGTGCCAGGCCAATCAAAAGTCCGGACTTCAAGTTGATTTCGGCAAGTTGCTTATTACTTGCAAAGCGGGCATCAGCCCACCACAACAACAGACCAAAGCCAATGGTACTTACGGCAACGACTCGAACATCCCTGAGCGATGACTCCACCCAACCATGCAACAGGCCACCGGCAGCGATTGCGGGAATACTGGCCACAACCAGTATCAGACCAAGCTTGCGAGAGTCCTCACCTCCCTTGCCGGTAACAAACCATGCCGCCAACATCTGCCGCAGGTCACTTCGAAAATACACCAGCACAGCCAGTAGAGTACCCAGGTGCGTTGCAACATCGAACACCAGGCCCTGGTCAGGCCAGCTGAAGACCTTGCTGCCAAGGATAAGATGAGCAGAACTTGATACCGGCAAAAACTCCGTCAGGCCCTGGATCAGGGACAGAACGATGATTTGAATCAGGGTCATTGTGTATAGCTAATCCTATAGATCACCCCGGCCAGATCATCAGATACCAGCAGCGCACCATCGGGCATTACCAACACATCATTGGGACGCCCCCATACTTCCTGGCCCTGCAACCAACCGGATGCAAAAATCTCGTTTTTCAAAATCGTGCCGTCAGGCTGTACATTCAGAACAAGAACCTGGTAACCAATCTTTTCGGTACGGTTCCACGAACCATGCTGAGCAATAAACAGGCGGTTTTTATAACCGGCGGGGAACATATCTCCCGTGTAAAAGGTCAGGCCCAGTGCGGCGCCATGAGGGTCAAGATTCGCAACCGGCGGTGTGTAATCTGCACAGTCCCTGCCCTTTCCAAACTCTTCATCCAGTAAATCTCCCTGGTGGCAATAAGGGATACCAAAATGCATGCCAGATTTTGGTGCGTGGTTTAGCTCGTCAGCCGGAAGGTCATCTCCCAGCATGTCGCGACCGTTATCCGTGAACCACAATTGATCGTTTTCAGGGTGAAAAGTCAGTCCGACGCTGTTGCGCACACCTTTTGAATAAACTTCCATGTCGCTGCCGTCCGGGTTCATCCGGCGTATCTCACCAAACCCTTCTTCATCACAGATGTTACAGGGCACTCCAACCGGTATATACAGTTTGCCGTCCGGTCCAAAGCGCAGGTACTTCCAACCGTGATGTTTCTTGTCCGGTAGCGCATCGGTTACAACCACGGGCTCAGGCGGCTGACTCAAATGGGCTTCGATATTGTCGTAGCGAAGTATCTGGTCGACAGCACCCACATAAAGTGCACCATCGCGGAACTCGAGACCGGAAGGCATATTGAGATCTTCGTCTATCAACCTCACAGTTTCGGCCCGATGGTCACCATCCGCATCAGTCATTGCCCAAAGCTTGCCAGCCTTACGGCTACCGGCAAATAGCGTCCCGTTATCCCCCAGGACCATCTGCCGTGCATTTTTAACATCCTCAGCATAAATTTCAATACTAAAGCCCAGCGGCAATTCGACCTGGTCCAAATGGACGTCTGCACAGGCAACTTCCAGCGGCAGGGCCGCACAAAATAACATAGCAATTCTAAAGTTCTTCATTCCACCATATTAACAGTAGGATGGGTAACTTGTTACCCACGCGGTACTACGGTCTAATCCAAACCATGCGTAACAAGTTACTCACCCTACCCACCTTAAGTAAATGAACGACATACGGGTACAGCAATACGGCAGTACATGTCATAAAATGCATGCCTGTTTTTGATACTCTGGAAATTGCCATGCGCCTTATTTTTCTTGCCCTCGGGCTCCTGCTGTCTGCATCCTCGCTGGCAATGACCTCTGCAGAATACCTGCCTGCTGACGCACAAATGGATACATCCATACCATCTCCCGAGTCCCAACTTGGCTGGGAACCCGGCGACTGGAGGATTCAGTATCCCTCCCTCGCCCGCTATATGCACACACTGGCTGAGACATCAGACCGCGTCAGCATCAAGGTTATAGGTCACACCTATCAGCGCAAACCTCTGCTTCAGGTGATCATCAGCTCGGAAGAAAACCAGTCAAAACTGGAGTCGCTTAGACAATCACACCTTAAAGGGGTTGTTAATGGCGACCCCGATGCACCGCTGGTGGTGTGGCTCGGTTACAGCGTACATGGCGATGAAGCCAGTGGCAGCAATGCTGCACCCATCGTTGCCTGGTATCTTGCAGCATCCCAATCCGACTATGTAAAGGAACTACTCAAAAATACCATTATCATCCTCGATCCCAGCCTGAACCCGGACGGTCTTGACCGCTTCGCAACCTGGTCAAACTCCAACAGAAGCCTGAATCCGGTCGGCGATCGCAATGGCCGCATCCATCACCAGGACTGGCCATCGGGCAGAACCAATCACTACCTGTTTGACCTGAATCGGGACTGGCTAACGCTGGTACATCCTGAATCCCGAGCCCGGATCACCGAGTACCACCGCTGGCTGCCGCACATCATCACCGACCATCATGAAACGGGTGATGACGGCTTCTTTTTCCAGCCAGGCGCACCCACCAGGCAGCACCCATTGACCACCACCGAGAACCTTGAGATGACACGCGCACTGGTGCCGTATCATGCAAGGAGCTTCGACAGCGCCGGAGAGATGTATTTCACCGAAGATACATACGATGACTTCTTTTACGGCAAGGGCTCGACCTACCCGGATATCAACGGCAGCATTGGCATCCTGTATGAACAACCCCGAGTCAACGGCGCTGTTTACAATCGCGACTCGGGACCACTGGAATTCACCGAGGCCATTCACAATCACGTTCGCATGTCACTATCAACACTCAAAGGCGCACACGAACTAAGCAGCCGCTTCAAAAAATACCAATCCGGTTTTTTCCGGGCAATGCGACAAAGGGCAGATAATGCGGGCTTCAAAGCATGGGTGATCGGCGATGGAAATGACACCGCAAGAGCGCTGGCCCTGATGGATCTTTTCAGGCGGCACCATGTGGAATTTCAAACACTGGACAACGAAATCAATGTGGATGGACAGATATTCAAACCCGGGCATGCCTGGGTCGTTCCCGTGAACCAGCGCCAGTTCGGATTGGCGCAGGCCATGCTGGAAACCCGCACGAAATTTGAAGACAACACATTTTACGATGTGTCTGCGTGGAACCTGCCAATGGCCTATGATTTGCCAGTCGCGAAACTGGCGCGGCTACCGGCCACCTCTAACGACAGCCAGGCACTGGCCTCCAACGCACCTGATCCTGATGCCGTTGCATGGGTCATCTCCTGGCAGCAATTGAACGCACCCGCAGTGCTGCAGGATTTACAGGACGCCGGTGCCCATGTGCGGGTTGCGACAAAGCCGTTCAGTATCAGCGACGGCCCCGCATCGATATCGTTCAGTGAAGGCAGCCTGGTGCTACTTTCAGGGTTGCAGGAAAAGGAAAAAGCTGACGCCATATTCGATTTACTCAGGAGTGCAGATGTTAACGTACACTCATTCAATAGCCAACTGACCACAAGCGGCCCCGGCCTGGGTACCAGTCACTTCAAAAAAGTAAAAGCCATTCATCCCCTGTTGATCGTTGGACCGGGCACTCGCGCTTACGATGCCGGAGAGGCCTGGTTTCAATTGGACCAACGCCTGGGCGTAGCGCCAGTGATGGTTGATATTTCCCGTTTGCAATCTATTGATCTGCATGACTATACCCACCTGTTAATGGTGGAAGGCACATATACAGAAATAGGCAGAAAGCTAAAACAGGACATCGCATCGTGGGTAAACGACGGGGGCGTACTGGTTACTATCCAGAGTGCTTCTACCTGGGCTGAGACACTTTGTTTCAACGCTGCAGATTGCAAAGAAAGCAATGGCAACAGGGAAGACACTGAAGAACCATCAAAACCGATGGCCTACGCAGACTACGACGATCAAAAGGCCCAACGTACGATCGGCGGCGCAATTGTCCAGGCGCGGATTGATAACACCCACCCCATCGCTTTTGGCCTCAACAACGAAATGCCCCTTTTCCGCAGGGGCAGCACACTACTGAAAGCAAGTGAGGATCCTTTTGCTACACCCGTCCGTTACACACAAGAACCACTACTCAGCGGCTATATCGGTGAACAGCTTCTTAGCGAAATGAGCGACCAACCCGCAGTCATCGCCGAACGCCAGGGCAAAGGCCTCGTGATACGTTTTGCAAACAACCCGATCTTTCGTGGGTTTTGGCGCGGAACAGAACGTATGTGGGTCAATTCACTATATTTTGGAGCGCTGGTCCGCACAACAGAACTACCCGACTAATGAGCCAAATGCGAATGATTTGTATCATTATTGATACGTATCAACTATAAATAGATACATGTATATGCAAAATAACTTATATGAGCGAGAAATCACCTAAGGAAATTAACTAATAAATACAAGCCCAGTGCCTGACTGTCTGCCAGATTTCATATGGTGATGACAGTCAGTCAATCGGCCTGTCGTTCGCTGCGGGGGTAGAAACGACGTGTCCTTACTTGGAAGATCAATACGCCGAAACGTTATTCGTGTCGGCTTCAATATATTAGTTGCCGCGAGGGCCTCCGCCAGCGCGCTTTCTGCTGTGTCACCAAACACGTTCACCATACGCTGGGTAGGCCGTTACCCAGGGAGTGCTCTATGAGCTTTTTCGCTGAACTCAAACGCCGCAATGTCTTTCGTGTGGGTATTGCCTACGTCGTAGGTGGCTGGTTGTTACTGCAACTCACCGATGTACTCTCAGAATTGCTGGATCTTCCAGACGTGGTTGGACGCGCGATCGTCCTGCTGGTCGCCATCGGTCTGCCGGTCGCTTTGTTCTTCGCCTGGGCATTTGAGATGACACCAGAGGGTGTGAAACGTGAAAAGGATGTGGATCGCACACAATCGATCACACCGCAGACCGGTAAGAAGCTGAACAACACCATCCTTTTAATGATGGCCCTGGTTATTGCCTACTTACTGTTTGACAAATTTTCCGGTTCAGTAGAAACGGGGCCAGAGCCCTTTTCTCAGCAATCTTCCGAACAAGCCAGTGCAGCCGAAGATAAAGGAGCACAGACCTCCGGCGAAGCCACATCTTCCTCTATCGAGGCTCATAAATCCGATAAATCCATTGCTGTATTGCCCTTCACCAACCGCAGTCCAAATGCCGATGACGCCTACTTTACCGATGGGGTTCACGATGACCTGTTAACCCAACTGGCCAAGATTGATGCCTTCAGCGTCATTTCGCGTACCTCGGTTCTGGAATACCGGGATACGGCCAAGAACCTGAAACAGATTGGTGAGGAACTGGGCGTTGGTAACATCATGGAAGGCGCCGTGCAACGTTCCGGCAACCGTGTGCGCATCAATGTGCAGTTGATCGATGCGGTCTCAGACGAACATCTGTGGGCAGAGGTCTACGACCGCGAACTGACCACCGAAAACCTTTTCGACATCCAGTCGGAGATTGCCAGATCTATTGCGGGCGCCCTTAAGGCGACCTTAACGGACAGTGAAATCGCCAACGTTTCCGATGTACCCACCGATAATGTCGCAGCTTACGAATTGTATCTACAAGGTAAGAGGTTTGCCCTGGGAGAAACTGAAATCGGGTTTGACACTGCCGTCGAGCTCTACAGGGAAGCATTGAAACTGGATCCCGAATTCAAACTGGCATGGGTAGGTCTGTCGCATGCTTACATTAGCAATTATTGGACATATGGGGCTAACCCTGCCGATCGCGACATGGCGCGGGATGCTATCGACAAGGCGATAGCCATTGACCCTGATTTCCCGGAACTCTACATGGCGGAAGGCTCTTATGCTTACTGGGGTCTGCTGGATTATGACACTGCGCTTTCAAACCTGGATAAAGCCATTGCGTTAATGCCCAGCAATGCCGAGGCCCACATGTGGAAAGGCTGGGCGTCACGCCGTGCCGGTTTGTGGAATCAGGCCATTGATTCCATGCAAATGGCCGTAAAACTGAATCCACGTTTGGTCTTCAATCTTCTGGAAACAGGGCAAACCCTCAGTTATTTACGCCGCTATGATGAGGCCCTGAAACTTATAGAAGCAGCCTATAAGCTGGAGCCTGACAACTACTGGGCAAAGTCATACCTGGCCGACCTGGTACTAACAGTGAATGGCGATACTGACAGGGCATCAACCCTGATGGTCGGTGCGCAACATACCAATGACATGGGTTTTTTATTCCCTTATTGGAATACCCAAATGATGACTGGGCATTTTGATGCGGCTTTGGATATTGCCCAAAAATGGTCTGATGACTGGGAAATAGACGTGAAACGCATCAATTTGCGTGAAAGCCTGGTCGCTATAACCGAGAAGGCTTTGGGACACAATGCCGAAGCTATGGACAGCGCACAGGAGGCGTTAACCCGGCTCACACAGAAAAAGCAACAGGGTCTTGATGACGCGAGGATGGCAGCGGCTGAACTGGAGGCTTACGCTATACTCGGCAATCAACGAAAGGTTGTTGAACTGGTCGAAAAATTTTTGACTATGAAACCAGCCGATGCAATTGAAGATTTTCTTGCCAAGTATCGCATTGCACAAAATTACGCCTATGCCGGTATGCCTGGTGAAAGTATCGCAACACTGGATGCGCTGCTTTCAGGTATTAGTGCCGTTT
>JAOUCZ010000048.1 GCA_029859505.1 Lysobacterales bacterium | reverse complement strand
TCACAAAATTGGGGATTGAAATGCCAAGCATGGCCACCCCCATCAACGAATAATCGACACGTGTATTTTTTCGTAAAGCCGCAGTAATACCCAGAATCGTCCCAAAAATAAAAGCCAACACCATGGCGGCCAGACCTATCGTAAGTGAAACAGGCATACCCTGGCCTATCAATTCGTTGACGGTCCAGTCCTTGTATTGAATAGAGGGACCAAAATCAAGAACGGCAACCTGGCTGAGATAACGAAAGTACTGCTGTAATAGTGGCTCATCCATGTGATACCTGGCATTCAGGTTGGCCTCGATATCCGGAGGTAATAGCATTTCAGAGTCAAACGGGCCACCCGGGGCCACCCGCATCAGAAAAAACGCCACCGTGATCATTATCAGCAACGTTGGAATCAATCCAAGCAACCGCCACAAAGCATATCGTGCCATACCTGAGTCCTTGATCATCCCGGAGAATCCTCCACGATGGTCTCGACATCATCAACGACTTCGGTTGGCTTGTTTTCACCGGAATCGTCTGTTTCTTTCTGCTCCGGCGGCAACTCCTGGCCAGGCTCCAATGTTTCCGTGTCCTGTGCAGGCTCTGCCGGGAGTAAATCCTGCTCAGTTGACAGGGGGTCGTCTCCTTCCACAGGTATGTCAATGTCCTCCAACAAGATAGTTGTCGTCGTTTCTTCACTCACTGTTTCACTGGTTTCAAGCTCCTCGACCACGGTAG
Organism: Lysobacterales bacterium; assembly: GCA_029859505.1. Classification (GTDB taxonomy): domain Bacteria; phylum Pseudomonadota; class Gammaproteobacteria; order Xanthomonadales; family SZUA-36; genus SZUA-36. The sequence continues at coordinate 17,521 of JAOUCZ010000048.1, read as the reverse complement.
TAGCTTCATCAGTCGCGGCCTTGAGGAAAAACATATCTTTACTGTAGTGGTGATCCATTACATTGCTTTGCCAACCTTTCAGACGTGGGTTGACCATGCGCTTGGTCACATAGGTGTAAAGCGGTATAAAAGGTACGTCAGCCAACAGCAGGCGTTCGGTTTCATACATCAGACGTCGTCGCCGTGAGGGTATGCGCTCGGCCGCCACCTCGTCGAGAAGTGCGTCATACAGGCTGTTGGAATAACCGTAATCATTACGTCCGTGACCGGTACGGAACAGATTGAGAAAGCTATAGGGATCAGAATAGTCGCTGATCCAACCTGCCTGAAATACCTGCGTGAGAATTTTTCTTTCCCGATTCTGTAAGAATACCTTGTACTCTTCGTTGAGTAATGTCGCCTGTACACCCAACACTTGCTTCCAAAGGGAAGAAGCGGCCAGTGCCATTTTTTTATTGTTTAAACCGGCGGTGTAGCGAATTTCAAACTGCAGTGGATTGTCCTCCGAATAACCTGCTTCGGCGTAAAGACGTTTTGCTTCGGCTTCACGTTCTGCCTGGGTCCACTCTGCCCACTCGGGCACCGGTGATACATAATCCATGATGCCGGGTGGTACCAGTGTATAAGAAGGCAATTCTCCAAACTGGGTCACCTTTTCCGTCAGCAAATCCCTGTCGAGCGCCAGTATCAATGCCTTACGAAGCCCCGGGTTTTCTATAAAAGGTTCACGCTCAAGATTAAAGCCAAAGTAATATGAGCCTAGCCATGGACTGATCACCAGTTCATCAGGATAGTGTTTTTGCAGCCACTTGAACTGATTGTTGGGAACCGAGGAAGTCCAATGTAATTTCCCGGCCCGGAAACGCTTTAACGCAGTGGACCTGTCTTCAAAGGGAAAATAGTTAACCTTTTCCAGAATGACATTGCCTGCACCCCAGTAATTCTCGTTTTTTACCAGCGTAATACGTGAACGAATGACCCATTCACTTAAAATATATGCACCATTGGATATGAGATTACCAGGTCGGGAAAATGCCGAGCCGTGCTCTTCTACGCTGGGCCGGTGAACCGGGTAAGTCGAAGAGTGGCTGAGCAGGGCGAGAAAGTAGGGTGTAGGGTCTCTCATGCTAATCTGTAGGGTAAATTCGTCCATTGCGGAGACACCCAATTCACTTGGCGGCAGGTCACCGGCAAGCACTTCTGCTGCATTTTCAATCGGTAATAAAACCTGGGCATATTTTGATGCCGTTGCGGGGTCAGCGCTACGCTGTAATCCAAAAACAAAGTCCGCGGCAGTTACCGGGTCACCATTCGACCAGAGTGCATCGCGCCGGAGATAAAATGTATAGGTTTTTCCGTCCCGGCTGATGTTCCATCGAATGGCTGCTCCCGGAACAATTCGGCCCTCTGGTGATTGGGCTGTTAATCCCTCAAACAGGTCCCGCAATATGTGCGCAGACGGTAAACCTTCAGCCAGGTGCGGATCCAGTGTTTGTGGCTCCTGTCCGTTGTCACGGTTCAATTCCTGTTCTTCTGCTAAAACAGACGGAGCGGGACGGCCATCCTCGTCAAGAATCAGTTCAACGGGTCGGGCGTGACTGCCCCGGCCAGCCAACTTTTCCCGGTAGTCATCGCCACAGGCACCCAAAAAAATTAAAAGAATGGCTGGCAGGACGCATTGGCGCAATAGAATCACGGAGTCATACATTCCACTCTTCATTGACCAGTTTTGCATTTTCACCAAGGATCTGAAGGGATGAGAAGAAGTGTCAAGACTTGCAGGGCGAAAGGCTAATTGAGTGCATTTTTCAAACACTCAGGTTTCATTTTGCCCGCTGCAGCATCTCGCCACACTAAAGTATATATAGTACATTACGACCATCGTTCCTTGCACTGAACAAATTGACTCCGGTCGACCTGTTCCTGCAAGTGATTACTTACCCCCGGGTTCATACCGGACAGAGTCGACATGGAGTGCTTCACTTGAATCTACCAGGCAGCCCGGCCCCCATTGAAAACCGTCAACAACTGGTTGAATACCTTGAATCCGGTTGTAAACCCAAGTCTGAATGGCGCTTGGGCACCGAACATGAGAAATTTGGATTTACCACCCGGGATTTGCGACCTTTGCCTTACGAGGGCCGCAGCAGTATTCACTCAATGCTAAAAGGTCTTGCGGACCAGTTCGGCTGGAACCCGGTTTATGAGCAGGGCAAGCTGATTGCATTGCTCGATGATACGGGTGCATCTGTAACTTTGGAACCCGGTGGTCAATTGGAGCTCTCCGGGGCGCTGCTCGATAACGTACATCAGACCTGTGATGAGGTTTATACCCATTTAAAGCAGGTCAAAACCATCGCTGAACCCCTGGGGATCGCATTTTTGGGTATGGGCTTCCAACCCAAATGGGAACGCAAGGATACACAATGGATGCCCAAGGGCCGTTACCGCATCATGCGCGAGTACATGGCCAAGCGCGGCAATCTCGGCGTGGATATGATGGCGCGTACCTGTACCGTTCAAGTCAACCTCGATTTTGCTTCCGAGGCGGATATGGTCAGGAAGTTCCAGGTATCACTCGCGCTGCAGCCGATTGCAACGGCGTTGTTCGCGAATTCACCATTTGTGGATGGTAAACCCTGTGGTTATGTCAGTTACCGCTCGCACGTTTGGGAGGATACCGATCCCGACCGGACCGGAATGCTGCCTTTTGTCTTTGATTCTTCAATGGGATTTGAACGTTACGTTGATTACATGTTGGATGTACCGATGTATTTTGTTTACCGGGACGGTGAATATATCGATGCTTCGGGCCAGTCCTTCCGGGATTTTCTCAATGGCACTTTGCCTGCACTCCCCGGCGAAAAACCGGTAATGAAAGACTGGGAAGACCATCTGACAACCGCTTTCCCGGAGGTCCGCTTAAAACGTTATATGGAGATGCGAGGTGCAGATGGCGGTCCGTGGAGGAAATTGTGCGCTCTTCCAGCCTTTTGGGCCGGTCTGTTATATGACGATGCAGTACTCGAAGCCGCGTGGGATCTCGTGCGTGACTGGAGCATGGAAGAGCGTTTAAAACTCAGGGCAGATGCACCGAGACTGGGCTTAAAAGCAGAAATTCGCAATCGAAACCTTCAGTCCATAGCTCTTGAAGTTCTGGAGATGTCATCCAGGGGGTTAACGGTACGTAACCGCCTGAGCTCATCCGGAGAAAATGAGACCGGCTTTCTTGAACCGTTGTTTTCAAATGCTCACCTGGGAACAACACCGGCGGAGAAAAAGCTGGCGCTTTATGATGGTCCCTGGAATGGTTCAGTGGACCCGGTATTTACCGAAGCTGCGTATTAAGCTGTCCGCCTACCGGTTAGAAGTATCAGCATTGAGGGCTTCCTCAACGTGCCAGACGACCAGTTGCCACTCTTCAGGGTTAGCAGATTGATGTTGATAACCAAGATAATAAGTAGTGCCTGGCTGAAAATTGACTTCCAGATCAGCGGCTCTGCTGATATACAGGTTGTTGTCGCTTAATGGGCAGCTTGCCAAATCCAGCGTGGCCTTGCCGTTGACTGTATGCACGCCCGGTTCAATCAGGAACCCACGTGCCGGCACCACTCTGTTTTCACCATCAATTGTATTCACAGCAAGTGGAGCGAGGCAGTCTGCAGGACGGCCCGTAGAAGTCACCACTTTGGCCATCCTGTCAGTGGCCAATTCACTTGATAGGGGCAGCACTAGTGTCTGCTCACCAACAGCTATTTGTGCCAATACCGGCTGGGCTGCCAATACCAGTGTTCCGGCGAGTAGAATTTTAAGCGCGTGAACCATGACTAGAAAGGCATCTTCAACTCGTTGTTGATCGCCAGCATCTGCTGCCTGAACACATCCTTGATACGCTGCAGGGATTGCTCCGTGTCACCTTCAAAACGAAGAACCAGTATCGGTGTAGTGTTAGAAGCGCGCACCAGGCCCCAACCATCGACAAAATCAGCACGTACACCGTCTATTGTGGTGATCCTGGCATCGGAAAAGCGTGCTTTTTCCTGCATTTCTGCAACAAAAGCGTGGTTCTCACCCTCTTGCATATGAAGCTTCAATTCCGGCGTACTGATACTGTTGGGAAGACCGCTGAGTACCTCTGCCGGGTCACGTTCATCGGCCGCCAGGATCTCCAACAATCTGCAGGCGGAATAAATACCGCAATCAAAACCATACCAGCGCTCTTTGAAAAAGAAGTGCCCGCTCATCTCACCAGCGAAAGGTGCATTGACCTCTCTCATCTTGTTTTTGATCAGTGAGTGACCGGTCTTATACATCATGGCCCTGCCGCCCGCTTCCTCAATAACGTGATGCAGGTGACCGGTACATTTAACATCATAGATAATTGTTGAACCCGGCACCCTGCTCAGGACGTCAGTCGAAAACATCATCATCAGCCGGTCAGAGTAAATAATCTCGCCGACGGAAGTAACCACACCAAGCCGGTCTGCATCACCATCGAATGCCACACCAATATCAGCATTCATCAGACGAACGGCCTCAATCAGGTCGGTCAGGTTTTCCGGTTCGCTGGGATCCGGGTGATGGTTCGGGAAAGAGCCGTCGACCTCATCAAACAGGGTAATGACCTCGGCGCCAATATCACGCAACACGTCGGCAGCAGCAACACCGCCAATTCCGTTTCCACAATCTGCGATGACTTTCAATGGCCTTTGCAACTGGATATCACCGGCAATTTTTTCCCGGTACCTGCTCAACATATCCTGCTGACTTACATTGCCTTTACCCACACGCACACTGCCGCTCTTGATGCGATTGTATATATCGGTAATCTGCTCTCCGGACTGCGTAACACCCCCGATAAGCATCTTGATTCCATTGTAATCCGGGGGATTGTGACTACCGGTTACCATGACGCCGGTGGCACTACCCAGTTCGTAGGCCCCAAAATACAATACGCCGGTTGGCACCGCACCAATATCCACCACGTCACAGCCTGTGGATGCAATTCCATTGATCAGACCTTCGCTAAGATCCACACCGGATTCTCTGCCGTCCCTTGCCACTACCACGGGTGCAGCTTCCTGTTCCAACGTTAAGGTTCCCACCACCTGGCCAACCTGGTAGGCAACATCGGCATCGAGGGTTTGACCAACAATGCCACGAATGTCGTATGCCCTGAAAATACTCTCCACCAACTCAACAGGGGGAAGAATCTTTTTACGATGCATGCTGGCTTTCTCCAAATTAAACCCAAGATCCGGCAATTCAATATGTCCCAATCCATCATTCGTACTTTCGGCGGTTTGTAAACGGTTATGGCTTTCTTCTGTGGCACCCTTTTCTACGGTACCCTGACCATCTTCCAGCTGAACGAGAGCACTCTGATCCTCCTGCGGTTCGGTACTTTCAAGTGGAGACTCAGAGTGAGAAGGGTCTTCGCGTAACTCCAGCGGTGGTGGGCGAAACTTTAACAGCAGGCCCAAAGCCAGCAACAACAGACCTGCAATAAAGAGTACCGGACGTAAACTATCCAAAGACCCACCGACCTTGACTCCATTTACGTACCCAATCCGAAACAGGGTCGTGGGAACACGAAGCCAAACGATATGCTCGGACGAGCTTGGCTGTACCGCAAGTTCACCGAGTATCAAGGGGTTAAACCGGCCGTTGGATTGATCGAGCATAAAGGCACCGGGTTTAGACAATGCCGCCTTGAACGTCGAAACCAACCCTTCCGGGCTTACTTTCGCCAACAAATACCCTTTTGGGGCCTCCTTATCTCCGACCCGCACGGCCATGGCCAGGTATGAGCCCTCGCCCTTACCGTGAATCTGTGCAGGTGCCAATCCCATTGCTTCCGTAGTAAACAGCATATCCAGCACGGCATATCCAAAAGGCCCCAAGTCTGCTCCCCGCAGTGTCTCAAGTTCCGTTGTGTAAATATCAACGGCTATGACGTCTGGAATGCGACCACTGATGTATTGCTGCAGGTTTGCCAACTTTTCCGGGTCGCCAGCGGCTATAACTGCCAGTTCCTGTACTTGTTGATCTTCAAGCACCCGGCGAAAATTCAGGACATGAGCATTAACCTGCTCAATAACCTGTTTGGCCTGGGCGAGATTTTCGTCACTTTCCTTCTGACTGGTACCGCCGGTGAGAAAAAGAACCAAAACCAAAACCAGTGCAACTGCACCAGCCCCAATCAACACGACAGGATTCAGATTTTCAATACGGAATCTCAAAGATTCAAGGATCTCACGAATATCCACTTTGCCATTAAATTCAATCTTTGGAGTGTTCATTGGCGACCTGTATGTCCAAATCCACCTGCACCCCGCTCGCTTTCCTCAAATGACTCAACGACTTCGAAGTCAGCCACGACCACGGGCACGAAAACCAATTGAGCAATTCGCATACCTGGCTCAATTTCAAACGCTTTATCTGAGCGATTCCAACAGGAAACATAGACCTGCCCCTGGTAGTCGCTGTCTATCAGGCCAACCAGGTTTCCCAGCACAAGGCCATGTTTATGTCCCAGCCCGGAACGTGGCAAAATCACTGCAGCCATACCGGGGTCGGCTATGTGCATGGCGAAACCCGTTGGTACAAGTAATGTCTCACCCGGTTGCACCAGTGTTTTATTTTCTACGCAAGCGCGCAAATCCATTCCTGCGGAACCATCGGTGGCATGTTCGGGCAATGGGATTTCCTGGCCCAGCCTCGGATCAATGATTTTTAACTGGATGGCTTTTAAGCTTTGTGTTTTCAATTGACATCCCTATTCAATCTAATTTCATTTTGCTGCCGCAATCATACCAAGCCTTCGCCTTGTAGTCTGCAACACTTGAAAATTGGGGTTTGATCCTACAAACACTGTTTATAAGCACCAATATACACCACCACAGCGATGATTCAGCATTGAAACACACTCAAAACCAAGAGCTGATCATGGTATCGATCCAAAAACAGTCCATAGTTTCCGAGACCCTGTCTACGGCCCAGTTTCAACCCCGCTTGCTGACGGATACAGAACTGCTTTGCAAGCTACTCTATCCCGGTAAACCGAAAGCTGAAAACAATCGTAAAGCTGAAAACCTGTTACGCAGTTTTGACGGTTTGCGCGGTCTCCAGATCGCCAGCCGCCTCAACCCGGGTGAACGCCAGGGCCTGAATGACACAAGCGCTGCCATGATCCGGCTGGCCCATGAGCTTGTACGCCGGCAACTTAAGGAGTCACTAAAACGGGGTGTTTCACTGACCAGCCCGGCGATGACCATGGAATACCTGCAAACGATATTAAGAGATCGCAGACGTGAAATTTTTACCTGTTTGTTTCTGGATACACGTCACCGTGTAATCGCTTCAGAAGATCTGTTTCAAGGCTCCATAGACGGGGCCTGCGTTTATCCCAGGGTGGTTGCAGAGAGAGCTCTCAGGTTGAGTGCTGCAGCGGTCATCGTTGCTCACAATCACCCGTCAGGTGTCAGCGAACCCAGTCTTGCAGACCAGGCCATTACCCGTCGTCTGAAAGATGCTTTACTGTTATTGGAAATCCGTTTGCTGGATCATTTCGTTGTTGGTGACGGGCCGCCTGTATCCATGGCTTCAAGGGGAATGTTATAGTTCCGGGCCGCCACGATCATCAAACCTGGTATTTTGACGGTTATTTAGTCAAATTTATTGCATACGCAGCAATATTGCGGTATAAAGTGCGGCTCACTTTTGATAGTACAGAAACGGAATAATCTAATGTCCAGAGTTTGTCAGGTAACCGGTAAAGGTCCCATGTCCGGAAACAACGTAGCGCATTCAAATGTAAAGACCAGACGGCGCTTTTTACCCAACATTCACCGCCATCGCTTTTGGGTGGAAAGTGAAAACCGTTGGGTTCGCTTACGTATCTCTGCCAAGGGTTTACGTATTATTGATAAAAAAGGCATCGATGCCGTTTTAGCCGATCTGCGTTCGCGCGGCGAAAAATTCTGAGGAGTTTGAATCATGGCAAAATCAGCAAGAGATAAAATCCGCATGGTATCTTCTGAAGGTACCGGTCATTTTTACACCACGGATAAAAACAAAAAGAATACTCCCGGAAAAATGGAGATGAAAAAGTACGATCCTGTCGTACGTAAACACGTGATGTACAAGGAAGCCAAGATCAAGTAAACGATCCAGGGCAATCTGTTTTTAAGAAACCCGCTCACAAGCGGGTTTTTTTATGCCGGAAAAAAGGTGAGAACAGATGAATGAAGATTAACCCGCCCGGAGAGCGGCCTCCTCGACCGCTGGGGAATGGTTAAGAGCCAGGCCAGGACATGAGGTAGAGGTTTGTCTGGATGACTGTCTTACAAGGCTCAGTCTCGCAGCTATTCAGGCTTTAACGTACTGCTACCAGTCGAAACCGGAATTGCGAATATCTTAACCAAGGGTAGAGACTCAATGGCCGTTGTGTGGCCCCAGGAGGACACTGAAAACGCCGAAGGTGTGTAACTGAATGTTGCATTATCCTTGTTGCTGAACTCCAGGACCGCGACACCACCAACATCGCGGGGAGTCGGTACACTATCCGGGTCGAATTCCCCGTAAATCATACCAACCGGAGACTCGAACTGTATCTCTACCCGATTGCCATCTGGAACTCCAGTACCCAGCATAAAAATCGGGTTCCCCTTATCGTCATAGGTATACCAGTAAACGGCAGCCATAGGCGAACCATCCTCCAGATAGCTGAATTCCATGGAAAAACCATGCCCACTCTGATCCGCGTTATACCAGGAACCAGAATAGTCGGGCCCGATGCCCTCTGTTGCCGGTGCTGCGGAACCACCCAGCTGGGTAAAACCGTTATCAGATATACGAATATAATCAATCAGCATTTCCGCCGGCATTGCCGCAGTAATTTGCCCCGGACTTAAAAGCCCCGTGTAATTGCCACCCACTGCCATGTTGAGAATAATGAAATGCGGCTGGTGAAACTCACTGCAATCAGCACAACTGTCAATCTGGATACGAAACGTCCATATCAGCTGCCCATCGATATAGGTTGTAATCTGGGTAGGCGTCCAGTCCATGCTGAAGACGTGGAAGTCATCATCAAGATCTGCAGATGTATCCTTAAAGCGGGAATAGCTCGACCATTGCCCCATGTTGTCCCAGTGCGCAGCTGATCCTACACGCCGGTTGATAACACCTGCAGAAATGGCCGTACCACTACCCATTTCCATGATGTCAATTTCACCACAATAGGGCCATCCAACCTGGCTGAAATTGTTTCCCAGGGTCCAGAAGGCCGGCCATAAGCCATCGGCCAGATCAGGAACCTTGATGCGTGCCTCGATGGTGCCGTATTTGAATGTGAGCTTGTCCTCTGTGCGAATTCTCGCCGAGGTAAAACCATTGTCATCCTTCTGAACCGCGATGACCAGGTTACCGTCTTCTATACGGACATTTTGAGGGGCGCTGGTATATTCCTGCAGTTCATTATTTCCCCAGCCACTGGCACCCCGGTCATAGGACCAGACCGCACTGTCTGGTGCTGATCCTGTATCGAATTCTTCACTCCAGATCACTTGCCCAAATGCGCTACTGACGGGGCTTATGATTAAACCGGCGAGTAACAGGTACTTGATGGGCAGAGATACCAGGCCGGAGAATAAACTCCGCTGGTCTGAGAGGGAATTTACTTTTGAATTAACCATTTCTTTCACTTGAACATATCCATAGTATTTAGCAGGGCCGTACCTTGGCCTTGCCATTTGAGTCACTGGTTTTTTTCGACTAAAACCCTGAAACCAAAGGCACTCCACCCTGCTCGAAAGCAAGGTGGATGTGCCTGGCCAGCCGCCTGTCGTTATTCAGGCGTACTGAAGTTTTTATCTGCAGGTATTCCGAATATCTTAACCAGCGGCAGGTCTACGATGGGTGTTGTATGACCCCATTCGGTTTCCGAAAATGCTGATGGCGTGTAGTTGAAAGTGGCATTATCGCGGTCACCAAACACGATGACTGCTGTGCCTCCGATATCAAAGGGCTGCGGGACCGGATTAAACTCACCATATATCATGCCAGTAGGTGATTCGAATGTTACCTCCACCCGGTTGCCTACCGGAATCCCGGTACCGAGCATGAAAATGGGGTTGCCCAAATCATCATAGGTGTACCAATAAATGGCTGCGAATGGAGATCCATCAGGCAGTACCCCGAACTCCATAGAAAACCCTTGCCCACTCTGGTCGGGGTTATACCAGGAACCGGAATGTGCCGGTCCAATGCCCATCACGTCCACTTCGATATTATCGTAAAGTGCAGCAGAGGTGCCCCACCCCTGGCCGAGGTTTTCGGCCAAGTCCGTGTAGAAACCAAATTGAAGTAGCTCACCAACCATATCTTCAGTGATAGTGAAATCAACCGCCTGGGATGCCATATTGGCATTCTCTGGTGTTGAGGAAACCGGCGGGTTCGTTTCTTCTTTCTCGAAGAGCACCGTGGTATAGCTACCGTCACTTGACTTCAGAACTTTCACAAACGCACCGGTAACTTCACCGTTTACGGGCGCACCGTAACGATCCTGTGCAACATCAAAAGAAAAGCTGAAAGTACCCGCACTCGCAACGTCCATTTCCTGGAAAACCAGAGTACGCTTACAGGTGGTTACACCGGGGTTGTAGTACTGGTCACCATATACCCTCAGCATATTGCTCAGTACGACCGGGTCTCCTTCCGTACTCGCCCAGGCCGGAACTTCCAAACCTGCACGGAAATACGAGTCCCCCCCGCCTACATCCGAACTCGCGGTCCAGTAGTTGCGGTTCTCCTGCTCGTAATCACTGGGATCGCCATCATCAAAGGGACCAAAGCCGGAAGTGGGTTCCCCGCTGCAGGTATCGTCTGCGAAAGTCTGGTTATACCAGGTCCAATCACCGCCGATCAGAACCTGATCTTTTACGCGGTTTTCAAAATCATCGGTGAACAACGGATCTGCTGCAGCCAGGTTACTGAAACCTCCCAACAGAAGAAACGCGCTGCACAACATCGTTAATTTACAAACTGAGTTACTCATACCATATTCCTTTGATTATATAAGATCGCGCTACTTGACTTTTCTGCGGGAGCGCAACTGAGACCCACCAAAATAAGCCAGTAATCCGGCTATACCGAAAAGTGCCCATGCAGGGATTGGTACACCTTCAAATTCGTAGGGTGGTGGTGGCTCTACTACTACGTCCGGGGTGAATTCCACATTGTCATAAAAACGGCCTGAGGGCAGATAATCAGACACAATGTTTGCGAATCCCCACTGAATAAGTTTTCCAGCGTCATCTGAAGTCAGGTTGATTGCGAGACCTTTTTTTCCTCCGGTTTGAGTCGAAACTTTCTTGAAAACAAACGTCTCATAAGGAGGGTCCGGATTAATTAATTTAATGAATCCATACGTTTGTACATCTTGGCCCAGTTGGTCCGTTACCTGGGTGTCGAACCGGAATGTGTACTGGCCGCCATCCGAGGCAGTAAGCAAACGCTCCTGATATACATTTGTTTCTACGCAATTGCCAACAGGGTGCTGGTCACTACCGTAGTCGCTGAATACGTTCAGTGCCTTACCCGTGTCTCCTTCGCCAATATTGGAAACATAGTACGGGCCGTTGCTATTTGGGGCAGGGTTGGGTCCATAGCCAAATATGTAACCATCACAGACTGGAAAGTTTGGATAGGCATTAAGAAACCAGGTCCAGCCCCCGCCAATAATACCGCCATCGGGAAGATTGTAGCTTTCAAAATCATCACTGAAATCAATCACTGCGAATGCCGGGCTACATACTAAGGTTGCCGCTAACAAAACCAGAATGTTTTTTACTAATCGTTTCATTTTAATTTTCCTACTAAGTTGACATGTCATCAGAAGTCATAACGAAATTTCATTCCATATGAACGAGGTGGTGCATAGCTTGATTTTATATATCCTGGACCATAATCAGCCCAGTTTCGCGTACGCTCATCAAAAGCGTTGTAAACATAGAGTTCCAGACCCCAACGGTTTTCCTCATTGATCAATCGTAAAGACGCGTTCACCGTTGCATATGCTTTCTGACCACTGTGAAAGGGCCCTTCATCAAAGTTGTTATCCTGGAAGAAAATCTCGTCCTGCCAGTGGATCGTGGCAACCGGACTCAGGCGTAGACCGTTGTCAAAATACCAGTTATGTTCAGCCGTAACGGTCGCCGACCACTTTGGTGACCAGGGCAGTTGATTGCCTTTGAAGTTGGTTGGACGGATGTTGGGAGCATTAGGATCGGAATTATCAACCTCTGGCGGGCACTCTGTAAGACCTAAAAGAGCGCGCTCAAAGCAGAACCACCCGTCACCGGCAGGCATATCTTTGATCTCGGCATCAAGATAGGCGATCCAGCCATACACGCGACCACCATCATAGGGATACCAGTCCACTTCAATTTCAACACCGCTAATGGTTGATTCGGCGATATTAGTGGTCAGGTTGGTTCCAATATCATTACCACTGTAAATGCTCTCACCCACGATGGCGAAAAATGTCCTCTGCATATCATCATACTGACTGTAAAAGACTGTACCCAGCAGATTCAGCTTGCCATCCGCCAAAGTCGATTTGAAACCCAGTTCATAGGTAGTCACGGTCTCTGGATCGTAATCGAAGGTTGTCCAGTTACCGCATTCACAGGTATCTACGTTGTCTCCGAAACCGCCGGCTTTGTAGCCTGTGGCCACATAACCGTAGAAAAACAGGTTATCTTTCGCGATGTAGTCGAATCCCAGTCTCCAGGTACCCTTGCCCCAATCGGCTTTATGACTGTTATCAGTGCCAGGAACCCGGCTTGTAAAATCAGCACCAAGTGTGCCGTCGTTAGGGCCTAGATCATCAGATTGGTAATATTCGCTCCAGAATGGGACATCGAAACCGTAAAAGGGGATTCCATCACCTACGAACGTCCAGCTTTCATACCAGAACGTATCATCCGGGTTTTCAGAATACAGGCCGGGGTTGGTCCAGTAGCCCGTGGTCGAGTGGGTTGAACCGTTCTTGTCCTCTTTCTCATCCCAGGTGTAACGATAACCGGCAGTCAGGTTGAGCCGGTCATTAACACTGTAATCAAACTGGGCAAACAGCGCCTGGGACTCAACCGTTCTTTTAGGTTGCACAAAGGCCTGGGCAAGCGGGCGGATGAAAGCACAACAAAACGGCAACTCAACATTGAATTTGATTTCATTATCTTCTTTCAGATAGAAGTAACCAGCCAGCCACTGCAGGTCTGAGTCTGTTTCAGACTTGAAAATGATTTCGTGAACTGTCGATTTGTAATGTGAATACTCGGTTTCCAGGGCGAGGTCTTCAAATGGCTGCATTGCCACCGGATCAAAGCCACGGTCAATGAATGCCTGTGGATCACGAATCAAAACGCCATTGACGCCGCCAAATATGGTGCCTTCAATGGCGATACCATATCCAGGGTGATCTGGATCAGTGAACGCGCCCGCATCCTGATCGAATAATTGTGTCCGGTCCTGCGTCGAATGCGCAAAGCGATACTCCGCAGAAACAGAATCTGTCATGTCCCATACGAACTCGGACCGAATGGTCTTGATTGACATGTCCAATTCACCAGGTGTATTGATTTTTACGTCAAACTCGTCGTGATCGCACTCAAAAAAAGTGCCTTTTGCTTTCTGGCAGTCTTTCAGGAAAGGCACACCCGGGCTTTTATCCTTGAAATACTCATAGGTCACCAACCAGTCAATATCATCCGTTGGGGTCCAACGCATGCTTAAACGGCCCGCCCAGCGATCAATGCTGCCGTAGGCGCGGGAATCTTTCTGGTGATGGTTTCTGCGCTGGTCCGTGTTGGGTATACCATCGGCCGGAACATCATTTGGCCCATCGGTATTCCCATCGAGGTCGACATCCCAATCGAGATCATACTCATCCATTTCCTGGTTGAGATAGGTGTCCGCTTTTTGTGCCATGAAGGATGCACGAAACGCGAGATTCTCGGTGGCCGGAATATTTAACCAGCCACGAAATGCGCGGTTTGAATTATTACCTGCTTCGATCTCAGCAGAACCGGCGATCTCTTCAAACTGGGGTCTTGCGTTGATGATGTTAATGGTTCCCGCCGTTGAGTTGCGTCCAAACAAGGTTCCCTGTGGTCCGCGAAGAATGTCGATGCGTTCCACATCGAATAACAAAGCCAGCCCACCCTGTGGCCGCGGAGAATAGATGCCGTCGAAGTGAATACCAACCGTGGGATCACCCAGTTCGGTGAAATTATTTGATGTAATACCACGGATAGCAATCGATACGCCGGAATCAGATGGCGAAAGACCGACTTGCATATTAGGCACCAGGTTGCCGACATTGAGAATATTATTGACGCCTTCCCGGGCGAGGGCATCGGCGGTAAGCGCCGAAACTGCCAGTGGTGTTTCCATCAGGTTGGTGTCGCGCCTGACAGCAGTTACAACGACTTCTTCAAGAATTAACTCTTCCGCCCAGGAACCCGAACTGATGGTTGCGAATACTAAAAAGGTGAGTATTACCCGGCGAAATGTTGGTTTGAACATGTTGTCTCTCTCATATTTCCCCCAACTAACTTCTTGGCGGATAGTCTTATCACCAATAGTCCGTCATTTTACTGAGGTCTAGTTTGTAAACAATGTGAAAGCGGTGAGTTGGACCAGCGATGAGATCAAATGGACAAAGATAACCAGCCCGGTAATATATGGGCCTTCAGGCACTCTGACAAGACAGTGTTTTGATCATGTCAATTGCATCACACTGACGAAATGAAGGCAAAAATCAGGGCCGGTTCATTGAAGCAAGAAATGTTTTTATTGCACCACGATACTTACGACTCACCTTGATCCGCTCACCATTATCAACCCGCAGATAGTACTCTCCCTTGGTATGCGGGATAACTTCCTCAATACAGTTCAGGTTAACAATGGTGGAGCGATGCACCTGCTTGAATGCGGTATCGTCAAGGTCATTGAGTAGTTGTTTCATTGTACAGCGCATGATGTGCGTCTCACCCTCTGCATGAACACACATATAGTCCCCTGCGGCATCAACCCAGGCAATGGTGTCAACCTTAACCAACTTGATAGTGTCACGATCCTTGATAGTGATTTTCCGCACTGGTTCCACAGATGCTGTACTAAGCCCGGGATCACCCTGCACCTGTTCGTGTTCAGTGACGTTCGTTGTGATTGAATCAATGGCACCAAGTAATGAGGCTTTATTTTCGCCCAGGTACTGCTCCTCATGAAAACGGGCCATGGCCCGCTTCACTGCGAGTTGCAAACGCTGTTCATCCAGTGGTTTGACGATGTAATCAACAGCGTGCACATCAAATGCATCCAGGGCATAACGCTCAAACGCCGTGCAAAAAATCACCATTGGCAACAATTCCGGCTGGATTTTTTTAATGACATCAAAACCATTCAAACCAGGCATGCTGATATCGAGAAACATCAGATCAGGTTCCAGTTCCATCACCGTTGTCACCGCTTCACGTCCATTGCTGCATTCAGCGAGAACCTCTATTTCAGGCAGGCCTTCAAGACAAGACAATATCAACTTGCGTGACATCGATTCATCATCTACAACAATGGTCTTTAACTTATCCATAGGCTTCTATACTGGATCGTAGGGGATATGGATGTTGATCTTCAGGCCTCCCGAAGGGCGCAGTTTGATATCAAACGTATAGGCATCATTATAAAGCGTCTTCAAACGTTCCAGCGTATTGTGCAGCCCTACTCGTCTACCCGTGCCTGGTTTTGGCCGGTTATTCGCCATACCGGGACCTGTATCTGCCAGTTCGATTTGTAGCTCATCATCCTGTACGTTTGCCCGGAGACTGATAGTGCCGCCGTCCTCATTGGCCGCTATCGCATACTTGATTGAATTTTCAGCCAGGGGTTGCAACAACAGGCTTGGCACCAGGGCCCGGGCGGCCTGCTCGTCGATATCAAACTGCAGTGTCAGCCGTTCGCTAAAGCGTGTTTGCTCTATTTCCAGGTACAACATTAAGGCTTCAACTTCCTGCTCCAGGGAGATTTTCAATGCCGGATCATTATCCAGCGAGTAGCGCAAAAAATGACCCAGCTGTGTAATCATCCGATGCGCTTTTTCGTTTTCCTTGAACTTCACCAGGGCACTGATGGTATTGAGTGTATTAAATAAAAAATGAGGGTTTAACTGGTATTGCAACATGCCCAGTTGTGCGTTTTTTGCATCAGCTTCAGCATTCAGTCTTTTTAATTGTTCTTCCTTGACGGCAACAGCTGCATCCTTTCTTTTTCCGTACTCAAGTTCAGCTTGATAATAAAACTTATTGCCGTAATAAAGTGCTACCCAGCATAAATAGACCAGGAAAGAGGAGAAATACCAACCACCAAAATCCGCCCATATACCCCCCGACCCGGTAATTAGAGTAAATGTATAAATGCGCAACATCGTCCAAAGCAAAGACAACACGATGACAGCCAACAGGCTCCAGCCAATACGCGCCAACATTGAGCGTTCCCAAACAGCCAGGCAAACCCGGTGCAATGGAATGGACAGCAACATACCCAGAAGGGACTGCACGATGGTGTGGGAGACATGGGTCCAGGTCGCCGTTGCGTACCACAGCGTCAGGCTGAAAAAGGTCACCATGCCGAGCCCTCCCCAGCCGATAAACTGCATCAACCAGAACTGGTAGGTGCGATTGTTGTAGATAGCAGTTACAACTGCCCCAAACAGATTCGAAAATCGGTTGATCAATTCCCTGTCATTCCTCTTAACTGGCTGTTATGTATAAACGGGATTACCATTATTTCCCACCAAATTCCCTGTTGTCGTGTTTCTGGTCCAACCTGACGCAAACACACATCACAAGCTATCGACCGCCGATACACTTAGGTCTCAATACATAAGTATGCCTACAAATGACTGTACAGTCTTGAGTACGGACGATTTGATGCTATGAATGGTTCATTTCTAAAAGACAAAAATATCTGCCAGAGAGCGGAGGCTTTGCTGTCTGAAATGAACCTGGATCAGAAAATCGGGCAGATGACCCAGCCCGAGCGTACGACCCTCACCCCGGAAGATGTCACGCAGTATCACCTTGGCGCTGTTCTGAGTGGTGCCGGATCAAGCCCCGGCAGCAACCTGCCCCAAGACTGGGTGAATATGAATGACACTTTTTGGGCTGCGTCGATGGTGCAAGATGCTCAACATATGGCCATCCCCCTCATTTATGGCGTAGATGCCACTCACGGAAACTGTAACGTTCAGGGCGCAACCCTGTTTCCACATAACATTGGGTTTGGCGCAGCCAATGACCCGGATCTGATTAAGCGTGCCGCGACGGTCACTGCACGGGAGCTTCTCGCTACAGGCGTTGAGTGGGGGTTTGCACCAATGCTTGCCGTTGCAAACAATATTCATTGGGGCCGGACATACGAAAGCTATTCAGAAGACCCTGCCATCGTCGCATCCTTC
>JAOUCZ010000242.1 GCA_029859505.1 Lysobacterales bacterium | reverse complement strand
TTAATCCTTCCTAAACTCCTACTGGTAGTCTATGCCGTGCTCGAGCTTATTCTGGGCGCGATGGCGATCGCACTCTACCGGGTTCATGTTTCAGCAGAGGTGGCTGATGCTCTTTAACCCTCGGGAAATCGATACGAAAATGAATCACTGTTCTATCTCCCTGTGGGTTGTGCCGATGATGCCGGACCCTGTGTTTTACCAACTAAACTCCTCGCTATCCTCGGCTTCCCCACGCCAGAACTGCCGCGCCAGCGATTTGCCAAAGAAAAACTCCAGGCGCAGGCGAATCCCGGGATTAAATTTGTAGTCGTACTCTTTATCGAACGAAATCAGGGGTATGATTTCGTAGTAAAGCCAATCACGGCGGGTCTGTTTGCGATAGCGCAGTTCGAGAACGTACTTGTTGACGTGGGTATTCGGTTCGGTGTGAAAAATCGTCGAGAATTCGTACTGGATTCCGCTCGCCCGTGTCAGGGTCTGCGTCAGGTAACTGCTGACCCGGGTGCGATATCCTTTCTCGTCTGATTCTTCACCGCGCCAGCGCCCATCAAAGGTCTGGCGAAAATAGAGCCTGTCGGAAATCAGCCGATTCAGGTCCAGGCGGGAATTGAATTGCCAGTAATTGTTGGTCTGCCAACGTATCGTCTGGGTGAAGCGGTACGATCCTTTTTCACCCACGGTATCCCTGAAGCGAAACCTTGGACCAAGGAAAAAAGCGAAGTCATTGAATTTCAAACCTGCGGTAAAACTGGTGTTCCAGCGGGATGATTCCTTCATGAAAAACTGCAGGCCGAGCACGCCATCGGTCGATGAATCATCTCCGGAATCGTCAAAACTGTCCTCATCTTCGGCACCCGCAATCAGACTGGTACGGCGGCCCATGTTGGGAAGGTTTATTCGGGCTCTGAACCGAAACTTTCCTTTTGCACCTTGTTCTTTGCGGTAATAAAACTCCGGGCGCAGCCGGATCTGGCTATAGGCAGCTTCCGCTTCGTAATTCGGATCGTTGAAGAAACCATCCACCCACAAGGTAGCCTTTTCGATCTGTGTGTCCACGTATTCCTTGTGAGTATCTACCCATAGTCCCTTTTCAGCGTTGACTTCGGCCTCGTCATCGGCTTCGTCCAAAAACTCATCCAGTGCCGTTTCATCCTCACTGGCAGGAATTTGGACTGCATCCTCGTTGGTCTCAAAAGCCAATGCCGAAAACGACAGAAGCACCAGAAAAACAAAGAATACACGCCGCAACATGTTATTGCTCCAAGGCTTGGCAGATCGATTAGTTTAAGCCAGCCAACCCAATAAATGAACCCATGAATTGGCAATCAAATTTTTTCCGCATATACTCCCCCTAACAGAGAATCTGTCATTTGAGGACATGTTTCCTAATGAAAATACCAGCTCTGATTCAAACATCGTCTTCTTTTTGCGTTTTGTCAGGCAAAGTTATATTACTTAGCATTACCTTGCTCGGCAGCGCATACAGTAAAGATCTGAGTTACCCCGAGCCCCCCCAGACCGGCGTTGCCCGAACCCCCGAAGTGACCATTGACGAATCTACCGACATGGCTTCGATGGAAATTTCTGTACTCATTTACAATGTTTGCGGACTTCCCTGGCCTATAGCCAAGGGTAAAAAATCCCGCGACACCGATGATGAGGGCAACCGCATTCCAATTGACGGCAAGCGGTCTTCGGCGTTGAAAAAAATTGGTGATATGCTCGGTGAATTGCGCAGTCATGGTACTGAACCCGATATCATCATGCTGCAGGAAGCGTTTATATCGCAGTCAGTAGAAATCCCTCAGCGCGGTGGTTATCCCAATTGGGTCCTTGGCCCAGGTAAAAGAGACCTGGGGGAAAAATACTCAGAGCGCGCCAGTGACGAGTTTATTGCGGAGCGAAGTGCCCTGAAGGGTGAGAAATCGGGCAAGATGCAATCGAGCGGTTTGCTACTGGCGAGCAACTTCCCCATTGTCGAACTGTTTAATCACCCGTTCAATCAATGGGAGTGTGGCGGTCTTGACTGTCTCGCCAATAAGGGTGTGCTGATGGCGGAATTAGAAGTTCCGGGCCTGCCTGATCATCTCATGCTCGCAACCACCCATTTCAACTCGCGAGGCGCTTCACGCGTCTCCGAAGAACGTTCATTGACCGCCCATAATCTCCAGGTCGATGAAGCCAACGAGTTTATCGAAAGTGTGGTCACGGAACCTTTGCCCATCATATGGGGTGGCGATGTCAATATGAGGCACGCGGATGATCGCATTGAGTATTTCGTCGAACGCTCCGGCGGCAACTTCAATGAAGTGAGCTCTTTTTGCGTAGATCCGGCCAACGATTGCGAAGTACGGATTCAGTGGGAGTCCGACACCCCATGGTACGAAACACAGGACTTACAGGGGTGGGTCTCCGGCGAGCGGGTCAGTGTCGTTCCGATTCGAGTTGAAGCGATGTTCGACGAACCACAGGAGGGCATCATGCCATCCGATCACAACGGATTGCTGGTCCATTATCGACTGAGTTGGCCGATCACAGAAAAGTGAAGTGGTGGCATGAGACAGACTTGGCCGAGGGTATGTGATAACTCGACATTCGCCTTCGGTGACCCCTTCAAGCTTTATCTAATGCTCTGCGGCCGGATTTGATCGGGGTTAGTCCACATTGCCCCCAAATATCGTCAAAACGGCATCAGACTGAGCTTGCCTGAACGGACCCTCACCTCGTCAATCTCGCCTTCAAAGATGGTTTGACCCGCCGCAGCAGATGTTACCGGCACACCTGTATCCCTTCCGGTATCCATGGTCTCGCCCAAACCTGCCGGTATTGAAATTGTTCGCTCAACCCGCCCTTGCGCGATGATATCGCCATTACCAAGAATCGTCATTGTGCCGCCTTTACCGATGCCACCACCATCATATTCAAATCTGAATTCCAACTGGAAAGACCCTGCACCAAAAGGCTTTTCAGCCATCACGATAAATTGATCTTCCGGTCTTTGTGAAAACGCGTGATAGGCCACCGGTCGCCCTTCGTCCAGATAGAAGTTCCAGCCACCAAACCAACTACCCATTGCAAGAATTACGCCATTGGCGGAAGAAGATTCCGTTGATAAATCAGCTGTAATGGTGAAGTCCCTGGCAAATAAAGGTGGAGCAACTGCCCAGGTAGCTGAAACCTGCTTGCCTCGAAAAACAGACTCCTTGCCCGAATTCCAATACCTCAGAAAGCGCTCCCACACACGTGCGGCACCGCGCCGGTCGTCGAGTGGCAGTACGTTGTTGCTTTTTGCTGTCTCCCACCAGAGTTGTTTCATTGCATCAAGTTTTTCAGGAAGTTGGCTGGCAAGGTCCATGGCCTGGCTATAGTCGTTGTCGAGCTCATACAGTTCCCAGCTGTAGTCAGATAATGGATCACCACCGCTGTAATCCTGCTGCCATGGCAAGACGACAGGCCGTGTGTTGGCCAGCCAACCTTGCTGATAAATTGCGCGGTTTGCATACAATTCAAAATACTGGGTCTGCCGCCCCGGGGCGTGTGGATTGTCAAATGACTCCCGCATGCTGAAACCATCGATGCGTTGCTGAACGATACCGTCTACGACCTCCGGCGGTTCAATGCCGGCAGCATCCAACACGGTGGGCATGATATCGATCACATGGTGATATTGATCCCGGACTTCACCTGTTGCAGTAATGCCTGCTGGCCAGGATACAATCAGCCCGTTGCGTGTTCCGCCCAAATGGGATCCCACTGCTTTAGTCCATTGAAAGGGACTATTCATGGCCCAAGCCCAACTCGCTGGGTAGTTTTGATATGACTCAGGACCGCCCATAGAACCCAGCCTGGATAACACCCAGCTTTCCGGCTCTTCAACCTGGTTGGCCATATTACCGATTTCGTTCAGGTGACCATCCAGACCTCCCTCTGCGCTGCCACCGTTATCACCTTGCACAAACATGATAAGCGTATTATCAAAATCTCCACTCTGTCTGAGTTCATCGATGACGCGACCGATCTGGTCATCCTGAAACGCCAGCGTGGCAGCAAATACTTCCATATAGGCGGCCGAAATTTGCTTTTGAGTTGAAGTAAGTGAATCCCACGCTTGTAATTCTGATGGCCGGGGTGTCAACTTTGCAGAACCGGGTATCACCCCCTGGGCCTTTTGCCTGGCGTGGCTTTCCTCGCGCACAACATCCCAGCCGTGATCAAACCGGCCCTTGAACTTGTCAATCCACTCCTGCGGAGCCTGGTGTGGCGAATGTGCTGTTCCAGGCGCATACCAGATCATCCACGGTTTGTCAGGTGCCGCCACGGACTGATTTCGCAGCCACCGGATCGCATCATTTGCCAGGGCCTTGTCGAGGATAAAGTTGTCTGATTCCTTCCGTGGCTCAACCGCCTGGATACCTCGAAACAGGTTAGGGTAAAACTGGTCGGTATCCCCACCGATAAATCCATAAAAATACTCAAAACCCAAACCCGTCGGCCATAGATGGAAGGGTCCTGCTGCACTGGAATGTTCGTCGGGAACATTATGATGCTTGCCAAAAAATGCTGTGTTGTAACCGTTACCAGTGAGGATGCGACCAATCGTAGCGGCGCTTCTGGGAATGGCACTAGAGTAGCCGGGGTACCCGGTTCCCAGGTTACTGATCATCCCGCTTCCAACCATATGGGCGTTTCGCCCTGTCAGCATGGATGCCCTGGTTGGTGAACACATGGCTGTTGTGTGAAACCTGTTATACAGCAAACCTTCCGCTGCCAGCTTATCCAGCGCCGGGGTCGGTACCGGTCCACCAAATGTTGAAGACGACGCAAACCCCACGTCATCGGTCAGTATGATCAAAATGTTGGGGGAATTGGGTGCGGCGGTCAGGGGTTGAGGGTAGTACGGGCTTGACTGGCGATAGCTACGGCCAATTTTGCCTTTAAATTCAGTATCCAGCCGAGGTAGATTCTGGTCGAGAATTGTCGTTGTCGCATGTTGCTGTGTGATAGCTGGCGCAATCACTCCCCCAAACCGGAACCAACCATAACCCAGCAGGATTCCAAGCCCGATTAGTAGAAGGGATTTCAGCAGGCTCTTAACAGACATTGGTGTTTGATATGTTCTTTATCCAGGGAGGTTTGAGGATAACCCAACCGGCCCGATGAGTGGTAGGACCACACCCGGGTCTACACCAATCATGGGTACGACGCCACGCAGCAGCAAATTGTATGCGTCCAGACTTACCGTCTGAAATAAACCGGGCGCCTTGATCATGGGGTCATCCTTGATGACCTTGTTACGGCACATGTGTCGTGCTATTTGCTCCGCCCGACGACACAATTGGCGGCGTAGTCTGCTGCCTCGTTCGCGGTCCAGTCGCCTTTGTCTTTCTTTTCCATCTTCTTGCACCACTTTTCAGAGTCCATCCCCAGCGCGCAGTACTTTGTAAAGTCACTCACTTCCTCTAAAGTCCATTCACCCTTGGGTATCTTTTTTTGCTTTTCGCACCAGGCCTCGCTTCCCACCCTATCGCAGGCAGCCAGCATCAGGATAATCACGGTTAGGGTCGCGATTGTTGATTTCATATCTTATCTCCTTTATGGGTCCGGGACGATCGGGTCCTCTCCGCGCAGGCGTGCCGTTGCCAGATCCCTGGGACGCCAGGGCTTGCTGGAACGG
>JAOUCZ010000005.1 GCA_029859505.1 Lysobacterales bacterium | reverse complement strand
GTTGTTGGCTATCGGTCTGCCTCTCATCCTGTTATTCGCCTGGGCGTTTGAAATGACGCCGGAAGGTCTTAAACGTGAAAAGCAGGTGAGTCCTTCGCAATCCATCACCACCCAGACCGGTCGTAAGCTGGACTTCATGATTATTGGCATATTGCTGATGGGCCTGGGGTATTTTGCCATTGACAAATTCGTTCTATCCGGGGGGGGTGCCAACGAGTCGGCTGACACATCGGTAAGTGCTGTGGAAGTCGAGGAAGATAGCGATGCGGACGATATGGAGAGGTCTATAGCAGTGTTGCCACTGGCAAACCGCAGCGCCCGCGAGGAAGACCAGTATTTTGCCGATGGCATGCACGATGATCTACTCACTCAACTGGCAAAAATAGCTTCCTTGAAGGTCATTTCCCGTACCTCGGTCATGCGTTACCGGGACACCGAGCTTTCGATACCGGAAATCGCGGGTCAATTGGGGGTTACGGCTATTTTGGAAGGTGGGGTTCAGCGTTCCGGTGATCAGATCCGGGTCAATATGCAGTTAATTGATGCGCAAACAGACGAGCACTTGTGGGCAGAAACATATGATCGTGAGATGACGGCGGAAAACCTGTTTGCCATTCAAAGTTCGATTACCCGTCAGATCACCGATGCCCTGAAGGCAAACTTGACGACGGAAGAGGTTGCTCGTATCACGGAAAATCCGACCCATAACCTTGAAGCCTTCCAGGAGTACATGAAA
Source organism: Lysobacterales bacterium (assembly GCA_029859505.1). Lineage (GTDB taxonomy): Bacteria > Pseudomonadota > Gammaproteobacteria > Xanthomonadales > SZUA-36 > SZUA-36. The sequence continues at coordinate 43,897 of JAOUCZ010000005.1, read as the reverse complement.
GGACAGCAGTTGCTGGCTTTACGTACCGTGACTGCCCTCGAGCAAGGCAAGAGTCATTTCGAACGGGCGATTGAGCTCGATCCTGAATTTGCCGTGGCGATAACCGGCTTGGCCAATGCCTATCATTTGCTATATGAATATGCAGGCTGGACGGAAGCCGAAGCCCTTGATCCTGCCATGGCTCTGCTTGACCAGGCGCTGGAACTTTCACCGGATTTAGGCGAAGCGTTTATGGTGCGTGGTGAAATTTACCGGCACAAGGAAGACCTGGATGCGGCCATACTGGATTTTGAACGCGCCATAGAACTCATTCCCGGCAATGCGACCGTCTATCATTGGTTTTCCTTTATCCGGGTAGACCAGAATCTCAATGACGAGGCTTACGCCCTTCTGCAGCGGGCTCACGAGCTGGACCCCATGTCGCCGGTGATTCATCTCAATTACGCAGTTCAGCCGTTTATTGCAGGGCGAGATGAAGAAACCCTCGCAGAACTGGAGCGGCTCAGGATGTTACACCCCGGGTATCCGTCAGTTTATTCATTTCTGTCCTGGATTTACTGGGCGCACGGAGATCCCGTCGAGACGCTGCGAGCCAGCCTGAAAGTTTTCGAACTGGATCCGCAAAACACACGTGCCAGAAGCCACTGCTACAGTTACATTAATCTCGATGCCGAAGAGTCGGCACTTGATTGCATCACAAATTCCCAAAGCCTGGATTCTATGGAAAAGGCGTTTATCCGCATCCTTTTGCACCTTGTCAATGGCAATCGTGATATGGCGCGGGCCGTACTTGATTCAAGCGAGGATTTGGAAGGTGATGCAGATTACCGCACTTATGCGGCGTTGCTCGTTGGTGATATTGAACTGGCCCGGGCAGGCGCAGAGCAGAAGTATCCCGACTGGGTATCGGGTCCGGTTCCTGATGCTCTTTCGGACTACGCAATTGATGAGGCGGTCGATGTCGCGCTGGTTTTGCAACAAAGCGGAGATAACGAACGGGCAACGGAATTACTGAATTTGGCGCTTGAAAATATATCGCACCTCCAGCGAAACCGTGGTACCACTGCGTATGGCTTTCTGGATGTCAGGATTTTCGCAATGCTGGGTCAACGCGAAATGGCTTTAACGGCATTGGAGGCGTGTGCGGACCTTGAATACCTGTCGGCCTGGCAAGGCCTCAAATTCCAACCGCATTATGATTCAATTCGTGACGATCCACGTTTCGCTGCAGCCCTTTCGCGCCTGAGTGCTGCTGCCGGGCTTGCACGAAAGCGAGCGGTATCTGAAGGATTGTTGTAATTCAGTGGTTAAAGTTTATGAATGTTACGGTCCCCAGAGTGATAGGTGCGGTGATCTCTAACGGCGAGAGGGTCACAACCAGTAAACGCTAACAGCGTGATTGTAATCATTGGCGGGTCACACGATGAGAAAAACACCCTGGATAAAGAGAATTATCATTGCCGTAGTGGCGGTGGAAGTCATCTATGTCGCCCTGTTTAACCTTGCCTTGCAATTACCGCTCACCCAAACACTGATCAACCAGATCAGGCCCGAGAAATTTCAGGTGAGCTGGGAAAACGCCTGGACCTGGTATCCGTTTCGTTTTCATATACGCAATGCCTCGGGCAATGGCCAGGCGAGGTCGCAGCAATGGGCATTTGAGGTTAAATCTGTCTCGGCCTCCATTGATGTTCTGCCGCTGATATTCAAGCGGGTGTGGATCGATGGTGTGCGTGTGTCGGATGCCAACTACTATCAGCGGCCCAGGCTGAAGGCCGACAAAGATTACACTGAACTACTGCCGTTTTACCCGTCGATTGGTGACCGTGAAGTTACCGATGCCGTCACCATACCCAAGAAAAAGAAACGTGCCTGGCATGTGGAAATTGACGATATAAAGCTCGAAGGGCAGTTCGGCTATTGGATCCATCAGTTTCAGGGTGGTGCAAAGGGCACGCTGAATGCCAACCTGGATGTGGTCAGTCGTGGAGGTTTGTTGTCACTGAGCTTACCGGATATCAATCTCGAGCTTGATCCGCATTCCATCAAGTCGCGACAGATATTTCAGCGCGGTCTGGTAACGGGCGAAATGGGCTTGGCACCTTTTGTGCCCAGGGATAACAAGGGTATTAAGTTTTTACGCTTCCTGCTCGTTGACGCCGATGTGAATATCAACGCAAACGACCTTTCATTTATCGATCTTTTTACTCAAAAGTTCAAGGACATGAGTATTAACGGAACGGGTCTGGTCGATGGCCATTTGCGCATGGAAGGTGGCAGGGTGTTACAGGGTACTGATGTTTCGATTGATGCCGGCGACCTCGACGTGAGCCTGTTTTCCCATGAGATTACCGGCGATGGAGAGATAGAGATTGAGGTAAACCCCGACTCCGGGGATGAGCTTGATCTTGATGTTACTTTTAACAATATGGTCATCCTTCAGAAAGGTGCCAGCGCACCCCTGGTGACGGGTGAGGGGTTGATGCTGAATGCAACCGCAACCAACCAGTTGCTGCGAGCTGAGGGCGACGTTGATGCTAACCATAAGGAGAAAGTGGAGCTCGAATTGATCATACCCACCGCCCGCGTTTCTGATATGTCGGTTTTTAACCACTATCTTCCCACTGATTCACCGGTGTTATTTACCAGCGGCAATGCCGATCTCACGGCAGACGTCATGCTAAAACACGATGACGCCGAAGGTTTTGTGAGACTGATAGCCAGGCAAATGGAAGCGCTGGTTGATACGCAGTTGATCAGAACAGATTTCAGTGCTGATGTTTCGCTGGTGGACGGTCGACTGGCAGACCTGTTTTTTGATATCAGCGGATCCGAGTTTCGTCTTGATAACGTAAAGGTAGTGGGTAATAACGAGAAGTTTAACGAGAAAGACTGGGATGCCTTGCTGGTACTCACGCAGGCACAAACGGTTTTGACCGATCCACTTCAACTAAAAACCCAGGCCACGCTGAGCATGACCGATTCACGCCCGATTGTGGCCACATTGGGAAACGAAAAGGGCACTCCAAAGTGGGTTAAGAAAATGCTGACGGTCGAGGATATCAACGGTACGGTTGAAATAGATATCGCTGACCGGCAACTAACCATCCCCAATGCATTCCTGGATTCGGACAATATCGATTTTGGAGCCAAGGGTATTTTCGCCGGAGAAAAACGTGACGCAGTGATCTACGCGCGTTATAAAAAGCTGGGTGTCCTGGTAAAAATCGCAAACGACAAAAAGAACATCGACCTGACCCGAACCCGCCAGAAATTCGAAGATTACGACCCCCCATCGAGCTAAAATAATGTACGCTGTGTAAACGTTGCCCGCGATAATTCACACTCTCAATTGTCTGCTACAATAAATTTCGATGGTTGGCTCAAACAGTAGCTATCAAGATATCGGGAAATCAGAGGAATTATCCATGAGAAAATTGCTGGCGATACCTGGCAAATTATTGTTTATCGTGGCCATGTTGTACCTGTCAGCAGGTGCAGTACAGGCCCAGGATCCAACATTCAGTGAGGCTGAGCTTGACCAGATGATGGCGCCGATTGCGCTTTACCCTGACTCACTTTTGGCACAAATACTGATGGCGGCAACCTATCCCGTTGATGTGGCCGAGGCGGTCAAATGGTCAGCGGCCAACCCTGATCAGGAAGGTGATGCTGCCGTTGAAGCAGTACAGGATAAATCGTGGGATCCAAGCGTGATGTCACTGGTCGCGTTTCCGCAGGTATTGACGATGATGGGCGAACAGCCTGACTGGGTTCAAAACGTGGGTGATGCATTCCTTGCAGACTCGGAAACCGTCATGGACACGGTTCAAAAACTGCGTAATAAAGCGAATGACGAGGGCAACCTGAAGTCATCCGAACAACAGACCATTACCGTGCAGGAAGAACCGTCCACTACCGAAACCATTATTATTATTGAGCCTGCCCAACCGCAGGTTATCTACGTACCAACCTACAACCCCACTTATATTTACGGACCCTGGTGGTGGCCTCGTTACACGCCATGGTATTACTACCCGCCGGGTTATGGGTTCGGCACCGCCGTGTGGCGTGGAATCGGCTTTGGTATTGGTATTGGTATAGGCAACGCCCTTTGGGGTGGATGTCATTGGGGCCGTGGGCGTGGCCGTGTTGATATCAACGTCAACCGCTACAACAATATCAATATCGGAAACAACCGGATAAACAGCAACAACAGAAACAGCAACTGGAAACATAATGCCAACAACCGTAAGGGCGTGCCTTACAAAGACAATAGATCCCGTGAACAGTTTAGCAACAAGCGGGATGGCGCCAGCAACCGCCAGGATTATCGCGGTCGTGATGCGCAGCGCGATCAGGCCAGAAACACGCTGGATAAACGTGCTGTATCACCCTCAGAAGGTCGCAGAGATCTGCAGGGTGCAGGTGGTGACAAGGCCAGGAGTTCAGTCAACAAGGCCAACCGTGACGTTGCACAAGGCAAAACAGGCTTTAACAACAAATCAAAGGCTTCGACCAGCAACCGTGCTACCAGCCAAAACCGCAAAGCGGGCAGTACACGAAGCACGGGTCAAACCCGCAATTACAGTTCAAGCTCACGCAACAACGCCCTGAAAAATTCGGGTAACGCGAACAGATCAAGACAAAGCATTAATCGTGGCCAATCCAGCCATCAACGCATGTCCAGATCGGGCAGCGGGCGTAGGCGATAACAGGGAACAGATGATGAAAAATTTATTTAAAAATACTCAACTATCTATTTCCAGCCAATCACAGGCGATCGGCAGAAACGCGCTACGTTTGCTGGCTGTAACAATGATCCTTGTCGCGGCGTCGTGTTCTGATACAGAGCAGGCACCGCAAGAGATGAAGCTTGACGCTAATCTGGGTCAGGCGGTATTTGCACAACCTGCAGATGCTGCAAATGCCTTTGCCCTGGCACTTGAAACTCAAGATTCCGAGATGATCACCCAGCTATTCGGGGAGGATTATTTCGAGGTTTTGGCGTTGGATGAGGTCGACTCCGAGGACGTGGATAATTATCTTGAGGCCTGGAACTTGTCCAACAGCCTGGTCCCCCATGGTGAAGATAAATTGATGATTGCTATCGGTGAAGGTGGCTGGACATTTCCCGTGCCTATTGCTAAGGGGGATACCGGTTGGTACTTTGATATCCTCGAGGGAAGAGAAGCCATGGCCATCCGCCGTATCGGGCGCAATGAATTGGCAACCATGCAGGCCGTTCTTGCCTACTATGACGCGCAATTTGAATACGCCGAGCAGGATCGAAATGGCAATGGCATCCTCGAATACGCGCAGCAGTTCATCAGTACAGAAGGTACCCGTGACGGTTTATTCTGGGAAGCAGAAGATGGCGAAGACATCAGCCCGCTTGGACCATTGATGGCTGATGTCTCACCTGGTGGGGGCTATCACGGCTATCACTACAAGATATTAAAAGAGCAGGGTGCGGCTGCCGAGGGCGGTGCCTATAACTACGTGATCGGCGACAAAATGCGCGGCGGGTTTGCCTTGGTTGCCTGGCCGAGAGAATATGGCGAAAGCGGCGTAATGAGTTTTATCATCAGCCATTCAGGCATCGTCTATCAAAAGAACCTGGGAGAGGATAGCGAAGCGATTGCCATGGCGATGACAAGCTACAACCCGGATGAGGAATGGGAACCGGTGAAAGAGGTCAATGATCCGTAATGGATTGGTGTGAAATGGTGCGTTATAAATAACGCACCCAAAGGGTTGGGTTTTCCTTTGTGATTGCGCTCTATTAACAAATATAAGCATTAAAAAGAGCCCGCAGTATCTGCGGGCCCTCTCTTTACGCCTTGCCTAACTTGGCAGTAGCCAAAACTACAGCTACTTCTTTTTTTCACCAACCCTGCGGAACCATACATCGGACTTGACCACTTCATGATCTTCCAGATCCTCCTGGTTCCAGACCGCATAGAAGAACTGGCCACCCGGGCTGGCAGCGACTGATGCCTCGCCGGACTCTTTATCGTGCCATCCTTCAAGCGCCGGCGGCATGGTGTTTCGCGCCACCATCGGCGGTGCAAAAACATCCAAAAATACCAAATATACACGTACCGAATTACGTGAAATGCTGCGTCGCGGCAATACGGATATTGGCACCAAGGATGAAGGCGACAACCCCGGTAAAAATAACTGGGTATTTTCTTCTGCTCCCGAAAGCACGCAGAAAAAAGCAGGTGCCGTGGATGGCATTCTGCGTGCCACGCTAGCCATTAATCACGTTACTACATCAGGTGGCCCGAAAGAGGTTGGGCAGCTTGTAATTGGGCAAATCCATGCATCCAAAGATGAGCCTGCGAGGCTTTATTATCAAAAGTTTCCCGATAGCAAACGTGGCTCAATTTATGTAGCGCATGAACCATCAGGCGGTGATGATATTTTCGTAGATTTACTTGGCAGCAAATCCAAAACACCTCATGACCCGGCTGATGGTATTGCCCTCAACGAGAAGTTTTCTTAAGAAATCAAGGCGTCGGGTAATGATTTAACCGTAACGATCAGTCAGTCCGGTAAGGTTCTCGCACAAAAGACCATCGATATGTCGGCAAGTGGTTACGACGTCGCCAATGACTATATGTATTTCAAAGCCGGTGTGTATAACCAGAACAAATACGGTGACCCCGAAGACTACGCACTCTACCCACAGCGATCTCCCACAAGAGCCCGGGCAGGTTTCCCTTGACCTTCTGAAACCTTAGAAACCATAATGAAACCATATTGGTTTCCAGAGAGGGTTATTCATGCCTGCTTTAACAATTAAAAACATACCTGATGAGCTTTATGACCGCTTAAAAGAAGCGGCCCGGGTTCATCGCAGAAGTTTGAATAGTGAGATCCTTTACTGCGTTGAGCGAACGCTGGTCCCTTACAAAACTGATGTGTCTGCTCATTTAGCCATCGCCAGGAGGCTAAGAGAAAAAACTGCAAACTATAGACTTACTGACAAATTGCTGGACGCCGCAAAAAATGACGGTCGCCCATGATCGTTGTTGACACAAATGTCGTTTCTTACCTGTACCTCACCGGGGATAGATCACAACAGGCTGAACAGCTTTTATCACTCGACTCTCACTGGTGTGCGCCGGTTTTATGGCGTAGCGAATTCAGAAGCGTTTTAAGTTTATACCTGCGTAAGAATCTGCTGACATTGGAAGAGGTAATGCTCATTCTTGAGCAGGCTGAAGAACTTTTGGGTGATCATGAATATGAAGTCCCATCAGACGATATCATGCGACTGGTGAATCAGAGCGAATGCTCCGCATACGATTGCGAATTTGTTGCACTCGCCAAGTACCTTGGTGTTCCACTTGTTACCGCGGATAAGAAACTTCTGCGGGAATTCCCCGGTGTAGCAAAATCACTTGAAACCTGCTGAGAGTTAACAACAGTTGTAGGACGGGGAACCTGTTCAGAAACCCGCCTGGGCCATTACCCACGCGTTTCCCCACACTTAAGCTTGCATTAAGCTAATTCTTGATATGGTGTACCATAATATACGGGGTCACAAAGGCACTTTTTTGCGCCGAATGGCGTTGATGTGGGTCAATTGCAATTGAATGCCAGCAAGTTAAAATAGCCGCATGTTTAAATCCGTCACAAGACCGTGCAGCAACTGTGAGAAGACGTTTCCCCATACCTTTATGGGTAGTCGTTGTCCTTTCTGTGGGGTTACCAACTGGAAATACCAGAGTTACGTGATACCGCTGGCTATTCTAGTGGGTACAATGGCTGTCGCTTCCGTCATTATCTATGTCCTCAGCAAGTTCTGATCCGTAACCCATGCGTTTATCAGTTTGATTTCAAATGATGCGTAACTCGTTACGCATCATAAGTTGCTCGATGTGTTGGTATGTTCCAATACTGAAATGGCATAAAAAAACCGCCGGCCTTGCGACCGGCGGCAATGAAGTCTCTCAGTGTGTGGTGAGGAGAAACTTCTGGGGCTGGGTAATCATTTAGGCAGGATGACCTCATCAATGACGTGGATGACACCATTGCTGGCCATAATATCAACAGCAGCAACCGTTGCACCGTCTATCATCACTACATCTTTCTCAACGACAATTTGAACATCCTGGCCATTGACCGTAGTCGCTGATTCAAGTGTTACAACCTGCGCGGATGTTACTTTGCCTGCAACCACATGGTAGGTAAGAATCGCGGTCAACTTATCCTTGTTCTCTGGAAGAAGCAGGTTTTCAACTGTTCCCGCAGGCAGTTTTGCAAAGGCCTCGTCGGTAGGGGCAAAAACCGTGAAGGGACCGTCTCCCTGCAATGTTTCACTCAAGTCGGCAGCTTCCAACGCCGCAACCAAAGTGGTGAAAGAGCCATTGCTGCTTGCGGTTTCCACAATATTCATGCTGGCTTTCTTGTTGTAGCTGCCTGCAAAAGCTGTGACGGCGAACAAGCTGACACTTGCGGTGAGGACCATGAACTGGGTAAATCGTTTAGCCTTTTGAGGTAATTTGTGTAAAAACATGATGCTATCCTTTTAATAAATAAGTATTGAGTTAATAATTCGTAATGTAGCTTAGTGCTATCCGATCACTCTGCAGGCGGGCATGAAGCAGAAGGTGTCAGTCGGATACCATCGTAGCTGGTAACGCTTTCGCCAATGGTGACAGTTGCTTCAATCAACTCGCAATCGATGACATTGAAGTCAATTGTGCCAATCGGCTTGGTCATTTGCATAGCACCCGATGCGGTCATGCCGGTGCTCTGGTACAAGGTAGTCATAGCCATCATTCCGTCAAAACCGCCTGGTGTCGGGCAATCTGTTTCAGTGAGTCCGCTACAGCTGTCAAAAGTGAACCAGGTTGTTGAGCCATCCATGTTGTAGGTATACCAACTGCCGACTACACGGTTCTGGGCAGGAATAGGTGTGAACCAGAAACCCTGACCAGGCATACCAGCGAGAGTGTAGGCACCGTTGGTAGAGTCATTAACGGCGTTACGAAGCGGTAACTCGGCGATCGGTGTCGCAATGATGGACAGATCCTGCGTAACGATGTCACCCACCGCGAACAGCGTTACAATCGTGCCTGAAGCGAGGGCCACCGGCAGTGGATCGATATAATTAACCTGGCCGTTATTGGAAGCCACTTTCAAGTCGTAAGTACCTTCAGGTAACTCCAGATAACCGCTGGCACCGCCATAAGGAACACCCTGAAGACCGGCGACCAGATCACCTCCTGCTGTTCTGATAGAAACTTCCGTTGACTCTGCAGTGGGGCCGAAGGGTGCCGCGTGAACCACTCTGACTTTCACGTTACCCATGGCAGGTGCAGTGTTGTCATCTTCAAGCGCCACAAGCGCGAGGTCCTGCAGGGTGCCGTTACCTGTGGCGTATACGGTGTAGTCTTTTCCATCTTCGAGCATGAACGTGTTAGTTATTGCCACTGTATCAGTGCCTGTAGGAATGATATCGACAACATAATCGCCTGCAGGAAGATCTATGTAGGGTGTGAACTGTTTGAATAAGACGTTCTCCAGAGCAACACCGCCGTTCAATACGACACTCACAGATGTATCCATAACGTCTTCAGCGAAAGGTGCGAAATGGGCAACTGATACACGTGCGTCAGCAAGTGCGACAGGGCTGCAGAGCAGGGAAGCAATTCCAAGACCTAAAAAACTTTTGCGTAACATGACTATCTCCTCATTTAAAAATATTCCAACAAGCAATGGTTGGGTTGGTTGATTTCGTCTGTGCTGTCCTGTTGCTGTTGCGACTGGAGCGCCAGGGTTGGAAAAAAAGTAGCTTTGAGGGCGTTTTTTTAACAACTGCTCTGCATTGTACAGGTTTTGTATAGCTTTTCAATAGTATTTTACAAAAAATATAGGTTTTGTATGATTTTTCTATGTACCCATATAGCTATGTTAGATATCATTGATATTGTCTTTCAATGGCTTATAGTGGTTTTGGTGAGTGTTTCTATTATTGACATTGTATAAGTTTGATATAAGTAGGAATGTTGTATAATGTTTGTGTTAACATGGAACGGCTACTTATAAAAGAAGAACCGCAAGGATTATGAAAAATTCAGAACAGATGTCAGCGGACCACGTACCAGGTTTGTTTCCAATCAGAGCGGTCTCTGAGTTAACCGGTGTAAATGCAATAACGTTGAGAGCCTGGGAAACCCGGTATGGCCTGATAGACCCGATTCGCAAACCCAGTGGACACAGGTTGTATACGCAGGAGCATATTGATTTGATAAACCGGGTAGTCGGTTTATTGGACCGGGGTATGCGAATCGGACAAATCAACGCGGAAACCTTGGCAGGTGAAAGTGTTGAAGATGATCCGGCAGAGGACAGGCAGACCCATTGGCAACGCTATATTAACGGTATGATTGCAGCCGTCATCCGTTTTGATGAGCCCGCACTTGAACGTATCTATAGCGAGGCGCTTTCATATTACCCGGTGCGGATCGTAACAGAGAAGCTTCTGGCGCCACTCTTAAAGGAGTTGGGTGATCGTTGGGAGAATAATAAGGGCAGTGTAGCCGAGGAACATTTTTTTGGTTTCTATCTGCGTAATAAACTGGGTGCGCGTTTTCATCATCGCTCTCAAACCCAAACGGGTCCCAGGCTAATGTTGGCTTGTCTGCCCGGCGACCTGCATGAGATTGGTCTGTTGTTATTCGCACTGGAAGCCTGTGACCACGGCTTTCAAACGGTGTTGCTGGGAGCCAATATGCCGTTGGATGAATTGCCCGCCGCGGTGAGAAAGACCAATAGTGCGGCGCTGGTATTGTCGGGTGTTATTGAGCCGAAGCCTGGTGTGATTGAGGAGCAGTTACCCTGGCTGGTTACCCAGCTTTCTGTGCCGGTATTTTTCGGAGGAGCTATTGCGGCGGGGCATTTCGATAATCTGAAGAAGTCAGGTGTGCAATTGATAGGCAAAAATATTGATACGGGTATCAAGCAAATAGCAAAGACACTTGATTTCAGGCAATAGAACCGAGCCTGTTAAGACCCGTAAGCAGAGAGAGTATCCGCAAATGTCAAAAATCGTAATAGTCAATGATCGTATGCAGCAGGACTATCGCTATGAACTGGTCTGCGAACGCGGGCGGGATTTTTCTGAGGACTTCAAGCCACAATTAACACCATCGCAGATGTTGGCAATGGGTGTATTTGGCGGCAAATATATGACCGACTGCGGTGCTGAGTTTCCTGGCGAATGGTTTCAGAATGCAAAGTTGAGCCCTGAAAAGCACAACCCAAACCTAAATTTCTTTCAGATAAAGGCCTCAAAGCCGCTGTCTTACTGGCAGGAAAAAGGCTGGATTCATGAGGATGACCCGCGTGGCTGGTTCCAATGGTATTGCAGATACTACATGGGCCGTCGCCATGAGGATGATGACCGGCAGATACGACGCTGGAAGGCAATGACCCGGCACATCTCCCAGCTTCGAAATAATTGTATGAAAGGTGACCTGCTGTGCAGGCCAAGACAACGACAGGCGCTTTTGCACTGGGCCTATGACTCAAGGGATTTTTAGATGACAGGTAAGCTTAGAGCAAGCCGTAACTGGCTTTGCGTTTCATTATTGTGGCTGGGCCTGGGTGCTTGCGTGGGTATTCCTGACGGAACGGAACCCGTCAAGAATTTTAGCCTGGAGCAGTATCTCGGCACGTGGTATGAAATTGCCCGCATGGATCACAGGTTTGAACGTGATCTGTCCAATGTGACGGCAGAATATAGTTTAAAAGATGATGGCGGCGTGCGTGTCCTGAACCGGGGCTTCAATACCAAAAAAGACGAGTGGAAAGAAGCCGAAGGCAAGGCATACTTCGTTGATGATTCGACAGTTGGCCGCTTGAAAGTGTCTTTCTTTGGGCCGTTCTACGCATCCTACAATGTCATCGCGCTTGACCAGAAAAATTATCAATGGTCGTTGGTAACAGGCCCGGATAAAGACTACCTGTGGATACTCTCAAGAACACCGGTACTTGATCAGGCCGTAGTCGATGAACTGCTCGCCACTGCCAAATCGCTCGGCTACAAAACAGATGAGCTTATTTTTGTCAGCCAGTCCAAGTCTTTGTAGGGTGCTTTATTAGAAAGCCCGATCGACCACCGACTCGGCGATAAGGCCGATCCCCCAGGTTGCCGCCGGCAAAAGCACATAAAGGAATATACGGCCGTAGGTGTTAAAGGTGAACGGCCACTCGGAGACGTTTTCGACTAATCCCCGGTACGCGATGAGATCTGCCATACGGCCACCGGGGTGATTGGTTTCCGAGCCGTGGAACACATCCTGCTGTAACGATATCTCACTATTGACCCAACTGAGTTCCTTCTCTTTTGACTGGCAAATTCTGACATGCACGCCATGAACCGGAGAGAGCAGGGCGAGAACAGTTCCAATGAGCGTGCCTCCACCGAGGATCAACATCATCTGGCCGAAACCCGTCTCGATCATCATCAGGCTCCAGATCGAAAGTGAGCCGATAATCACCAAGGCATTGGTAAGTCCCTGTTGCGTGAAAGGTGCCAGTGGTGAAGGATCCAGCAGGTTGATTTTGCACATTTGTTTTGCAATACGCGACATTCGAACCGAAACAGTAACAATGGCGTATACGAGCCAAGCCCCCCACACCATTGTTAGCGGGCCAAGGACGCGGTGCCATGCAACCTCCGGGCTCCACGTTAGCGGGTTCCACGGAGCTTCCGGCACCGGTGGCACCAGGTAGGGAGTTGTCAGGGCCAGTATTAAGCCGGCGAGGCCGGTGACCACTAGTCCCCGGGTACTGAGCTTGATGGACGCAGCCAGGGCTTCACATTCCCGGGGTGTGCAGTCCAGTGTCCCCTGCAGCACGAGCACAGTGCGCCGGCCGCTCTGCAAAACGCCCAATAGCGCCGCCGGCAGGTATCCGGCGACGAGGCAATTAACGATCGCGATGCGAACATCGCGTAACATACCTTCCGAGACGCTGGCCAGTGGGTTGAATTCACCTTCGATCAGTATTCCGGACCACCTTCCCGTAACGGTCTCGATCACGAACATGATAACTAGTAGCGACCCGCTAATGCCAATCCCCAGCCATAAGGGTGATAGTCGTTGTGTTATGCCTTGCATTGTCATGTTGAGAGTCTTGACCGGTAGTAGGCTTTCTGTCAATCCTTTAACCGAAATGTGGGGCCGACCCGCTGGTGCGTAATGATTTACGTGTTCCTACGGTTTCAAAGACCGGTAAGCCACACGGTCACCCGCGAATGTTCCGATCCAGATCTCGTTATCCATCAGCAGGGCCATCGTGATATTACTGAACGAATCGAGGGCGGGACTGGTGAGGAGATCAATGTTTTCCATTGTCGCCGGGTCAATGGCCTTGACAATGAAAGGCCGGTGGCAGGATGCAAACTTTTCCAGGCTAAATAGTTCAGAGCCTCCAACATCACCACACACGGGATCATTGACGACCATACCGGCAGTGACCAGGCGGCCTTGGGCGTCCATGTGCAGGTTGTCCGGTATCAAAGCCATCGTGCGGGTTGCCCTTAATTGGCGGGCGGGATTGCTGCGTGAGTAGGCGATGACATTGAGAAGCACCGATGAGGCAACATAGAACTCCTGTTCATCGGCCGACACTTCAATCCCGTTAGCGTAGGGCAATTCGGTACCCCGGATGACCTCAAAGGTGCTATCACCCGGTGACCACTGGTAGACGGCACCGGTTATTTCACCGGCAAACGCATCGCTGATCGTTTTTCCGGGATGAAGTGGAATCGTTGCAACCAGGGACCCATCACTGAAAGAGGCAACACTGTTAATTTGCTTTCCCTCGGGTGTCACAATACAGCCCGTCCAGGTCAGCACCGGTTTTGTACCATTGGCGTCCACATCAAATACTTCTATGGCTTCACGATCACCGTGATTGACAACATACAGGGTCGAGTGCCCGTTCGGACCGGGGCGTATATTCAAACCATGGGAAATAAGATTATTTGGGTCGGGTGATCCGGGGCAGGTGCCGAATGTATCCATATTCTGCTTGGCACGGGGCCTGTCACCCGGATAAAGCACCTCCCAGCTTTTCTGTTGTGAATCGATCAGGGTGATCGGGGCACCTGGCTCCATACCACTGGCGATAATCCAGCGTGTGTCCGGTACCTGTACCAGGTCCTCTGCGCTTTTTGGACCACACACAAATCCGAATCCACCTGCTGCCTCGCAGTTATTGTCGCCGGCATTGGCGGTGGTACAAACAAGTAATAAGAGCAATATAAGCAGTAATATGCTGGTTGCTGAACAGTTGGAATTATGTTTATTCATCTTGATCTACCTGGTTCATTTGTCTGTGAAAATGCTGTGAGATACCGGAAATACAATAACCGAAAAAAAAGCGGCCGGATACATATATGGAAAAATGTATCTGGCCCATTTTTCTCCAACGGTACGACTATTCGGCTAAACTAAAGTGAGCCTTGGAGAACCTGGCCTTGATATTGAGAAAACTGTCCAATGATATTAGCAGTGCCAACTGGTCTGCTGTACTGATCGAGCTGTTGATCATCGTTGTTGGTGTTTACGGTGCGTTCCAAGTGGAGCGATGGGGCGAAGACCGGCGTGAAGGCCGGGAAGAAAGAGTCCTGCTTGAGCAACTTCATAACGAGATTGAACTTGCCTACCCGGCAATGGAAGCACAGTTCCTGGAAAACCGGGATCTGGTTACCAGGGGCCAGGAAGTCGTTAACATCCTGATGCAGCCTGTTGGTTCCGGTGAACTGAACGACGAGCAATGCGACGTGATTTTCAGTATTTCAATCCTCCGCAGGGAACCGTTGACATTGATTACACTCGACGAAATGGTCAGCAGCGGCAAACACTCACAGTTGGATGACCGCGAGTTAAGGGCCCTTTTGTTCACCCTGAAGTCAAAAATGCATGCAATGGAAGTTTTTTCGCATTTGATCAGACCCCAGCAGAACATCCTGATGGATATGTATCCTGAACTGATGCCGAGAGGCATTGATGGTAGTGGTGAGCGGTTTATAAACTGTAATGCCGACGGTATGCGTACCAGCCAGGCCTTCATCAATCACCTGATGAGCAACCTGGGTCGCAACGGTGGTTTATCCGCGTCCAAGGGCAGAGAGTTCAAAGCACTCCAGCGCCTCCACGAAAAGCTGGATGAGGTGCTCGAAACCTCGGGACCTGAAAAGACATCCCTGCACAACTAAATAGAAACAACAAAACAGGGGCCGGATACATGTTCCGATAATGTATCCGGCCCTTTTTTATCTCCCTTTTTAAACCGATCACCATTTATCGCCATCAAATCCTGTAACCAAGTTCCGGCATCAAAATCCAAAAGGAGTGATCAATGAAGATTTCTTTCAAGTTTCTCACCGCAGCGGCATTGGCGGTTCTGCTTGTTTTACCGGCATTGGCAGTGGCTGGCGGTAGCCACAGTTCAGTGAATAAGAGTATTCGCATCGATGACAACACCACGACCGGTAACGTTGATTCTGTCAACGGTTCAATTCGAATCGGCGCCAATTCGTTTGCTAAATCTGTCGAATCTGTCAACGGTTCAGTCGAGCTGGGTAACGATGTGACGGTTGACAGGAATATCGAAGCGGTCAATGGCTCGATTAAACTCAAGGCGGGTTGTGAAGTGGGTGGTAATGTCGAGACCGTCAATGGTGGAATCAAGCTACAGGACACGAGGGTTGCAGGCGATGTCGAAACCGTCAACGGTCAGATTCGAATTCTCGACAGGTCCGAGGTTTCCGGAAACATCGTGGTTCGCAAGTCCAAGGGTTGGGGCGCCAACCATCGGCGCAATCCGGTACGTGTGGAGATTGGCAAGGACGTCCTGGTTCACGGAGACCTGATTTTTGAACACGCAGTTGAGCTCAAAATTCACGAAACCGCAACGGTTGGTGAGATCATCGGTGATGAAGTTAAGATGGTTGGCAGTTCCTAGAACATAATAGAACAAACCAAAAAAAGGGGCCGGGTATATGTTCCAAATATGTATCCGGCCCCAGTGCTGTCCAACTTGAATTGGCTCACTCAAGCTGGAACGTTAGCCAGTCATGGGCTTGTTGCAATAAACCCGAATGACATGGAAACCATCTCTGTCGTCCGCCCAGGGGGTGTGGTGTCCTGATTCAGGACACATGGTGAACCCATCCATGGGGATTCGGTCGCGACTTCCTGTCGCTCACGGTCCTGACTCAGGACACCACACCCCCTGCGCTACGGTAGTGTTATTCATCGGGGTGCCTTTGGTGTGTCCAGAGCCGGTACCGGGTACCCACCCTGGCTCCCCACGCGAAAAAATCAGGTCAAACAGCAGTATATCCATCCCGTTTTTGCAACTTTGTCAAAAACTGGCAATAACACCGATGTATTCAGCATTGGTTTCCAATGTTTCACCCCTCAGGCCACCGGACATGTGTTCGACCGAAAAACCGGCTTTGCCAAGTTCTTCCTGCAAACCATCCGGCGTAAAGTACTGAAACCAATTGTAAACTTCCCATGTTTCGCCTGGCTCAACGATGACGTAGCGGTCCACCGACAGGCATTCATCCGGGTAAACAAAGCTACGCTGAATACCGACGTAATCACCCTCAGCCCAGAAGCCATGCATAAGCCTGTCTTCTATCAATGTGCACTCTTCTTTTTGTGCCAGTGAGCCTGAACCGGCAACATCCATCACCAGTCGTCCGCCAGGCTTGAGGATTTTTCCTATGCGCCCCAACAGGCTTGCCCGTTGCGGTGGTGAAAGAACACTGTAGTCGGTGTAAATCAGCGTCACGATGTCAAAGCCGCCAGGTAGTTCATCTGACAGGTAATCGGCCTCCAGGTAACGGATGGATTGTTTATCTTCCACGGCCTTCTGCCTGGCATACACCAGCGAGTGCGCAGAAAAATCAATACCCGTCACATTCGCGCCCATGCTTGCGAAACGCCGGGCATAAAGACCTGGTCCGCAACCCAGGTCACACAATTTCTTACCGGAGAGATCCAGTTGGGAATCAATCCAGTTGACGATCTGGTCAATGGTTTCAAACCGTCGCGAGGCAAGCTCGGTTTCCTGGTTAAGGTGGAATTTCAACATTTGCCGGGCAAGGTGTGGCCGGGTCCATAACTCTTTAACCGTGTAGCGGGAAAACGGTTCCGGACGACGGCTAATGTCTTGAAGTAACTCATACATACTTAAATCCTCTGAAGTCATGGACTTCACAAACAGTAAAAAAAACAGGTTTGAGCAGCCACGGCAGAATGGTGCTTAACAGGCAGCATTGGAGTGTATGGCCGGATTTGTGGGTGAGCTATTTCATAACCCGCTAATTATATCAACGTGGGATGGGCCGGGCGCGTTCTTTTCCTTTTCCCGTAACATTTAATCTTTCTTTAGGATCGCCCGAAAACGCGGCTTGCCGTGCCGTTCAAGATAATAAGTCAGCTCTGTACCATCTTCACTGAACGTCAGGAACCATTCATTGGTGGCTGCCTCGGGGATTAATTCAGCGGTGTAGTCATCGGCGGGAAACGACTGGGCCAGGTGACTACCTGCGCTCAGCGTTGTACCTCCATACATGGTGACCTCGTCAGGCGTGCCATCTGCATGGCGGTGATCATGTTTAAGCTGCAATCCACCCTCTACCCGGCGCAGAACCCATGTGCGCGAATGGTCTTCACCCACACTGAACGGAATTCTGATTTCATCCGCGTTGCAAGTCTTGATATGCGCAACCAGTTCTTTGCCTCTGAATGCATCACCCGGGTCCTCCGGAAAACTGGACTGGCCGGTGAAGCTGGTACCGCAGAAACTTGCAACCATCCGGAAGAACTCATCCTGAGATTCGGATTGACCTGCATATGTCACTGGGCTGGTGATGGATGCATATAGCAGCAACAGCGCCATGAATTGAATATTAGGGTTCAAAATCTACTCCAGGTAATTTTTAGGGGAATCAATGTTGCGTGAAGTATAGCCTCTTTTTCCCCCCGCCCTTTACTCCCTCAAATGGCACCTATGAGCTTTACCCATATTTACATCGCACTGATACCGGCTGACGGCTTATTGGTATTTAATAGGCTTAACACCTTTGTCCTCGAGATATGTGTAAATGATTAGAGCTATCCGGTTTCTGTTTTTCTCCTTGCTGCTGCTGACGTTTGGCAGCTTTAACCCGGCTCACGCCCAGGTAATTGCCGATTCGAGGATGAGCGGTTCCTGGTATGACTTGGCTTACTACCGTTGCCGGTCTGGGTTGTGACGCTCCCTCGACCACAGCTTCACCGATGACCGGTTCCTGGTTTGATCAATCCCATAATGGTGAAGGCCTGGTGATCGAAATTCTGGATGACGGCCGTGCGCTTGTTTTCTGGTTCAGTTGTGACACCAGTGGAAAGCAGGCGTGGTTTTTCGGCTTGGGTGAGCAGAATGGTTCGGCCCCGGCCGGTTACAGCGACTGGCGGCTTCCCAACGCCTGCTGGATTACAGCCGTTCACCCGATACCAGCAATTCCGCAGCCATCGACCCCCTGTTCAGCTCAAGCAGCATCGTTAACGAAGCCGTTAATACAGATTATCCTGCCTACTGGACCAGCACCACCCACCTCAACTGGACCAACAGTCCCGGCGCAAGCGCCGTATATATCAACTTTGGCCGCTCAATGGGATATATGAACAACAACTGGGTGGATGTACACGGAGCCGGCGCACAACGAAGCGACCCCAAAGCCGGTAACCCCGCCGATTACCCCACCGGTCGCGGGCCACAGGGTGATGCCATACGCTTTTATGACCACGTATGCCTGGTGCGTAGCGTGCAATAACCGTAATCGGTTATTTCTCCGCTTTTGGGGGTGGGTTAATCGCAAATGAAACTATCTTCATCCGGTTTGCAGTAATCAGACCAGCCCCACTGGCGCCAATAGTCTAACAAGCCGGTTTCCAATACCAGTTCACGAAAGCGGGAATCCTGTCTCAGGGCGACCGCATCTGGTGCAAACAGATTAAGGAAGATCACTTCTGTTGGCACACCTCCCGGGAAGGGCTCAACACCAACCACTGAAATCAAATCAAAATAAATGTCCGGTTCACCAAGCCAATTGGCGCAACTGCTAATTTCGGCTCCCAGGTAAAAACCCTGCCGTGCACTCATTGTGCCGGATTTGTACTCGGCGAGGGTTGCCAGTAAGTCTTCACGAACACCCGGGGCCAGTGCCGGGTCATCGCGGAGCCGCATGCAATCAGGCATCCATTCCCATGTCCAATCCGGCTCTTTTAGCCTGGCATAGTACTCAAGAGCGAGTTCGGTCTGACCTTTCAACAGATAGGCATCAACCAGAAAACCCAGGTAGAAAGGACTGTCTTTTCCCTCGATTTCCCTGGCAGCTTCTATGTGTTTGATGATGAGTTCACTATTGCCCGCGTACGAGGCAGCCATTGCGACACGCCAGTTAGCAACTGTCGATGCGGGTTCATGGCGGTATGCTTCGAGGGCGTGACGCACCGCATCGGTCACCCGCCCGCGGGCAAGTAATGCCTCGCTGTACATCAGGTTTACATGTGCATTGGTCGGGTCTGCATAAAGCGCCCGCAGAAAGTACTCCTCGGAGTCGTTCCAGCGTTCTTCTTCTTCAGCAATTTCAGCCAGTACAGACCAGGCCTCCGGTAATGAACTGTTCAGCTCTAATGCTCTTCGCGCCGCTGCCCCCGCCCTGGCAAAACCAGGCATACTCATGTTGATTGAAGCGGTTGCTATGGCCTCCCAGGCAATGCCGCACTGATCATCGATTGACACCACCTCACGCAGCAACTCCATCCCCCTGTTATACTGCTCAGCCTGGGATATATGGCGTGATTTAGAGAGCTGCTTGCCACGCAAATATAAATCGTAAACCGTACTGCAGGCGCCTGTTTCCGCCCGTGGTCCGTGTAGCGGGTCAGGGTCTATATCCGGCGCAATCGCCCCGATCAACTGTTGTAATAAGTCTTGCTGCAATTGAACGGCATCACCAACCGGCGCCTCGGCGCTGGATGACCATATCTCGTTTCCTGCCGGTACACCGACCAGCCTGGCACTGACCTGGATGCGGTCTCCATCGAGTAAGACCTCACCTAAAACCATTGCTGTCACCAGCAACTCCCCGGCCGTCACCAACCTGTTTTCACTGGCCAGGCGCAATAGGTTACTGGTCTCCGGACCAAGCACTCTCAGGCCTGCAACACGTGTCAGGGAACTGCGTAATTCCTCGGCAAATACATCTCCAACCGGATCATTGCCTTGTTTAATTTCAATATCATCAAACCCAAGCACGGCGATGGTGCGTTGTTGTTTGCCGGTGCTGCTGACAGGCCGGGCATCATCGGGCGGTGGAAATGAAAGAATGTATCCGTCTACCGCCACGACCACTATTAAGCCAAACAGGAGGACGTGATCGATAAACCTGAGTTGTGGAAGTGTCTCGCCTTTTTTTAGAGGGGCTGTTTTGCTGATGCCGTTTTTGGATATATCGAAGAACCAGCCGGCAACCACTACGATGGGAAAACCAAACGATAACATCACCAGCAAATTCCGCATGGTGGACGGGGGCAGGCCAGCGCCGGAGAGCACTTCAACAACCTGCAAGGCTACCCAGGCGCCAACAACATAAAGCGAGACCGTGTTCAAAACACGCCGTCGTTTAAGTTCTCGCAGAAAGCCAGTCATTTTGTGTATGTAGTCTGGTTGCTCAGGTCAAACAGTTTACCTCAATCAACATGAATATCTGAAATCAGGGGTCAATACAGCAAAACATATTGAGACATCCCCGCTCGTGTTGTTGCTGGTTTCATCACCAGGGGAAACCAATGAAACCGCTAAGGATTTCTAGAAATCATAGTGCGTATTTCTTCGAGTGCCGGGTCAATGCCACGCTCATAGTCTGACCATGTAAGAGCAACCAGCGAATCAGGAGCCAGGGTGGGTACCTTTATTGGGTGACGGCGGATGCTGCCATGACAGTCTTTCTCGGGGCAGCCAGTCATATAGTTGTGTCTTTCGGTGGCCATCAGGAAGGCAACACCCGAATTTGGTAATACCTGCAGATCACCTTCGGCCCAAAACTCCAGGGCATCACCCACCGGCTCTCCAACGATGACCGCACGATCGCCTGCTACCTGCTTCAGGTAACCCATACTGGAGATCGCTGCAGAGAATGTTCGGCCTGAAGTGATGATGTAAACTTTGCCATCAGTGTCCAGGTACCCTGGAATCTTCTGCATCAATTCCCGCGTGATATTGAGATCGCCACCAAAGTTAAAGCGCTGATCCACGATGATATTGGCGGGCTTATTTTTTCGAAGAAAGCCCGAAACCGAATCCAGGAAAGCATCTATGTTCTGCTCTCCACTGTAATCGGTGTTGGCCTTGAACTGGATATAGGCAGCGTTGATATCCTCAATGAAGTCGTACCTAAAGGTCTGCTGGGCTTGCTGAAGATAAAGTGGCAGTTGATCCTGTTGAGACTGAATCGCACCACGCAACAACCTCGAAGGGGCAAGGTACTGATCGATACCTTCAAGCGGTGGTTGGTCGCTGCTGGCAGTGATCTCGATTTCTGTAAACTTACCGGATGCATCGGCCAGTTTTAATGTCACAGAATCAACCCGGGTATTTAAACCGGCAGCATTCAGCATCACTGGTGTCTCAAGGAAATAAGGTAAATAGACATCCCGCCAGCCGTCCAGTCCGCCTTGGTACTTCTTCCATGACTCGCGCAATTGATTGCTTGTTTGTCCGTCAATGCTGACTAACTTCTGGCCCACCAATTCGGTGTATCCATCACCTGCTGAGATGATATAAATGCCATCGGCGAAGACATGAAACCGCAAAGGCAGTTGCTTATATCTATCAGTCCAGCCACCCGGCATAAGGAAGCTATGACCGTTATTTGTAATCGCAGATATCTCAGCCAGTGCCAATTCGATTTGAGCCGGACTCAATTGGTCGTGCTCCTCCTCAAGGCGGGAGAGAAGGTGTTCACCTTTTTCACGTTCCTCTTCTGAAAAGCTCTTATCAGGCTCGAAAA
Organism: Lysobacterales bacterium; assembly: GCA_029859505.1. Taxonomy (GTDB): domain Bacteria; phylum Pseudomonadota; class Gammaproteobacteria; order Xanthomonadales; family SZUA-36; genus SZUA-36. The sequence continues at coordinate 21,795 of JAOUCZ010000005.1, read as the reverse complement.
CGTTGGAACGGAACACTTCAAGATCCTGCTCCCAGGTGGAAGCGGTTTCGAGCGCCGTTGCAGAGCATGCAAATACAAGAGCAAATGCAAATATTGTAGAACGTAGTCGACTGGCAGATATGGATGACTGCATAAAAAATTCCTCAGGATTATTATGTGTTCAGAAGAATAAGACGTGCCAATCTGCTATAAAGTTGAAAAACTATTATTGGGCCACCCTTTGGTCATCACCTTCTAAGCTGATGTAAGCACGCTTTACCACACATGAATTTGTCATGTCTTTACCGCGAGCTTATACCATGCTTCTTCACCTGGTAGGCCAGGGTAGAAGGCTTCATTCCCAGCAGTTCTGCGGCACCGTCAGGTCCCCAGGTTTTCCCGCCCGCAGTCTCCAGTGCTTTTTCAATATTCGCTTTTTCAAGAAGCCTGAACTCTGCGGCGGTAACAAATTCCGACAGTTCCGTGGCGGGCCTCTGTGTGGTAAGTGCACGAGTTTGTGATTTGCCGGGTGTTTCAATGTCAAGACGCAAACGGTCGCCACTGGAAGAAATCACAGCGCGTTCGATGACATTTTTCAACTCACGGATGTTGCCGGGCCAGAATTGCTTTTCGAGTAAAGACATATCCTGCTTTGTGACCCGCAGGGTCTCTCGCCCCAGTTCGCGGCAAATCAGCTTGAGAAAATGATGCGCAAGCGGTGCAATATCTTCAACACGTTCACGCAGGGGCGGCACTTCAATCGGAAAAACACTGAGGCGGTAGTACAGATCCTGTCTAAATCGCTCCGCCTTTATTTCTTCCAGTAGATCACGGTTGGTCGCGGCAACCACGCGTACATCCACCTTGATGGTCTGGTCATCACCGACCCGTTCAAACTCACCCTCCTGTAAGGCGCGCAGCAACTTCCCCTGTTGTGACATTGGGATTTCACCAATCTCATCAAGGAACAAAGTACCGCCATCCGCCAGTTGAAGACGACCAACCCGATGCTGATGGGCACCGGTAAATGCACCACGCACATGCCCGAAGAACTCACTTTCGAAAAGGTCCTTTGGTATTGATGCACAATTAACTTTGACCAGGGGTTTGTCAGCACGGCTGCTTTTTCGATGGATGGCCCTGGCAATCATTTCCTTGCCAACACCCGACTCGCCATGGATCAAAACACTGACAGGTGTTTCTGCAACCGCTTCAATCTGGGTCAGGGTTCGTTTGAGTGCCTGTGAGTCACCGATTATCTCGCCAAAATTTACCGTAACGTTAATTTCATCCCGCAGGTAATCTCTTTCCTGCTCAAGCTGCTCCTTGAGGCACTTAATCTCTTCATACGCCGCTTCGCGTTGACGCTGCATTTCGATCCGTTCTGAAATATCCCGGAAAATAACCACCGCACCAGCCAGTTCTCCATCCTCCCAGATGGGCGTACTAATATACTCAACAGGCACTGCAGAACCATCAATATGCCAAAAAACCTCGTGGTCGACGCGGTGAATTTCCCCATCATGAAGGGCCGCGTAAATCGGACATTCATCCCGAGGATATACCCGGCCATCGGCGTGCGAGTGATGGTGCACATCATGGGAGCTTTGTCCCAGAACATCCTCGATTTTCCAACCGAGTATGTCGGTGGCCGCGCCGTTACTAAAGGTGATCTTACCCTCGCAGTCCAGTCCATATATGCCCTCCCCCGCGGAATCCAGGATCAGCTGGTGATGTTTCAGTAACCGTGTCAGGTCGTCAGTGGTTGGCATTTATCATGTCCGCATTTACCTCAAATAATTGTGAATTAAACCACAATAATTTGTGGAACACAACTTATTGTGGTTTCTGTAATAGTTTAACTGATTGATATATATGGTAATTATTCTTGGCACGATAGATGCAATTATTAACACCAACAGAACACACAATTATCGTGGAGAACCATATGAAACCAAGAGCAACCTTATTCGCTATAACCTTCTCATCACTGGTAGTCAGTTCATCGCTGAGCGCAGCGCTTCCCAATCCTGGCATGACAATTGATCCGGAACGTACGGCGATATTGATCACTGATCCACAGAATGACTTCCTGAGCCCCGATGGTGTGGCCTGGGGTGTTGTTGGCGAAAGTGTCACCAAAAACAACACGGTGGCTAATATTGAATCATTATTGAAAACTGCCAAGGCCAACGACATGCCGGTATTCATTTCGCCGCATTATTACTACCCGACCGATCATGGCTGGAAATTTGAAGGTGCGCTGGAAAAACTGATGCACACCATCGGTATGTTTGATCGCGAAGGCGCGCTGACCACCGAGGGCTTCGAAGACTCAGGAGCCGACTGGCTGGAAAGCTACAAGCCCTATATCAACGACGGCAAGACCATCGTTTCCACCCCGCATAAGGTTTACGGCCCCGAAACCAACGACTTGGTGTTGCAGTTGCGTAAACGCGGTATCGACAAGGTCATTCTTGGCGGAATGTCGGCCAACCTCTGTACCGAGTCCCATATGCGTGAGTTGATGGAGCAGGGCTTTGAAGTCGCCGTTGTTTCAGATGCAACCGCCGCGGCAATCGTGGAAGAGGGCGATGGTTACGAGGCTGCACTGGTCAATTTCCGTTTCATCGCCAACACCGTCTGGACCACTAAACAGGCCGTCCAGAAAATCAATGGCAATAAGTAACCAAATTACATTAAGAAACCAAGGATAAAAATCATGACAACACATACTGCAAAACGCACCAAAACACATATCAAAGACAAAATCTTGCTGATCATCTTTTACCTGGCACTGGGCAGCGCTCTTTATAGCCTGTCTTTAAAAGCAGACGAATCGTTCGATGTGAGTTACCACACCGTTACCATTGAAAATGTGGATATCTTCTACCGTGAAGCTGGCAACCCTGAGCGCCCGACGCTGCTCCTGCTGCACGGCTTTCCAACATCATCGCATATGTTCCGTGAGTTGATGCCGGCACTGGCTGACCAATACCACCTGGTGGCCCCTGATTACCCCGGATATGGTTTCAGCTCGATGCCGACTGTGGATGAGTTTGATTATTCGTTCGATAACATCGCGCGCATCATGGAAAAGTTTACCGATGAGATCGGCCTCGAGAAATTCAGTCTGTACATGATGGATTATGGTGCACCCATCGCCTTTCGTATTGCCACCAGCCGTCCCGAGCGTATCGAAACACTCATCGTTCAAAACGGAAATGCATACATCGAAGGCATCGACAACAATTTCTGGGAGCCGATCAGGGCCTATTGGAAAGACAGGGACGCCATCGACCAGGGTCTCAACAATGACTGGTGGAAAAATGTAAAAACCGCCTACAACAAACCGGTGATGAGCAATGACGAAGCCTTGCGGTTTTTAACCACCCTCGGTGCCACCAAGTGGCAATACACCAACGGTGTACCCAACCAGGAAGCCATCAGTCCGGATAACTGGGGCCACGTACAGCCGCTGCTGGATCGTGAAGGTAACCAGGATATCCAGTTACAAATGTTCTACAGTTATGGTTCAAATCCGCCGTTATATCCCGCATGGCAGGAGTACCTGCGTACACAACAGCCGCCAACTTTAATCGTCTGGGGTAAGAACGATGAGATCTTCCCTGCTGAGGGTGCCGAGCCTTACAAACGGGATCTAAACGACCTCGAATATCACCTGATCGATACCGGGCACTTTGCACTTGAATCGCATGGTTCGGAAATTGCCGCCCTGATGCGCAACTTCCTCAAGCGTAAGATCGATTCACCCGCAGTAGCGGTAAGATAGTCTGTCCAAGCCGCACGGCCGCGACTTAGCGGCCGTGCTAACCTGAGCCAAAAGCACCGGAGCGTAAAGCCGCATGACACATCGATTCGCAGACATTGCATTTACCGACAGCGTAAAGGAAGCCCAGTTGAATTATGGCTCGCGCTCAAACAATGAGCGCTTGCAAAACCATGCTGGACCCAACGATCAGTTGGGACCGAAAGAGGCTGCCTTTATCGCGCTACGCGATACGTTTTACCTGGCAACTGTCAGTGAGGATGGCTGGCCGTATGTCCAGCACCGGGGAGGGCCTGCTGGTTTTTTGAAGGTGCTGGGGCCCAATCAACTTGCCTATGCAGATTTCCGTGGCAACACGCAACTCATCAGCGTAGGCAATACATCCAGGAATGACCGTTGCTCGCTAATACTGATGGACTACCCCAACCGCAGGCGTCTCAAAGTCCTTGGGCACATGCATGTTAAGGATGTTCGTGGGCTGGAGGAGGATGCTGTTTCGAAACTCAGCCATCCGGATTACAAGGCGAAAGTAGAGCGTATCGTGCTAATTGATGTCGTCGCATTCGACTGGAACTGCCCTCAGCACATCACCCGGAGATATACAGAGTCGGAATATTCGGCCAGAAATTAGTCAGGGCGTCCAGAGCTTTCCGTGTATTACAATACGCGATCAAACAGGAGGCATTTTGCATGAAAATTGCGTATTTCAACCCACGGTTATTTCCAGCGTTGCTCACCTTCATGGTTATCGGGTTTGCCCCAGGGCTTTTTGCAGCGGAAAACGAAGTGAAGCGATTGTCGGAACCCTTTGAGGTGACAGCTACCCACGAGGTCTTTGGCAGTAAGCTGCCGGAGGGCGGATCACCGTTGAGTCTTGGTGAGCTGATGGGCGACAACGACAAATACCTGGATCAGGAAGTGCTGGTTGAAACACGCATTGCCAAAGTCTGTCAGAAGAAGGGCTGTTTTTTTGTTGCCAATGAAGGCGCATCGACGGCCCGGGTGACTTTCAAAGACTACGGTTTCTTCATTCCTACGGATTCCGGTGGTAAAGATGTTGTGCTTTTGGGTACCTTCTCCCGCAAGAGTGTGAGCAAGGAACAAGCAGAGCACTACAGTGCCGACTTAGGAGAAAAGGCTGCAGCAGCGCCCGAGAAGTTCGAGTATTCTATCGTCGCTACAGCAATCAGTATCCCCAAGGGTTAACAACAAATCCCTACTGATTAAAAGCCGCCACACGCTCAGCCACATTCTTGCGTATGTTCAACCAGTACAGGCCATAGTCGAGCAGGTGATGATTGCCTTTGCCCATATTGGGCAGGTCGTCATATGCATCTGTGCGTATCTCGCTGACATAGAGCATACCGTTTTCACATGCGCCATCCGCGGCGTTGGGTATGACTGTGTTTGAAACAATTGACAGGGCGCCTTCATTATCCTCGAATGTGCCAGCGCCCTCAGGGGTCCACGTCAGCGGGTTAACACATACCTTGCCCTGGGTTGGCAGAAGCGGGCGGTAACCATCACCGATGGTATTCCAGGTCAAAAGGCAGCTGGTCTGGGTAGCTGAATTACATACGGGTATGTCAGGAATCGATGCGGCCAGTTCACTAATGCCCATGGGATACCCAACCGGATAAGCAGCTACCATTCGCTCCAGTAGTTGCGTGCCGCTGATCTTGTGTTCCAGCAACCAGCGTACATGCAGAGCTCCCTGGCTGTGGCCGGCGACGATAAACGGCCGGCCGTTGTTGTATTCGGCCAGGTAGTGTTCAAATGCCGCTTCGACATCGGTATAGGCAAGCTCCAATGCATCATTGCCGCCATCTTCGAGCGCAAAAAACACATAGATCTGCGCCTGGCGGTAACGCGGGGCGAACACCCGTGCTGAACCGTTAAACACACTCGCCTGAGCAGGCATCACCGCATTATCGACCCAGTTACCGGAGGCCAGATCACCCATGGGTGCATTCCAGCCAGCGCTGCTCAAAAAAGTAGTCGGATGCACAAAGAACACGTCTACAGCGGCATTGGCCTGGCCGTCGCTGACACCTTCCGGTGTGAAGTCAGCAGCATCCTCGCGGTCTGGTAAGGCTGCCCAATGCTCCGGGTTGGAATAGTCCGGTGCCGATGGCGCCGCCGTTTCGGCAAATGTCGTTGCTGGCTTAACCCAGGTTTTGAACACCATGAGCATCACCAGGTCCTTGTATATAAAACCAACAAGCAATGCTGCTGCGATGAGTCCGCCAATGATCCAGGCTCGCTTTTTCATGGTTCTGTTTTTCCTTTCCTTAATCCGGGCGCCGTTTCCAGCGGCAGGCCCAATAGATAAACGGTGTATCGATTACGGCAATGGCAAATTTGAAGACATACTTTGCGCCGGCCAACTGTAGTGCTGTGACCAGGTCCACCAGGCCCCACCAAACGACCAGTCCGTAGATCAATGTGTCAACCGTTTGCGACAGCAAGGTTGAACCGGTATTTCGCAACCAGAGATGACGTCCATTGGTTGCATTTCGAATGCGGTGGAAAACCCATACGTCAAAAGATTGGCTGATCAGATAGGCCAGTAACGAGCCAAAAACAAAGCGAGGTGTGTAGTCGAATAGAGTGATGGTCGCAGCGTGTACAGATTGGGCAAATGCGGATGTCTGCGGCATCGCAGATGGCAGAAAAAGCATGCTGATCTGTGTCATCACCACCAGCGCAATACTGACAAAAAAACCGAGCAGAACGGCACGCTGGGCCTCGGCCTGGCCGTATTTCTCGCTGAGAAGATCGGTTGCGAAAAATATACTGGAATAAAGAATCACCCCCATGCTGGTCTGCAGGCCGGCAATCACTGTTAGTTTTGGCCCCATGATGTTGGCCAGCAGCAGGCTAAAGATAATCACGCCATAAAGACCGGTACGCCCGAACAAGCGGTAACAGAGCACGGCAAAACTGAGATCTGTAAAGACCGTGAGAATCCACAGCAAAAGCTGGTGTTGGTTGAAAAACTCAGTCATCAGGTTTTGACAGAATCTCCTTCAAGTCGTCGCAAAAATCGACTGCCCGACGATATTCAAAATCCCGGACAACTGATTCAAAACCAGGTGCGCTACCGGGCAGGGTTGCGGGCGTGTAGTGTAGTATTCTATCCGGAGTAAATGTCTCCAGCCCTTTTTTTCATTTTTTCACTGCTTTTGGTGAGTAGAATGGGATTGCTACCAAACCTTCAAGGAGTAATAGATGTCCGATTTAAGCAACAAACTCACCCTGGTTACAGGCTCAACCAAAGGAATAGGCAAGGCCATAGCCGAGGCATTCATTGATAAGAATGCACGGGTCGTGATACACGGACGCAGTCGCTCTGAGCTTGAAAGTGTTAAGGAATCTATTGGTGCATTCGCGTGTGTTGATGGTGATCTGGGTTCTGCTGAAGGTTGTGACAGTGTGCTTGAGCAGCTGGCCGAATTGGGCCCGGTAGAGGTGTTGGTCAACAATGCAGGAATTTTTGGTGTTGAAGAGTTTTTCAATATTGATGATGAAGAATGGCTTAGATATTTCCAGGTCAATGTAATGAGTGTTGTGCGGCTTTGCAGGGCTTTGATGCCTTCGATGCAGGAAAACAATTACGGCCGGATCATCAATGTATCCAGCGAGGCGGCAATTAAGCCATTGCCGCAGATGGTCCATTATTCCATGACAAAAACCTCCCTTGTGTCTCTCTCCCGCGGCTTGGCCGAGCTCAGCAAGGGTACCCGGATAACCGTCAACTCGGTGTTACCTGGCCCAACCTGGACCGAAGGTGTTGAAAAGTACTTTGATGGTCTTGCTGCTGAAGAAGGCAAGCCATCGCAGGAGTTAATCGACAATTATTTTGCCGAACATGAACCAACGTCACTGCTGCAGCGTTTTGTTGATGTGAAGGAGGTCGCGCATGCAGTCGTATTTTTGGCGCTAAACGGAGCTATCAATGGAAGTGCCCAGCGGGTTGAAGGTGGGATTATTCGTTCGATTTAGAAAAAGCCGACCCGGCCCCCTTGCTTTATAAATGTATTTAAAAATAGATGATGCAGGTGATTTATCATCAATTCGTAATATATTGCGATAAAATAAATAAAAACATCATTTATCGCTATATATGACGAAATAAGACACGTTCATGGTTTTCTGCTAAGTCGTAATATATAACGAAATATGCTATTATAGGTATTTATATCGCAACATAAGGCGAACATGAAGATAGAAGATACGCTTACAGATGAGGCCATTCTTGTAGAAATAGGTGATCGCCTGGTCAGACGCAGGCTGGAATTTAACCTGACCCAGGCAGCACTGGCCAAAGAAGCGGGCGTTGGCAAGCGAACACTTGAGCGTGTGGAGGCTGGTGCGACAGCGCAGCTGACCACGATCATTCGTCTGTTCCGGGTGCTGGATCTTTTGCCAAAACTGGATCAAATTCTACCGGAATCAAAACCGACCCCAATTGAGGTGATGACAAGAAAGGGAAAGGAACGCAAACGAGCATCCTCGCGTGGCCGGGGGTCGGATAAAGAAGAGTCGTGGACCTGGGGTGATGACCAGTGAGCTCCGAAGCCTGGGTCAGGCTTTGGGGGAGGAAAATTGGAGCCGTTGTTCTGGGTGAGGGTGATGACATAGCATCCTTTGAATATGATCCTGCATTTGCAGGCAGTGGCATTGAGGTCTCGCCGCTGACCATGCCGCTGTCAACCCGTGTTTATTCATTCCCTGAACTGCCCCGTAAATCATTTCACGGTTTGCCTGGTCTACTGGCAGATTCATTGCCCGACCGGTTTGGCAACGCATTGATCGACACATGGCTTGCGACACAAGGGCGTTCACCAGATTCCTTCAATGCAATTGAGCGTTTGTGTTACATCGGTCGGCGTGGAATGGGTGCATTGGAGTTCTCTCCTGTCATCGGGCCAAAAGCGCGCAAGGCAAACAACATTCAAATTGACAAGCTGGTAGAACTCGCCTCTGAAATTCTCAGCCAACGCAACCATCTCAAAGTTTCATTTTCAGAAAGAGGCAAGAAAAGGGCACTGGCTGATATTTTACGTATTGGTACTTCCGCCGGCGGGGCTCGCGCCAAGGCGCTTATCGCCTGGAATCCGGACACAAATGAAGTCCGCTCGGGACAGGTTGATGCCGGGGATGGTTTTGAATACTGGCTGCTTAAGTTCGACGGCGTTCAGGGTAATCGTGACAAGGAACTTGAGGATCCAAAGGGCTATGGTTCTATAGAGTACGCCTGCTATTTGATGGCCAGGGACTGCGGTATCGAGATGACCGAGTGCCGTCTGTTTGAGGAAAACGACCGCAGGCATTTCATGACCAGGAGATTTGACCGCAGCAATGAAGGACAAAAACTCCACATGCAGTCACTGGGTTCCCTGGCACACTTTGATTTCAACCTCGCGGGTGCTTACAGCTATGAGCAGGCCTTGATGACCATCAGGCAATTGGGCTTGCCCATGAGTGCAATTGAGCAACAGTTTCGCCGCATGGTGTTCAATATTGTCATACGAAACCAGGATGATCACGTCAAGAATATCGCTTTTTTAATGGATAAGAAGGGCAGGTGGAGCCTGTCACCAGCCTACGATATGACTTATAGCTTTAATCCAACCGGTGCCTGGACTTCCACCCACCAGATGACCATCAACGGTAAACGCGATGATTTTACCCTGGACGATTTCAAGCGTTGCGCCAATGTGGCTTTGATGAAACGCGGACAGGAAAAACTGATTATCGGTGAAATCCAGGATGTCGTTTCCAACTGGCGGGAATATGCAAAGGATGCCGGCTTAACCAAGCAAACTAGCGCGAATATCTATCGGCAATTACGTTTGGACCCTTTCCCCCTTTAATCGCTCCGGTGATACAATCAATCAACCTTGTTGAATGGAACTTGTTGAATGGCACTTGTTGAATGGAGCGGGTGACCGAAAAAACCAGGCAATGAGTGACATGCACTAATCGCTGCAAAGGCACAAAGAGCACGAAATGGGTGTTAAAAACCAAGTTGATCAATCCCGCATGATGGGTACTGCCGCGTTCAAGAAAGAAATCAATCACCTGCTTTATTCCAATAGCTATACAGACAGCGATGGTGAGTTTGACACGGGTTGGAACTGCCGTGATCACGCGCTGGTAATGGCTCTGATGTTAAAGAGTGGTGATATCTATCCAAAGATAGCCAATGGCAAGTGCATGTTTGTGCAGGGACCGGTTGCTGGTAATCCGGCTTTTGGAATCGGGCAGGAAATTCATCACAACAATGGCCACAACTGGCTACTCCATTCAAAGTTTGGGCTGATCGATGTCAGTCCTGATTTATTATCAAAAAGGCATCGTTTCAGAGAGCCGTTTAACGGGGTCTTTAACCGGGTCTGGTTGCCGCAGGGCAAAGAAAGAGTCAGTGTGGTTGTGTGTCGTGACCCCGAGCACTATGAACAATTGATAGAAAAAGCGCGTCGCTCGATGTCCCATTCAACCGCAGTGTATTTGCACCTGGATGATCAGGAAGTCGACGAAAAGCTGATCAAAAGTCCCTTCAAATTTCTCAATTCCAGATTCTCAACAGAGATCAAGCAGCGTTTCGGTTCAGATTTCTATCCTGCCGTGGCAAAACACCTGCATGACTATGTTCTTGGTAAAAGTGACTCCTTAGTGAGCATGGTGCGGCTAAAGGCCTGGGGCACTGTTGTTGATGAGTTTTCTCGATAACGCATTTTTTTGCAGCAGTGAGTAATCAGCAGGAATTCTGTCCATGTGGATCAGGCGTAGCCCTGCAAAACTGCTGTCTAGTTGGTAAATTTACCGCGCCGGATACGTTCCGCTTCCATTTGCTCGACTTCCCGTGACCCGGAAATTACCACTTCGGGGTTCGGCACAAAATCGATGTCCATGTTGCCACGTTCATAGGGCACCGAATTGAGTATTGTGCGCAATGCATTCAGACGCGCCTCGTGTTTGTTGTTGGAACGGATAACCGTCCACGGCGCATGGTTTGAGTGGGTGCGTTTGAGCATTTCGTACTTCTGGTTGGTGAAATCATCCCAACGCTCCTGGGCCTGTAAATCTACCTCGCTCAATTTCCACTGGCGCAACGGGTCATTCTTGCGACGGTCAAATCGACGTGCCTGTTCGGCCTTTGTCACACTGAAGTACAGCTTGATCAGGATGGTTCCCTGGCGAACCAGGTCTTTCTCAAAGCCAACCACGCCTTTCATGAAAGCCTTGTATTCCTCCGGGGTGCAAAAACCAAACACCTGTTCCACCATCGCCCGGTTATACCAGCTGCGATCGAACAACACGACTTCTCCGCCGCGCGGGAAGTGCTCAACATAGCGTTGGAAAAACCATTGCGTACGTGAGGCCTCGGTTGGTTTGCCAAGCGCGACCACACGGTAGTGTTTCTCGTTCATGTAACGCGCGACCCGGCGGATGGTTCCGCCCTTGCCGGATGCATCACGACCTTCAAACAGGATGATCATGCGGCGCTTGGATTGCTCCAAATATTTTTGCATCAGGATAAGCTCTGCCTGGAATGGTTTCAGGCTCTTCTCAGTCTCCGCTGACTCAACAGTTTTAAGAATCTTCTTGCTGCCAAACTGCTCGATCATCTCTTGCAGTTCGGTACTTTGGTTGAAAATCTCCTCAGCAGTCAACCGGGGTTCGGGCTCAGGTGCATTGATGTCCGCGTCATTACTTTCGGATTGTTCGATATCAATTGCTTTGTCTGTTGAAGGGGCTGTCTGTTGTGTCACGTTGAAGTCCTCTGAATATCCCGATTAATTTATTGTAGCTAGAAAATGGGGCAGGGTGTATTTATTCGATCTTTATTCTTGCTTGTACCTCACAGACTGGCAATATTTTATTTTTAAGATAAACTCAGAAGTATGAATACTGAACAGTTGGTCAACGAGCTATTTGATGTCTTTGACGTTAATGATGATGGTGTAATATCGAAAGGCGAGTTTGTCTCCCTGGCCGAAAGCCTGTTACATCAACATGGTTTAAATTTCAGCAGCGATATATTCAAACAGTTCGATACGAATCATGACAATGTGATATCCAGAGACGAGCTGGTTGAGATGGTTCTTGAGCTGGCTTTATAACCGCGTTCCGTCTCGCAATCCTTGCCGGCAGGGACACATTTACTGTGTAGACACTCCACTCTTTTTATCTGGTTAATATTGATAGATTTCAGTTGAAATAGCTTCTATCCTTTACCTTTCCAAGGGTTTTATTAGAAACATAAACCCTTCAAAATGGCTTATCGGTAATGACCAGTTACAAGGAGATAATAATCTGGCCATTTTCATAAAAATACGCGGGTGCCGGGGTTTATGAAAGTTGCTATTTTCATCATCATGGCACCGTTTTTTCTTTGTCACAGTTCGGGTATCTCCGCTGCGGAGGTAGCTGCCCAGGCGCCTACCCGCACACCCAGTTTTACAAGAGAGGGATCAGAGTCCTGTCTGCGCTGTCATTCCGGCGAGAAAATGCGCGCAATCGCTGCAAGTCCACACTTTGATATGAATATCCAGGGCACACCTGCCGCGACACACGGTTGTGAATCCTGTCATGGTAAGGGCAGCATTCACATTTCACGTGCGCATGGCGGGAAAGGATTTCCGCTTCTCACGCAGTTTGCACGGGGAAGAAGAGGCTCACCAAGGGATGAACAATTGCAGGCATGTCTTTCTTGCCATGCCGATGACAGCATGGGTGAGAAGCAGATCGTGTTCATCGGTAGCGCACACGACAGGCCTGCAACCAATTGTTCAAATTGCCACAGTGCGCATGAAGAATCTGATCCAATGGGCGATATGGAAGCGCAGAACAAGGTCTGCTCCCGTTGCCATCGAAAGGACATCAGGAATCATACACTGGTGAAGGGCGAGGCAATCGATTTTGACGCACAGGCCTGTTCCACATGCCATGATGTTCATGTGCCCAGGCAAGTTTCCATGGAGTTGGAAGAATGAGGGCAGGTGCGTGAATACTCATATTAAGATCAAGAAAGGACTGGATTTGTCCCTGGGCGGTGAACCAGAACAGGTAATTCACCCTGGGCCGGAAGTTCTGCATGTTGCCCTTTGCGGCCATGATTTCATTGGTTTGAAACCCAGAATGCTTGTTTCAGAAGGTGATGTGGTGGCAAAAGGGCAACCACTATTCATCGACAAACGGGACCCGGACGTCAATTACTGCTCACCGGGCCAGGGTGTCGTTACTGCCATTAACCGGGGAGAGCGCAGGGTGCTGGATTCCGTGGTGGTGCGCCTTGAAAATTCCGGTCTGGAAGATGTCCGTTTTGAACCATTCTCAGGTCAGCAACTTGACACGATCAGTCGTGTTCAGCTGTTCGAAAGGCTGCACCAGTCAGGTTTGTGGACGGCATTTCGCACCCGTCCATTCAGCCGGATACCCTACTCAGGTTGCAGCCCTGACGCTATATTTGTCACGGCCACCGACACCCGGCCACTCTCGGCAGATCCCGCAGTTGTCGTGGGCGCGGATATCGAATCATTTGTCTCAGGGTTGCGGCTATTGCCCCTGTTAACCACCGGTACCGTTTACCTGTGTACCGGGCCGGGCTGGAATATCGACATACCCGATTTAGAGCGATTGGAGCAGGTGGGGTTTTCAGGGCCGCACCCCGCCGGCTTGCCGGGTACACATATTCATCATCTTTTCCCGGTCGACACGGAGCGGGTCGCCTGGCAGATCAATTACCAGGACGTGATGGCTATCGGAGAGTTGTTCACCGACGGTACTATTCCAAACTCACGTGTGATTGCCGTGGGTGGTGAATGCGTGGTCAAACCACGACTGGTCAAAACGGTTGTGGGTGCTTCAACGGATGAACTGCTCGCAGGCGGTTTGCATCAATGTGAAGGCTGTCGGGCAGTATCCGGGTCGGTACTCGACGGGCGCATCGCCAGCGGCAGCCTTGGCTACCTGGGCCGCTATCACAACCAGCTTTCCGTGATACCCGAGGGTGGCGAGCGGCGTTTGTTTGGCTGGTTGGGCAGAGGTACGAAACGTCGTTGGACCACATCGCAGAATGGCCGTTTCAGTGGCATGATCCCTTTGCCTGTTTTTGAAAAAGTAATGCCGCTTGATATCCTGCCGGCACCGCTTTTCCGGGCCCTGTTGGTAAAAGACAGCGATCAGGCCCAGGCGTTAGGTTGCCTGGAGCTGGATGAGGAGGATCTTGCACTATGTGCGCACGTTTGCCCGGCAAAGACCGACTATGCCCAGGCGCTGCGGATCAACCTTGATCAGATCGAGAGGGAGGGTTGATGAAAAACTGGTTATTCACCCTTTCCGGGCTCCCCATGCGGTTTCTATGGTCATCGAACGCGGTGACCCGTTCGGCACCGCACTTAAGGGCTGCCAGCAATGTGCAGCGAATGTGGAACTACTTCGTGCTTGCCAGTCTGCCCGCATGGCTGATCGGGCTCTGGAGTCTCGGGCATCAGACCAACATTGCCATTATCGACTTCCAGATCGAGGAATTGAGTGGCTGGCGTGGCTGGTTTTTAAGCCAGTCGGGCATTGGTTTTGACCCTTCGAGCATCGGCGCCTGTATTACACATGGTCTTTTGTACTTCCTGCCGGTGATCGCGGTTGCCCTGGCAGTGGGTGCCTTTTGGGAGACCCTGTTTGCCACGGTTCGAAAAAGACCACTCGATGAAGGAATGCTGGCGATTGCCTGGCTGTTCGCACTGATGTTGCCGGCCAGCGTACCGATATACCAGGTCGCGCTTGGCATGTCATTCGGTATTGTGTTTGGCAAGCTCATCTATGGGGGATCGGGTCGCTACCTGTTAAGCCCTGCCTTGTTGGGCATGGCCTTCCTGATGTTCTCTTACCCTACGTTGTTTTACGCTGAAGGTGCCTGGGTTCCGTTGGCAAACTACGACCAGCCGACGGTGCTGGAACTGCTGACCGACGAGGGCGGTCTGGGTGTCGTGGCGGCGGTAGATTATAGCTATTGGCAACTGTTTTTAGGTGACAAGCCTGGCGCTGTGGGTGTTGTATCCACACTGGGTGCATTCATTGGCGGGCTTTTCCTGATGCTGACAGGGATGGTTTCATGGCGCTTGATCCTCGGTAGCGCAATCGGTTTTATCGGTGTCTCACTGATCAGCAATGCCGTGGCGCCTGATCACTACCTGTTTTCGGTGCCCTGGTATTGGCATATGGTGATGGGTGGTTATGTATTTGGGGTGGTATTTATCGCAACGGATCCCGTGGCTGGACCCATGACCAACCCGGGCCGGTGGGGTTTTGGTTTCCTGGTGGGGGCACTGACCATGATCATTCGTTTGTTCAATCCGTCCTACTATGAAGGCGTGATGTTCGCCATTTTGCTGGCCAGTATTTTTTCACCTCTGATAGATTTTATTGTCACTGAACTGAACATACATCGTCGCAAGTTGCGACTGCTGGAGCGGGGGTCATGAACAAAGACTCACCCCGGAATGCGTTTTTTGTGGTCATGATCACTGCCCTGGTTTGCTCATCACTGGTGTCGGCTGCGGTGGTCGTATTGAGACCGATTCAACTCAACAACCAGATGCTGGACCGCAGCCGGAACATCATGCAGCTAACAGGCCTGTTACCGGGTGAGCAGGTCATCGAAGACGAAGATATGCTGGAACTGTACAAGAGCCTCGATATACGCATCATCAATATCGATGATGCCGTTTACGATGAGGAGATTGATCCCATCACATTTAATACCCGCCTGGCGCTGAATGATCCGGAATTGAGCGTCTCCATTCCCTCTGAATTGGATCTAGCCAGCCTTAGCCGCCGTACCCGCTTTGTGCCCGTTTACATGGTCTGGGATGACGACGGGCTTGATCGGGTAATTCTTCCGGTGAGGGGCAATGGCATGTGGTCCATGCTTTACGGTTATATTGCGCTGGAGCCTGATTTCAACACGATTTCCGGAATGACATTCTACGAGCAGAATGAAACACCGGGACTTGGTGACCAGATAACCCATGGACATTGGCTCGAGCAATGGCAGGGACGGCAGGTCTACGATGAGGAAGGAAAGCCACGCTTTAGGGTCAACGAGGGTGTGGTTCAACCAGACTCAACAGCAGCTCGTTTTGAAGTGGATGCACTGACCGGTGCGACGGTGACAGCAGATGCAGTCACCAGCATGGTGCATTACTGGTTTGGACCTCACGGTTACCAGGATTTCCTGCGGACCCTGAGTGAAAGCCCGACCATTCGGCCTTCGGAGGATAAACCATGAGTTCGAAGCAAACGCTTACCGCGCCATTACTGAAGGAAAACCCGGTCACGCTGCATGTACTGGGAATTTGTTCGGCGCTGGCCATTACCAATTCACTGACATCTTCGTTGATCATGAGCGTTGCTTTGACCACGGTTCTGGTCATTTCCAATGTAGCCATCAGCGCCATACGCAATTACCTCCCGTCGAGCGTACGTTTGCTGGTGCAGATTACCATCATCGCATCGGCCGTGACCGTGATCGATCAGTTCCTGATCGCCTTCATGCCGGATGCCGCCCGCACGCTGAGTGTTTATATCAGCCTGATTGTGACCAACTGCATCGTCCTGGGCCGGGCCGAGGCCTGCGCAATGAAAAACGGGATAGGTACCAGCATACTGGACGCCTTGGGCAGCGGCCTGGGTTATAGCCTTATCCTGATCATCGTGGCTACCATCCGGGAGTTACTCGGCAATGGAACGCTAATGGGTTACCGGCTACTCGAACTGGCTCATGAAGGCGGCTGGTACCAGGAAAACGCGCTGTTTTTACTGGCGCCAAGTGCTTTCTTTATCATCGGCTTCCTCGTCTGGGGTATCCGTAGCTGGATGCCGGAACAAAAAGAAAAACCCGAGTTTGAACCCATTCCATTGCCATACCAGGAGGAGCGCTGATGAGTAATTTCATCGATATCTTCTTCCGCTCAGTCTTCCTGGAGAATCTCGCCCTGGCTTACTTCCTGGGCATGTGTACTTTCCTGGCGGTATCAAAGCAGATCAAGACAACGATCAGTCTTGGTTTGGCTGTTATCGTGGTGGAAGGCATCAGTGTTCCATTAAACAACCTGATCTATAACTTCATATTGCGCCACGGGGCACTGGATTGGATCGGTCTCGGGCAGATGAACTACTCCTACCTGGGGTTGCTCAGCCAGATCGCGGTAATTGCCGCGATGATCCAGATCCTCGAGATCGTGCTGCAACGTTTTGTGCCGGCCCTGTATAACGCATTGGGAATTTACCTGCCGTTATTGACCGTCAATTGCGCGATCCTGGGTGCGTCGCTTTTCATGGTTCAGCGAGACTATAATTTCACAGAGAGTGTTGCCTATGGCCTTGGTGTCGGATTTGGTTGGGCGCTGGCCATCGTGGCACTGGCGGGCTTGCGTGAGAAGATGAAGTACAGCGAAATACCTGAGGGCCTGCAAGGCCTGGGTATTACCTTTATCACCACGGGCCTGATTTCATTGGCGTTCATGGGTATAGCAGGAATCAGCTTGTAGGCGGCAGCATGAAGGAAATCTTCTTCAGCATTATCGTATTCAGTAGCATTTTGGCACTTTTGACCGTGTTGATCCTGTGGGTTCGTGCCAAGCTCGTGCCACAGGGCGAGGTAACCATCAGGGTCAACGATGAACTGGATATCAAGACACCCTTGGGTAATAGACTGATGGGTGCGCTTGCCGACGGAGGAGTTTTTGTTCCATCTGCCTGCGGTGGTGGCGGCACCTGTGGTCAGTGTCGAGTAAGGGTATTGGCGGGTGGCGGGTCGCTGTTACCGACCGAAGCATCTCAGATCAGCAAGAAAGAAGCCGCCGAGATGCAAAGGCTTGCCTGCCAGGTTGCCGTTGCCCAGGACATGGTGGTCACCGTGCCGGAAGACGTATTTGGTGTGAAAAAATGGCAATGTACCGTTCGTTCCAATGAGAATGTGGCGACTTTTATCAAGGAGTTGGTACTTGAATTGCCCACCGGGGAAACACTGGATTTTAAGGCAGGCGGGTATATCCAGATTGAATGTGATCCGCACGAATTGAGTTACTCCTCATTCGATATTGGTGAGGAATACCTCGAAGACTGGAAGAAGTTTGGTCTGTTGGATATCAAATCCATTGTCACGGAACCGGCTATCCGCGCCTACTCGATGGCCAGTTATCCTGAAGAAAACACCATTGTCATGTTGAACGTGCGTATTGCCACACCCCCGCCGGGTGCTGCCGATAATGTACCCACCGGCATCATGTCATCGTACATTTTCAACCTGAAGCCTGGTGACCCGGTGACCATATCAGGGCCCTACGGTGAATTCCTTGCAAAGGAGACCGATGCGGAGATGGTTTTTATCGGTGGCGGTGCCGGCATGGCTCCGATGAGGTCGCATATTTTTGACCAGCTCAAACGCCTGGGTAGCAAGCGGAAAATCAGTTTCTGGTATGGTGCGCGTAGCCTGCGTGAAGCCTTTTACGTGGATGAGCTCAACGAGCTGGAAGAAAGATACGAGAATTTTAGCTGGAATCTGGCCTTATCCGACCCACTACCCGAAGACAACTGGGAAGGCATGGTGGGGTTTATTCACGATGTTTTATATGAGCACTACCTCAAGGATCACCCGGCCCCGGAAGACTGTGAGTATTATATGTGCGGACCGCCAATGATGATCGCTGCAGTGGAGCGGTTGTT
The DNA here is from genome assembly GCA_029859505.1 of Lysobacterales bacterium. Lineage (GTDB taxonomy): Bacteria > Pseudomonadota > Gammaproteobacteria > Xanthomonadales > SZUA-36 > SZUA-36. Next base: position 3,290 of record JAOUCZ010000005.1, on the reverse strand, counting down.
ATACAACCTGGGTGTAGACGAGCAAAACGTGTTGTTTGATGATTTTGGGAATTAACTAAATGAGTTTGTTTATCGGAACACTGATTGTCGTTAGCCTGTGCTGCCTTGCAATGGGCCTTGGGCAAATCATAGATGGCAAACCGCTGTCGGGTGGTTGTGGCAAAAAGCCGGAGGGCACGCCACGGTGTGGAACCTGCCCAAATCGAAAAATTGCTGGAGATGACTGATGTTAAGGTCGGTATTCGTAAAAGATCACATGACGAAAAACCCATTGACGCTGGCCCCGGACATGGAAATCCGCAAGGCCACTCACCTGTTGATAGAAAGAGACGTATCCGGCGCGCCAGTCCTCGATAAGCACGGTCGCCTGGTGGGTGTGCTCACCGAGCGCGACTGTATGCGGGTGGCGATGCAAGCCGCCTACCATGGGGAGCCTGGCGGGTTGGTCAAAGACTTCATGAGTGAGAATCCGCAATGGATCGGACCTGAGCAGAGTGTGCTGACGGTCGCAGACCTGTTTATCAACGGTCGCTTCCACCGCTACCCGGTTGTCGATAACGGGCGTTTGGTGGGTGTGATCAGCCGTCGGGATGTAATGCAGGCAGTGGGTAAATACTATCCGGAAAAAGCCCAATAAGGCATTTAGATCAAGTTTGAAGGTCGATTGCGACTGACAAGAATAATGGCTACCACGAATGTCACGGCTTCAGTCAGTGGAATGGCCATGTACACACCATTATCCCCAAACCAGAATGGCAGGAACAGCAAGCCCAGTGCCGGCAACACGAGGCTTCGTGATATTGCTATGGTCGCCGACTGAAGAGGCTTGTGCAGCGCGGTAAAATAGGACGCCAGGGTAATATTCATACCATTGAACAGGAAGGCGGGCCAGAACAGGGCTATAAAGGTAAGCGCGATTTCAACAGTCCGGACTTCGCCTTCGCGCAGAAAGATGGAAATCAGGGCCTCAGGGAAAAACAGGAACAGGCCACTGACCAGCAAACCGATTACGCAGCAGGACAACACGGCGGTCCGCATAAACTGAACAATACGTTCCGGTTGCCTTGCACCGAGGTTCTTGCTCACTGTGGGTTGCAGTGATTCACTGATCCCATAACAGACCTCAAGCCCGATATACAGCAGGTAGCTGATGATCGTGAATGCTGCTACACCCTCCACGCCCAGTCGGGAAATCATCACCCAGTTGAATAACAGGGTAATCAGGCCAATCGACATCTCGTTGGCGAACTCTGAAAAACCGTTGTAGGCCGCCCTGAGCACGGCACTCCAGCCATCACGGTGACATTCAAGAAAGGGAATCAGCTTGAGATTACAGCGCGCACTGAACCAGTGACTGAGCAATATGAAAAATATGCTGCATTCAGCAATGGCTGTAGCCCATGCCGCACCCTTGATTCCCCAACCCAGGCGTACGATGAGCAGGTAATCAAGACTGATATTGATCACCGCAAAAGCCACCAGCGAAGCGGATGCCAGCATCGGGCGGCCATCAACCCGGACGAAATAATCCAGTGTCAGGCCAAGAATCAGCAGGGGTGCCGCAAAAACAATGATCGTCATGTAATCACTGACCAGCCCATGCAACTCTTCATTGGCACCGAGCATGGAAACAAGCTGATCCATAAACAACAGGAAAACCAATGAGATTATCAGTGCCAGGGCCAGTGTGATATAGACAGTTTTGCTGAAAATGGAAGAAGCTGAGTGCAGGTCAGACTCACCAATAAATTTTCCACACATAACCGAACCGCCCACGGCCAGCATGAAAACCACCGCAGCGAACAAAGCGAATGCAGGCATGCTGATATTGACGGCCGCCAGTGCCGTGGCACCCACAAAGTTGCCGATAAAAATTCCATCGATGACACCAGCTGAAGTAGCCGCCAGTATACCGATCACCGAAGGTATGGCGTAATGGAAGAAAACGGGGATCACTTTCCCCGTTACAGGATCATACTTGTTATTCATTGGTGTCCCTATCTTCACCTTGGGACAGCGGCGATTCAATTAAAATCGCATTGTTTCAGGTGGTTCCCGCTATTGACTGGTCAGCGCCCAGAATGGGGTTCGCTTCTACTCGCACCCCGTAGGGTGGGTAACTCGTTACCCACGCGGTTTCCTTGGGTTTGTACAAATGGTGCGTTATAAATAACGCACCCTACGTGGCTCCCTCACTGCGCCGGTACAAAATCCTCTAACACGGCCTGGCGCAGTAGTTCTGGTGGCAGCAAACCCTGCTGCAATATGAAATCGTGGTACTCACGCTGGTTAAAGCGATCACCAAGGGTCATCTCTACCTCAGTTCGCAAACGTACAAGATTTCGGTATCCATAGTAATAGGAAGTGGCTTGTCCCGGTGCCAGGAAGGCATAGCGATCTGCTTCTGAACTGGCCATTGCCTTGGAAAGACCGATCTGGTTTATCATGAAATCAACCGCATCTTCCGGTGTCAGCAGACCAAGATTCACCATCGGGTCCATAAACATGCGTCCGGCTCTTTGCAACCTGGCCAATAGAGTGAATAACTGGCCCTCCAGCGGCAGGTATTCCATCATGATTGCCTCGGAATACAGACCCCAGCCTTCCACGTTTGCGCTGTTGAAGGCATAGGTGGAGCGGGCCAGCGAGGTACCATTTTCGACCAGCGCGGCAAATTGCATTTCGTGACCAGGTCGTGCTTCGTGAACGGTTAGCGCCCAGGTAACAGAGTCGTGATTCCAATCATCCATCACGCTGTCATCACCCTCCAGTGCCGGATTACTCTGCACCAGCACAAACTCACCGTATTGACCGGTATTGCCAACCAGTTGCGGCGGGCTCATGAAGGGGGCCGGAATACTGGCCGATTCCGCTTCGGTGGCTAGCCGGATCGAGGCATTGCGCTCGGGCAGGGTGATGACATCATGCTTGCGGATCAATTCTTCAATGGCCGCCAGCCGGGCCATATACACTTCCATGATCTTATCTTCCGGAATGGTCTCCTTCTTCAGCTCTGCCATGACATACATGAGGTCGCCGTTTTTCCATCCGCGTTTATCGGCAATCTGGCGCGCAACCGAACGCATCTGGGATTTGATTTCCTGGAATCCAAACTGTGCATCCCGGATCAGGATTTCCGGATTTTCACGAACACCAAAATTCTTGAGGTTGTCGGCGTAGAGTTCCGCAGGAAGGCGGTGATCCTGCCGCGCACGTGGTGTCATTTCTTCTCTTAACCAATCTGCATAGTCATTCAACTGTGCCAGCAACACATCAAGGTCTTCCTCATA
>JAOUCZ010000047.1 GCA_029859505.1 Lysobacterales bacterium | reverse complement strand
TAGGGCGGTAAAGGTTGTTCGCCGCAAGGGTTGGTTGCACGGATATTCTCGCAAAACCAGTTGTTATTCATTTCATTGATGCGATCAACCATGATAAAGCCAGGCTCTGCAAAGTCATAGGTTGATGACATGATCATGTCCCACAAGCGCCGCGCCGGTATGGTTTTATAGACCTTGCATGCAACCAGGCCGTCCTCACGTTTCACGTAGTCGTCCAGCAGAGGCCAGTCACGCCACAGCACCTGCCCCGGGTCATCGATATCCAGTTCGCCGGCTTCCTGTGTGGTGATGGGGAATGCCAGCGCCCAATTCGAATCAGAATCTACGGCACGCATAAACTCATCGGTAATCAGCAGGGAACAATTGAACTGACGTAAACGTCCATCTTCGCGCTTGGCCCTGATAAACTCCATCGCATCGGGGTGTCCGATATCAAATGTTGCCATCTGGGCACCTCTCCTGCCACCGGCAGAAGAAACGGTGAAGCACATCTTATCGTAGATATCCATGAAGCTCAGTGGACCGGAGGTATAAGCCCCCGCACCGGATACATAAGCTCCCTTGGGGCGCAGGGTTGAGAATTCGTAACCGATACCGCAACCTGCTTTTAGGGTCAAACCCGCTTCATGCACCTTGTCCAGAATGCCATTCATGGAATCCTTGATGGTTCCTGAAACCGTGCAATTAATCGTAGAGGTTGCGGGCTTGTGCTCACGCGCTCCGGCATTTGATGTGATTCTGCCGGCGGGTATTGCACCGCGTCGCAATGCCCATAAAAATGACTTGTACCAGTGCTCACGTAACTCCCTTGTTTTTTCAACTTCGGAAATGGCGAGGGCAACCCTTTTATATGTTTCGTCAATACTGGTATCAATGCTCTCGCCAATCTTTGACTTCAATCGATACTTCTTATCCCATATATCAAGAGATGCTTCCTGGAAAGGAACTGCTTGAATATCAGTGTCTATGGCCTCAACCCGCACGCTGCTCATGAATTATCCCGTTTAATTACTTGGTTTTATTTGATTATAGACACAAGCTATTGTGCCGTCCCCTCTTGAACAACACAAGATGTTGTGCTTGAGGAATAGAACAATACCGACGATCACAGGCACTGTCAAATCCACTTTTACTTCAGGCTGTTTCGGCTATAATTTCTGATAATTAATTAAATTTCATAAAGTTACAAAGCTTGCGACGTTTTTTGCGCGCATGGCGTCCTATAAGGGAGTCATGAAAACCTTGTTAACAAAGGCTTTCGTTTCGTCGCAAAATTTAAAAAAATTGGAGAATCGACTATGAAACACTATTTAAGACCCGTTTTTACCCTCGCAGTGTTACTGCTTTTGACCGCCACCTGGGTGCAGGCTGCAAGCGAGGAAAAAATGGTTATCGCGCTCAAAACCGATAACTTTGAATTGGCTGAAACCGATATCAGCGAACTGGCTATCGGCGAAGCTCAAACCATCGAAACTGAGAGTGGCACCATCATTGATATTCTGCGCACGGCGAACGGTGCGGATATTTATGTTGACGGCGAGTTACTCGACATGGATTTCGACGAGGATGGATTGCACGAAGAACACATGATCCAGAAACATGTGGAAATCGTATGTGATGATGAAGAAGAGTGCGACAAACATGTGATCGTGCTTGGAGATGGTGACAACTCAGACTGGGTCACTGCGGATGGTGAAAATGTGTTTATCCACAAAGAGGTTGAAATATCATGCACTGACGATGAAGACGGAACGACCTGTAGTGAACATATGGTGTTGATGTCCGATGATGAAGACTTTGATCTTGAAGAGCTTCACGAAGCGCACCAAAGCGGTGAAGGACACAAAGTCATCGTCATTAAAAAAGATACTGTCAGCAAAAATTGAATCCATAAATTAGCGCTATACTGAAGGCTCTGCCCGGCACACCCGGCGGAGCCTTTTTTTTTGAGACCCTTTATATGCTTCACATCATTCTTTACCAACCCGAAATACCACCCAACACCGGCAACATTATCCGTCTGTGCGCGAATACCGGCGCAAGGCTCCATCTTGTGGGGCCGCTCGGGTTTCAATTGGATAACTCCCGAGTCAAACGCGCGGGACTAGACTACGCAGAAATGGCTAGTGTCAGGCAGTATGTTAACTGGAGTGATTTCAGAGCCGGACACCCTGATATGCGAATCTGGGCGTTCAGCACCCGCGGAAAGAAACCTTATGACCAGGCCGATTTCAAGACAGGTGATGGATTGCTGTTCGGCCCGGAAACCCGTGGCTTACCTGATACCGTGCTTACCGAAACAGGTTCTGCATACTGTCTGCACCTGCCCATGGCGGATGCATCCCGCAGCCTCAACCTTTCCAATACAGTTGCTGTCGGCCTGTATGAAGCCTGGCGGCAAACAGGATTTGAAGTAGGGGTTTCCTGACGTCTACGGGCTAGTCGCCGTATTCCGCTTTCTGCTCTCTTGCCATTAAGCTGGCTACACCTTGCGCTGGATCCCAGTCAAGATGAATAATGCCGTTAACCTGCTCTGTGATGGGCATATTAACGTTATATTGAATGGCCAGACGCTGAACCTCCGCCGCGCTGTTAACACCTTCAACCACTTGGCCGATTTCATCCAGCGCCTGCTCCAGCTTTTTACCTTTACCAAGCTTCAAACCAAGTCGGCGGTTACGTGAGAGGTCACCGGTACAGGTTAAAATCAGATCACCTGCACCCGCCAGACCCATCAAGGTTTCCGGCTTCGCTTTTAACGCCGCACCGAGCCGCATCATCTCAGCCAGACCACGAGTAATAAGTGCAGCACGGGCATTATCACCCAACTGCATACCGTCACAGATACCGGTTGCCACCGCCATGACATTCTTGACCGCACCACCAAGCTCAGCACCGATCATGTCATCACTGGTATAGGCACGGAAACGCCCTCCATGCAGAGCAGCTGCCATAACTCCGGTAAAATCGCGGTCGGGACCTGCTACCGTTACAGCAGTAGGCAAATTCATCGCCACCTCTTTTGCAAAGGAGGGACCGGTAACAATGGCCAATGGGGTACTCTCAGCCAGCAATTCCATTGCAACCTGGTGCAATAGACGACCACTCCCTGGCTCAAAGCCCTTACAAGCCCATGCAACACCCTGCCCCGGCACGAGCACTTTGCGTATGGTCTTCATGACTGTAGCAAAGGCATGGCTCGGCGTGACCACCAATACGTGGTCTGCAGCTTTCACAGCAGCAAGAATATCATTCTCGACAACGATCGATTCCGGGATATCGATACCGGGTAAATAGCGTTGGTTGAAACGGCTTACCCGGATTTTTTCCAGGTTCTCGGTATCGCGGTCCCACAGGATAGTGCGGGAACCGCTACGATCCAGCTGCAAGGCGAGGGCGGTTCCCCAGGAGCCGGCCCCCAGCACTGCAATTTGTGGATCTTTCATCGGTTCAGGCGTTGCCCTGGACTTCCATGCTTTCAGCAGCGCCTGCCTGTGCTTCCTGCATACGCTGTGCATAGATCTGATCAAAATTGATCGGCTGCAGTACCAGCGGAGGAAAGCCACCTTCAGCAACCAGATCAGTAATCATGCGGCGCGCGTAGGGAAACAGTGTGTGAGGACAAAGTGTGTTCAGCGCAGCATGCTTGCCCTGTTCAGGCAGACCACTGATACCAAAAATACCTGCCTGCTGAACTTCAGCAAGGTAAGCTGTTTTTTCACCAAGATTAGCTGTAACGGTAACCGTCAAAACAACCTCATGAACACCTTCCGCCAGGTCTTCGACCTTCTGTGCGAGGTTCAACTTGATTTCAACCTGTCCGTCTTCCTGGAAAACCTGTGGTGCATTGGGAATCTCGAAAGACACATCCTTGATGTACAACTTCTGGAGTTGGAATTGTGCCTGCTGCTGTTGTCCAGCAACGGCTTCCTGGTTCTGTTCTTCTGCCATGGTAATTTCTCTTTGCTTTTGAATAGTTAGTTTAATGCCACTCACCTGACAGTGAAGTGACAGGGAAAATTATCTCATTACGCCATCTGTGTGACCAGACAGCATTTTCAATCTTTTGAGAGCGGATACTGATCCGCTACCCACTGTGTTGTCCCGCCTTTGAGGACAGCCACGTCAGTTGCACCCAATTTGACCAGTTTTGCTGCCGCCGTATGGGCAGTCTGGCCATTTTTACATACCACCAACACCGGACCGGATTTTACTTTAGCAATTTCCGGATCCGTTTCGCTGAACCGGGACAAGGCTATATGCTTCGCTCCCGACAGGTGTCCTTTGGAAAAATCTGCAGCTGACGAAATATCAACGATCGAGATATTTCCCTGGTTGATTTTTTGTACAGCCAGCTGTGGTGTCAACTCTGTATAGGCCCGTGTGAATCGGCTAATTTCCGTCCATACAAGCAACAACACAACAGCGGCGAAACCTGCTACAAGCATGCCATGGTTACCTGCAAACTCAATCACTTGTTCCACTTTTTGGTCTCCTGTTGATCATCCGGTGGTATAAATCGGAAGTCCGGTTCTAATAAACTCAATCCATAATACAGAATGCACACCATTTATTTCTTATGCATTACGGTCTCATAGACCGCTTTTTATCTGCGACCGGCCTGATGTTATGGAATAATACGCCCATATCAGTATCGGTTTTCGAGTCACACTTTCGCAGCGATCATTAACTTCACTGCGCGCCTGAGTCATGTTGTGGCTAAGGTGTTAATTTGCAAGAGTCATCCGTAAATTTTTACCCGGACACTATTAAATCTTGCCCCACGGCAGTGCGAGTGAGATACCGAAACGTTACTATCGAGATAAATTACCTTCTTAATATGGAAGCTCAATGACAGAAAAAGAAACACCAAAAAATGAAACTATCAACCCAACCGGACCGTTGGTGCTAATGATCCTGGATGGCTGGGGTCACCGCGAGGACGCCGAAGACAACGCTATCAGTCAGGCATCTACACCGTGCTGGGATAAGATTCAGCAATTGGGCGTGGGCACAACCATTCAAACCTCGGGTGAATTCGTCGGGTTACCAGCGGGTCAGATGGGAAACTCCGAAGTCGGGCATATGAATATCGGGGCCGGGCGCATTGTCTTCCAGAACTTGACACTTATCAGTAACGCCATAGAAGAAGGCAGCTTTTCCAGTAACCCGGCACTTTTAAAAGCGATTTCAGCAAGTCGCAACATGGGTTCAACACTTCACATTATGGGTCTTTTGTCACCCGGTGGCGTGCACAGTCACGAGGATCATTTTTTTGCGATGGTTAAACTGGCGGCGGCAGAAGGTGTTCCTGATATCAGGGTGCATGCTTTCCTTGACGGCCGCGATACGCCTCCACGCAGTGCCGGCCCCTCAATCCAAAAGATGCAGAAATGTCTGGATGACCTCGACCAAGCAGCCTTTGGCAGTTTGTGCGGCCGCTATTATGCGATGGATCGGGACAAACGCTGGGACAGGGTTGAGAAAGCATGGAAAACACTGGTTGATGGCGAGGGAATGTTCCATTGTGCTGACGCAGAAACGGCACTCAAGAACGCCTATGAGCGGGGTGAAAATGATGAGTTTGTCAGCCCGACGGTCATCAGTTCTTTTTCAGGCATCAAGGATGGTGATGCTGTCATATTTGTCAATTTCAGAGCCGACCGGGCCAGGGAAATCAGCCAGGCTTTCATTGAACCCGGCTTTACCGGTTTTGAACGACAGGCACCTGAACTTTCTTCTTATGTTTGCATGACCCAGTACCTGGAGGACTTGCCTGCCGAAGTCGCCTACCCTCCTGAACAACTTACCGGCCTTTTAGGGCAGGTACTCTCGGAGCATGGTTTGTCCCAGCTTCGGACCGCAGAGACTGAAAAGTATGCCCATGTGACCTTCTTCTTCAATGGCGGTGAAGAGGAACCCTTTCCCGGAGAGCAGCGATTACTGGTGCCATCACCTGATGTGGCCACCTATGATCTCCAGCCGGAAATGAGTATTGAGAAACTATCAAGTGAATTGGACAAGGCCATTCGCAGTGGCGAGTTTGACGTCATTATCTGTAACGTGGCCAATCCGGATATGGTCGGTCATACCGGCAGCATGAAGGCCGCTATCACAGCAGTTGAAGCAGTAGACGATTGCCTTGGAGTCGTGCTGGAAGCAATTCAGTCAGTGCATGGAGAACTACTTGTAACTGCCGACCACGGTAACATTGAGCAAATGATAGACCACCAATCCGGCCAGAGTCATACCGCACACACAACCAATCCCGTGCCCCTGGTCTTCTATGGCCGCAAGGCGGAAACCCTGGCGGGCGGTGCACTCAGGGATATTGCGCCGACGATGTTATATCTGCTTGAGTTACCACAACCTCCTGAGATGACAGGACGTTCATTGCTGGAGTTAAGCAACAGGTCTTGTGTGAAGAACTGAGTAACCCATGTTTCGAAGGCAACTCACATTACTTGGCATGGCAGCCTGGTTAATACTGGGCTGGATGACATGCCAGGCAGATGAGGCTCTGACGAAAGCAGAGGCTGAATCTCGCCTGAAACGGTTAAAGACCGAGATCAGTTCATTACGGAAAGAACTGGAACGAACCCGCTCGACACTCTCAAACGAGCAGAAATCGCTCAAGGCAGCTGATCTTGAGATTCAGTCAAGCGCATTGGAACTTCGTCGACTGGAATCAACCCGGCAGGTACATGAAGACGAGTTATCGGTACTTCACACTGAACGCAGGAACTACCTGGCCAGCCTGGAAAAACGCAGAGATTTACTTGCAGAGCAGATCATGGCGGCATACCGGCTTGGAAGAGAATCCAGGCTAAAACTGGTACTCAACCAGGACAGTCCTGCACTCCTGTCTAGAACACTGGCTTATTACGATTATTTCAGCCGTTCGCAATCAGCACAGATCAGTGAGTTGAAGCAGGTCTTAAAAACGCTTGATCAGATGCAGGTAAAAATAAATGTGGAACTGTCTGCCATCGATGTGGTTCAAAGAAACCAACAGGCCGTACTCGATGACATGACTGATCAGCGTAATCAACGCAAAGTTGTCATTGAAAATCTGGCCAGCCAGATTGACACGGAAGAAACGCGGCTTGCGGAGTTACAACGTGACAGGCATGACCTAGAGGAATTGCTGGAAAAACTTTCAAATGTTCTGGCAGATATACCAGCAGACCTTGGTCAGCGACAAAGCCTGGATAAACTGAAAGGAAAATTGCCGATACCGGTGAAAGGCCGCGTCAAGCACGCTTATGGCCAACCAAGAACAGCGGGGCTACACTGGCAAGGCTGGTTAATCAGCGCCAGTATTGGCAGTGAAGTCAAGTCCATTGCACATGGGCGCGTGGCGTATGCAGACTGGCTAAGAGGGTACGGTCTACTACTGATCATAGATCATGGTGATGGTTTTATGAGTCTGTATGCCAATAATGAAAGCCTGTTGCGTGAGGTTGGCGACTGGGTGGAAACGGGTAGCGATATCAGCACGGTCGGTACCAGCCCTCTCAACGGAAACGGACTATATTTTGAAATCCGGAAAGACAGTAAGGCGATGGACCCTGCCGTCTGGTTAAAACGCTGAACATTTTTTGAGAAGAGCACGAAATATTAATATGTTACATATTGGCAGAAAAATTCTATTGGCCCTGTTGTTGACACCCGCCGTCGTGATGGCAGCCGAGACTGAAACCACAGCATCCAACACACAGCTTTCACTCGATGATTTACGCACATTTACAGATGTATTCAACCTGGTTCGTAATAATTTTGTAGAGGAACTGGATGACCAGGCGCTCATGAGTGCTGCTATTCGAGGCATGCTTACGGAACTGGACCCTCATTCATCCTATATGGAAGCGGGAGAGTTCCGCCAACTTGATGATAGCTCCCGGGGCCGCTACAGCGGTATTGGTGTCGAAATAGTCATTCAGAACAGCCAGGTCAAAGTGGCTTTTGTCATGGACGGAGGAGCAGCGGACAAGGCAGGCATGGTGACAGGCGACATTATCACATCAATTGACCAGACCGATTTACGCGGACGGAACCTGCGACGGGCGGTGGATAATTTGCGCGGTAAAGTTGGTACGACGCTGGAAGTTACCGTCAAGCATGAAAACGGAGAGGTCTCCACGCTCGAACTGGTGCGCGATTTCGTTGAAGTCGACAGTGTATTCAGCAGACCGGTAGATGGAGACTACGGTTACTTCCAGATCACCCATTTCACCCGCAAAAGCGCGGATGAACTGCTTGAGCAGATCGAGTATATGAAGGAAAACCATGAAGGGCCGTTGAAGGGCGTCATCCTGGATCTGCGCAATAACCCCGGTGGTGTCTTGAACCCTGCTGTGACAATGGCCGATGGTTTTCTCGATGATGGTCTGATCGTCACCACTCGCGGCCGGGCCGAAAAGCAGCTGGAATACACTGCAAAACCCGGCCAATGGCTGGATTCGATTCCCATGGTAGTACTGGTTGACCGTAGCTCAGCTTCGGCATCGGAAGTACTGGCAGGGGCTTTGCAGGATCACGGGCGCGCCGTGATCGTTGGGGAAAAAACATTCGGAAAGGGATCGGTGCAATCGGTTCTTAACCTCCGCAATGGTTCTGGTATTCGTCTGACGACATCCCGCTATTACACACCCAGTGGACGTTCAATCCAGGCTGAGGGTATCCAGCCGGATGTGGAAATTACAGAAATCCAAATGGTGGAAAACAAAGACCAGCGTAAAAGGGAGGCTGATCTTGACGGGCACCTGACAGGCGAAAAAGCGATGGAAACTGTTAATTTCGACTCAGAAGTCAGCGCTGCCGACGACTACATGATGTACCAGGCACTGATTCTTTTGAAAGCCGCCTCCATCCTTTCCAACGGCATTAACTAGCAACAGCTCTCGGGAAAGTGCTTATGGGCGCGTTCGGCTACCAGGCTGGACCGGAAACGGTGTGACTTTTTCACCGCTTTCGCGCTCACGGATGACCATCTGGCCTTTTTTCTTTACCTGCTCAACACGCAGTACACTGTGCAATGGCAGGTGCAGAACCTCCACGCCGTCAAATTCATCACGCATTTTTTCTTCGGTTGGATCAACAACCAGGGAATCCTTGTCTCCCAGCTCCAGGCCCGAGATCTCAATAAAACCCAGCAGGCCACTTGTGCAAACCCCGGTACAAAAAAGCTCATAAACCTTGCCATGGTTCAGAAATGCAATGCGATAAAGTTTTTCGTTATCCGGCTTGGACATGTTTTATCCCAATTTAATCTGTGCTGTTGCCCGAACCAGCAGAGCGAATATTAATCCCAGTGCGAAACCCGCCATATGTGTCCACCAGGCCACTACTCCCGTTATGGGGCCTAAGACCGTATAAACCAACTGCAGTGTAAACCAGGAGCCAATCACGAGCAGGGCCGGCACCCGGGCAAACTGCAGATACAGCCCAAGTGGCAGCAACATACCTATGCGACGATATGGAAATAGTCCAAGGTAGGCGCCTACCACTGCCGAGATTGCACCACTGGCCCCGACAATCGGCGAGCTCAGTTCAGGTAAACGCATTGTGACAAAAAGGTTGGACAGCGCACCACCCAATACAAATACCAGCACCATACCGGGGCTACCCAGACGACGCTCCAAAGGCAGACCGAAAACCCAGAGATAAACCATGTTACCCAGCAGGTGCAACCAGCTTGTGTGAATAAACAGAGCGCTGACCAGGGTCAATAATTGATAGTCCCCCCAGCCTGAGAACGGGCGACTGAAAATTGGAGCAAGCTGATTGGGAAGCACACCTCCTAATTCCACCATCGCATTTTGGGCAAGGGGCGTCATACCAGAAAGTAGCAACTTAACACTCATGCAAAACAGAAAAAGGGTCAGCGTGACCCAGGGGAAACTGGGCGTGGATTTCGACCAGTTAGTGACAATGCCAGATTCCATCGTCAAAAAATTACCGCTTATGAACTACCTTTCAACAAGAAACTGGTAAAGCTGATAACTGAATATAACGCCATCGCGCCTAATCTCCTTCACCACTAGACCGGGTTGGGCGCTGTCACCTTCCCCGAGGCGCTCCCCGTTAATCAATACGAAACGATCTTCAGGTTTCGTAGCAAAGACCAGCACACTGAATTTGATTTCCGGTACGCTGGCTCGTACGGCATCTGGCAACTCCCAGTAAGTTATGGGCTCAGGTTCACCTGGGTGAAACTGCTCTTCTGCTGGTTCGGTGCTGCTGGCCTGTCTTGGTCGCGCTTGAGTATTGTCCGTTTTTTGGGCTACTGATGCACTGGCGGCATCCTGGACAACCGGTTCCGGCTGTGAGTCATCGCTGACCGGCGGCTCATAGGACTCAACAGGCGTCCTTGTTTGTGCTGATGAAGTGTTCGCATCAGACTCTGAATTTGTCGCTTGATTACCTTGCTTCTCTTCAGGCTTGGGGGTGGAATCGACTTGAGTTTCGTTGACTACCTGGGTAACTGGCGGCTGGGAAACTACGGTTGGCGGGCGATACTGACGCCAGACAAACCATCCGCTGACAAATAAGGTGACTACCAACATCAATGCCAACATCCCGGCCGGAAGCGGCTCTGACGCGGAGTCGGGTTGATCATCGCTATGGATCGTTGGCGCTTCGCGTAAGTGCTGGTTTTTTTCAGACTTTCTAAGTGCTTCCAGAAGTATGGACATAATAAGCAGGTCCTGATTTATTCCCAAGTCCGTAAGAGTTTTGGTTCTTGTATAGATGCTGTCATCAAGTGAAGCAAGGTATTACGGCCAACAATTCCATCAGTTTCCAGACCATTTCGAGCCTGAAAATCCTTCAGCCAGAGTTCAAAAGCAGCATCAAATACCCGGTCACCATGGTACGGGACATCAACCAGTGATGCCATTTCCATTATTGTTGCCACTGCAGGCCCGGTATCTCCACGACCAACGAAGGACGGCCACCCCGCCGCCTGTGGCCAAACTACCAGGTAGCTTCCCAGCCAGCTTGACTCGACGGACTCCCTTGATACCGTGGTCAACTGTCCTGGCGCTCCAACCAGCAAACGATCGTCGTCAACACCTTGAAGAAGAAGGTAGGATGCACTTCCATTCTGTAACACCAGTATGACCGGCAATCCAAGCCGGTTGATCTTCAACCAATTTCCCTGATCCCTCAAGCAGGCATATCCCAGGCTGTCATCTTCATTGCAAGCCGCCTGGATCGCAAACCCCGCACCCGGTTGCCGCCAAATCTCAGCGAGACCTTGCCAAACGACCTGCTGATGACCCTCAAGCCAGTCTTTATCCAGCGCCTCAACCATTGCAGGCTGTATGGGCTCCGGCAGCGATTCTGGAACAGGCTGAGGTAAAGAGGCAACTTCTGTCTCCGGTTCATCCGCTACCTGCATGACGGCACTCTCTGACTCCTTACCATCACTATCAGAAGGGAGTTGAAAGCCGCTGAAAGATGCAACTGCCAGCACGGCAACAGCGACAACAGCGGTTGCGCCCAGTAATAATGGCCATCTGACGCGTTTAACCTGTCGTTCCCCCAATTGCACTTCATTCGCTGCCTCATGCACCATCGCTGAGGTCACGTCCATACGCTCTTTGGCAAAAGCTGCAATCAGCGACCTGTCAGCAATGATATTAATCAACCGTGGAATACCCTGTGATCGCTGATAAAGGGCATTCATTGCACTGCGCCGAAATGGGTTTCGCTGTGCGCCCGCAACCTGCATACGGTGACGGACATACAAATGTGTCTCCTTCGGCCCCAACGGACTCAGGTGATAGCGCGCTGTAATTCGCTGAGCCAGCTGTCGAAGGGTGCGGCGCTGCAATAGATCCCTCAGCTCGGGTTGCCCTAAAAGGACAATTTGCAGAAGTTTTTCCTTACTGGTTTCCAGGTTGGTCAATAGCCTGACCTGCTCCAGTGCTTCAATACTCAGGTTCTGAGCTTCATCAATAACAACCACCACACGCTCGCCCCGCTCATGCGCAGCGAGTAAATACCTGTTCAACCCGTCTACAAGCAAACGGGTACTGTCAATGGACGCACTGACATCAATACCGAGCTCTTCGCTTACGGCAGCCAATAATTCACGGGGCGTCACCAGGGGATTCAGCAACAGGGCAATTTGTGTGCCTTCCGGTATTTGTTCCAGTAAACAACGGCACAATGTGGTCTTGCCGGTACCGACTTCGCCGGTCAGTTGCACGAAACCGCCGCTGCCACCCTTGCCAATTCCATACATCAGATGCGCCAGGGCATCACGGTGCCGTGGGCTCAGGAATACAAAAGCAGGATCGGGAGTGATTGAAAACGGTGCTTCATTGAGCCCAAAGTAGCGCAAATACATGTTTCAGACCCTCAGCAAATATAGCAATTCAATCGGTGGCACAAACATTACAGACTCAAGCCGGAAATACAAGTTTAGTCACCCAAGCCACCAAGTCCAAGCAGTGTAACTATTATGTTGCATTACAGACATTAATTGTCGAAGAAAAATTCAATAATTGATAATATTTGAATTGTAAGTCTTGCCGAAATAACAGCAGCAAAGCTACAATGAACGGTTAACGTTAGCTATTTTTAATATAAAAATCAGAAACTCCCTGATGACGATCTGGATATCGCATGATCAGCGGTACGGGCAAGTATCTGTAAACGTGTAATTTTTTGATTCACCGTTTGAGGAGAAGCACCTTTTGCAGTTGCCTACTCCCGGAACACAATGATAATTATCTTGAGGCCAGAGTTTTCATGAAGAAAGAAAATACAATCATCGTCGCCCTTGCCGTGCTGGCGGCTGTCATTGCGGCCACCTGGTTAATACTGGTTGCCCCGGCGTTAACGGGTAACGAAATCAATATGACAAAGGGTGTGACGCAGCAAAGCGCAGATCATTTTGACCTGCACATGATTGTCTTGTGGATTTGTGTGGTTATCGGAATTGCCGTATTTACAGTGATGTTCACATCCATTGTGCTGCACCGCAAGTCGCGGGGCCATAAGGCTGCAAAATTCAGCCATTCAACCAAAGCAGAGATCATATGGACAATCATTCCCGTATTGATCCTGGTCGTGATGGCCGTTCCAGCGACAACCGCACTGGTAAGAATGGAAGATTCATCCGGTGCCGAGATGACGGTAAAAATCACAGGCTTTCAATGGCGATGGAAATACGAATACCTGGATCAGGACATCAGTTTTATCTCCAGTCTCGACTCATCATCCAATGCCGCCCGTCAGCTGAACTCTGGTGTCACACCCGAAAGTGTTGACAATTACCTGCTTGATGTTGACCACCCGCTGGTGCTGCCGGTCGGCCGCAAAATCAAGTTCCTGATCACCGCCGATGATGTCATTCATTCGTGGTGGGTTCCTGCGCTTGGCTGGAAACGTGACGCCATTCCGGGCTTTGTTAACGAAGCCTGGACAAACATAGAAAAACCCGGCACTTATCGTGGTCAGTGCGCCGAATTATGCGGAAAAGACCATGGATTTATGCCCATTGTAGTCATTGCCCTGGCCGAGGAAGAATTTGATTCCTGGGTAAACGAGCAACTGGCTGGAAAGACTCAAAGTGATCAGCAGGTAACAGTACGATGACTACGGAAGCAATCCACGAAGACCTAAACGAAGCCCATGACGATCACGATCATGGCGACCACAAACCCACCGGATTTCTAGACCGCTGGTTGTTTACGACCAATCACAAGGACATTGGTACCTTATACCTGGTATTTTCATTGACGATGTTCATGATTGGCGGGGCCATGGCAATGATCATCAGGGCAGAGTTATTCATGCCTGGCCTGCAACTGGTTGAGCCTGATTTCTTCAATCAGATGACAACCATGCACGCACTGATCATGGTATTTGGCGCCGTGATGCCTGCATGGGTGGGATTTGCCAACTGGTTGGTTCCAATGATGATTGGAGCACCGGACATGGCTTTGCCACGCATGAACAACTGGAGCTTCTGGATTCTCCCATTTGCATTCACCATGCTGTTGTCCACACTGTTCATGGATTCCGGCGGACCCGCCGCAGGCTGGACACTGTACCCGCCACTGGTTCTGCAGACTGGTAGCAGTTTCGCGTTCGTGGTTTTTGCAGTACATATGATGGGTGTCTCATCCATCATGGGTTCGATCAATATCATTGCAACCATCTTTAATATGCGTGCACCCGGCATGCGGTTGTTACGTATGCCGATGTTTGTCTGGACATGGCTGATCACTGCATTTTTGCTGATCGCCGTAATGCCGGTTCTGGCCGGTGCTGTAACAATGCTATTGACCGATCACTTCTTCAGCACCAACTTTTTTAACGCAGCCGGTGGCGGCGACCCGGTCATGTTCCAACATATTTTCTGGTTCTTCGGACATCCCGAAGTGTATATCATGATATTGCCGGCCTTTGGTGTGGTCTCAGAAATCCTGCCAACCTTCTCGCGTAAACCGCTATTTGGTTACGGCTCCATGGTCTATGCAACGGCCACCATCGCCTTTCTGTCATTTATCGTTTGGGCGCACCACATGTTTACCGTGGGTATGCCACTACAGGCCGAGCTGTTTTTCATGTACGCAACCATGTTGATTTCGGTACCAACCGGCGTGAAAGTATTTAACTGGGTCGCCACCATGTGGCAGGGCTCGATGACATTTGAAACGCCGATGCTATTTGCCATTGGTTTTGTTGTACTATTCACCATTGGCGGTCTGTCCGGACTGATGCTGGCCATTACGGCAGCCGATTTCCAATATCACGATACCTATTTTGTGGTCGCGCATTTCCATTACGTACTGGTGCCGGGCGCAGTATTTGCGCTTATGGCAGCAACTTATTACTGGCTGCCCAAGTTCACCGGCAATATGTACTCTGAAAAATGGGGCAAGATCCATTTCTGGTCATCGGCAATTTTTGTCAACGTACTGTTCTTTCCGCAACACTATCTCGGGCTTGCCGGTATGCCACGCAGAATACCCGACTACTCGCCACAGTTCGCCGATTTCAATATGATTTCATCCATCGGTGGTTTCGCCTTTGGTGCAACACAGTTGATCTTTGTCGGTATCGTTTGGCATTGTGCGTTTAGAAGCAAGGTCAGGGCCACACCGGAAGTATGGGAAGGCTCCAGGGGCCTGGAATGGACTCTGGACTCACCGCCGGCATACCATAGCTTCAATACACCGCCCGAAGTAACCTGCAATGCACTCAGCCGCGCGGATTAAACCGGATAGAACGATGACAGATAAGCAAGAGCCGGACGATCTTCGTATCAAACGCGCACAGGCAGTTAAAACCGCCTGGGTGCTCGGTATTATTGCCATCGCAATATTTGCAACCTTCATTGGTTCTGCCGTCATAGGGCGCTGACATGGATTTGAAACAGAAAAACCGCAAAACGGTCAGACGCCTCACCCTGGTGGCGGTTGGAATGTTCGGGTTTGGCTTCGCACTTTGGCCGCTATACAGCGTTTTGTGCGAGGTTACCGGACTGGGCGGGCGTGCTATCCAGGTTGAACAAAACAACTCAGAAGCCGTTGCTTCAGACAGGGTTGTCAGCATTCGTTTCGATGCCAGCGTTAATTCTTCCCTGTCCTGGGATTTCAAGGCAAAGGAAAAGGTCAGCGAATTCAATCTTGGCGTACCAAGCACGGCCTATTACGTGGCCACGAACCCGGGTAGTGACGCGGTTACCGGTCAGGCAACCTATAATGTGACACCACCCGAAGCCAGTCTGTATTTTGTAAAAACAGAGTGTTTCTGTTTTACAGAACAGAAGCTGGAAGCCAACGAAAGCAAGGACATGCCAGTTTATTTTTATATAAAACCCGATTTGCCCGAACATATAAAGGACATCACCCTGTCCTATACCTTCTACCGGCACGGCTATGATCCGTCGGACCGCATGGCAAATCATTAATCTTTCAGGAAAACGAGAACACAAGATGGCACAACACGCTGAAGATTCCTATTACGTTCCCCATGGCAGTAAATGGCCGATCGTAGGCTCACTGGGCATGATCACAATGCTGGCCAGCGCAGCTAGCTGGATGAATGGTTCGCCAGTTGCACAATGGACTTTCTGGTTGGGCATGGCCATCCTTATTTTCATGATGTTCGGATGGTTTGGAACTGTCATTCGCGAAAGCGAAGCCGGCATGTATAACGCACAGGTTGATAACTCATTCCGTCTTGGTATGACCTGGTTCATTTTTTCTGAGGTGATGTTTTTCGCGGTCTTTTTCGGTACCTTGTTTTATGTGCGGGCGCTGGTGGTGCCGTGGCTTGGCGGAGAGGGCTCGGGAGCTGCAACCAACGAAACTTTGTGGCAGGGTTATGTGCCGACATGGCCTACCAATGGCCCCGGTAATATCGGTGGCGAATTCAAGACCATTCCAGCCTTCGGTATACCATTTCTCAACACGTTGATCCTGTTGAGCTCCGGTCTGACTATCACACTGGCTCACCATGCACTGAAGAAAGAAAATCGCAATTTACTGGTATTGTGGCTGGCAGCAACCGTGCTGCTCGGGTTTATTTTCCTAGGGTTTCAGGTCTTCGAATACTATGAGGCATATACAGAGCTCGGCCTGACACTTGGCTCTGGCATTTATGGTGCAACTTTTTTCATGCTGACCGGCTTCCATGGTATGCACGTAACACTCGGTGCCATCATGTTGACCGTCATCCTGTTTCGATGTATCAAGGGCCACTTTAAGCCCAATCACCACTTCGCGTTTGAAGCGGTTGCATGGTATTGGCATTTTGTTGACGTGGTCTGGCTGGGTCTGTTTATTTTTGTATACGCGCTCTGAACCAGCCCCGATATAAAATATTCGGCAAAGCCCGCTAAATTGCGGGCTTTGTCAATTATTAATCTTTAAACTCTGGTTTCAGTGGGCTCACTATCCCCCACTGCCATATCTGATCGGACCACCTGAAGATTCAATCCAGCCCATTTGAAACATGAAAAATAGAAACAATAGAAGGAACAGGGAAAGACCTATTCGCCACATCAATCGATGCAGTGTACGGTCACCTTCTCCTTTATCCTTAACCATGAATACGAATGCCGACCCCAGAGAATAAAGAATGACAACCAGAAACAAAATGATGACAGCTTTGACCAACATACCCCAATTCCAGTGCGGAAAAGCCTAGAGTAGATATGGTTCTGAAAGTAATCAAGTCATTCCGGCCATCCAGGTTGGCCACGATTGTTTTATTTCTGCTGGCATGCGTTTTTGCGACGCTTGGAACATGGCAGGAACAACGGGCCATGGAGAAGGCAGAATTGGAGCAGCAACACCAAAATGCCGACGCCCTGTCTCTTAAAACAGCTATAGCACAGGAGAGCCGCTTCGCATCCATTGATGTGAGTGGTCGTTACGATCCAAACCGCCATATTCTGCTGGACAACCAGATTTGGAAGGGGCGTGCCGGCGTTTATGTATTTACACCTTTCTATCCAAACGGGGGCACCGCCATACTGGTTAACAGGGGTTGGTTACCCCTCACCGACAGAACGAGCATGCCGCAGGTCCCTACCCCGAAGCATGAGATTGTCTTGAAGGGCATGCTTAACACCTTACCGGTACCGGGAAGAATCCTGGGTTCAGCCGACCAGCTTAAGCAGGAAAAGTGGCCTCAATTGGTGACTTACCTGAATCTGCCGGATATTTCTGCATCACTGGGAACACCTCTCGAAAACTGGGTGATACAATTGTCAAAATCCGAAGCGGACGGTTTTGACGGACGTGAGTGGAAAGCTGTATTTTTAAGTTCAAGCCGTCACAAGGGATATGCATTTCAATGGTTCGCTTTGGTAGCAGCCTGTTTCGTTATGTGGATATTTATCGGCTTTAAGAAAACCACCAGGAAATAACAAATGAGCCTGTCCCGTCAACAACTTACACTTCTTGGCATTTTTGCTATGTTTTTCGGTCCACTGCTGTTGGTCATGATGATGCGTTCATCATGGTGGCAGTATCAGCCAAGTGGTTTAAAAAACCAGGGCCTGCTTGTGCAGCCACCCATTACACTTTCGCTCAATCAAACAGAGGCTCTTGAAGACAAGTGGCTGATTCTCTATGTTCTTGATCAACCGTGTGATCAGGGATGTATTGATAACGTAACTGCTTTACGGCAGATTCACCGGGCCACTGGCAGGAATGGTGAACACCTCGCCATCGCATTGCTCAGCAGTACTCTGCCGGATCCGGTGCTTCGATCCAGGCTGGAAGAAATATACCCGGCATTTAATTTCATCGCGGACTCATCTCAAAACGCGTTAAGCGCACTTGAAGCCATCAACTCAGGTTTTACAGTAGCCGGACCGGAA
>JAOUCZ010000241.1 GCA_029859505.1 Lysobacterales bacterium | reverse complement strand
AACCGAAATAAATCCGGATCAAATCCCGTTACAGGGCATCTGATGCAGCCTGATGATGTAACTGGAGGGAATTATCGAGTTATCACACACCCTCGGCCAGTAGCAGCCTTCAATCGCTTATTCAGTTGGTTAACGGAAGGCAATAACCAACTTTCACGTCTATAGTTATTGTAGGACCTCGCTTTGACGGGGTCCTCATCAAGTGACATCCCGAAAAAATACAAATGAGGAGAGAACCGTGAATACATACGTGATTTTGCGTCGCAGTGCTTGGGCAGATGCGCCTGAACTGGGGGCCGCTGCTAAAGAATCAACTCGCGTAGGCGATGAAGAAATGCCGGACGATGTTCGTTGGATTCGTTCTTACGTGCTGGCTGAGCCTGACGGGCGATTGGGTACTGCCTGCATATACCAGGGTACTAGCGAGAAAGCAGTGCGTGAACACGCGACACGCTCAGGACTGGCATGTGACGAAGTGATTGCTGTCGCTGATACCGTGGTTGTCAGAGACGATCCCTGAGTTTGTTGGCTTATTCGGCCGGAAGCTGCCATACGCAATTGCTGATAACGAAGTTCCGCTTCTGCGCTGAAAGCAGCCATTGGATTTACCGGAATCTGACACTATCTGTCAGATCGGACCCTAATTTATTGCATCTCAACGGGGTTTTTTTTGCATTTTCAGACTAGAAGAGTACGCTTGACGTAACAATGGACTTTGAGAGGCCAACTCTTGTCCTTTCTAAATGAACTCAAACGCCGGAACGTTCTTAAAGTAGCGACTGCATACATTGTCAGTTCATGGCTGCTGATTCAGGTTTCCGAAACCATATTTCCATTGTTTGGTTTTGGTGACACGCCTGCCCGCCTGGTCGTCATTGTATTGGCCATTGCTTTTATACCGAGTCTGATTCTTTCCTGGGTATTCGAGATCACCCCTGAAGGCTTGAAAAGAGATGCGGATGTTGATCACGGGCAGTCAGGTTCCAAAGTCACAAGTAAGAAGCTGGACCGTGTCATCCTGGTTGTACTGGCATTAGCCCTGGCTTACTTCACGTTCGACAAATTCGTGCTGGTACCCGCAAGGGTCGCTGAGATCGTCGAGGAAACAACTCAGAGAGTCCGCTCAGATGCACTGGTGGAATCGTATGGCGACAAATCCATTGCTGTGTTGCCATTTGTCAACATGAGCGATGATGCCAGCAATGAGTATTTCTCCGACGGTATCTCAGAAGAGCTCCTCAATCTTTTGGTCAGGGTTCCTGAACTGCGGGTGATCTCACGATCCTCGGCGTTTTCTTACAAGGGCAAAGATAAAAAGCTGACCGAGGTAGCCAAAGAGTTGAACGCGGCTCATGTGTTGGAGGGTTCTGTAAGGAAAGCCGGCAACCAGGTCAGGATTACAGCCCAGTTGATTGAAGCACGTTCAGACACCCACCTGTGGTCTGTAACCTATGACCGTTCGCTGGACGATATTTTTGCTATCCAGGACGAAATCGCCAGTAAGGTGGTAGCGCAATTGAAAGTCACATTGTTGGGAGATATGCCCACGGTCAAAAAGACCAATCCCGAAGCCTACGCATTATATCTGCAGGCTCGCCATTTGTTCGGCTTGCAAACTGTTGAGGCTCTTGAGCAAGCCATATTTTTGTATCAGCAGGTGCTGGAGATTGATCCCGGGTATGCGGCGGCGTGGAGTGGCCTGTCTGCAGTTTATGTTAACCAGGTCGAACAAAACCTACGGCCAAGGGATGAAGGTATGCGCTTGGGTCGCGAAGCACTAAACCGCGCGTTGGCTCTCGACCCTGAAAATGGCTTCACATATAGCCGTCTCAGCAACATGGAACATCAACACAATCTGGATTTGGATGTTGCAGCGAAGTATATGACGTATGCATTGGAACTGGATCCGGGTAATACGGACATTCTGCGTTCCGCCAGCTGGCTGGCCTGGAGTCTCGGGCACCTGGATGAATCCATTATGGTGAATGAATATGTTGTCGAACAGGATCCGCTTAACCCCGTAAGTTACTACTCGCTCGGATTATCCCATCTTTGGGCCGGGCATCTGGATGAGGCCATTAGTGCTTTCCGCGCTGCATTAATGCTTAGCCCGGGTCATTTTTATGCACACTACCGAGCCGGCATTGCTCTATTGCTCAAAGGCGAACTCCAGGCAGCACTCGAAGAAGTGCAGTTGGAAAAGAATAAACAAAAGAGCCTGGAAGGTAAGGCGATCGTCTTCCATGCACTGGGGCAAGAGCAGGCATCGGATGCAGCATTGGCTGAACTGATCGCCCAATACGGCCAACGTTCGGCCTACAACGTGGCCTACGTGCTTGCGTCCCGTAATGAAGCCGACCGTGCCTTCATATGGCTGGAAAAGGCATTGCTATACAGCGACAACGGGTTTATACAAATTGCACTGCAACCCGAATTCGCCAACATTCATAACGACCCACGCTGGGTGCCGTTTCTGGAGAAAATCGGGATGCTGCCGGAGCAACTGTCAAACATTGAGTTCAAGATACCATTACCCGAATAGGGTGTGTGGGAAGCTCAACAAACCGGAAAATGTACCCTTCTCACCATGTGCGCGGATGCTGTACTCACCGCCATCCTTGTTAAAACTCCGGGTCATAGACAACCGTAACAGAATTGTACTGGCAAACTATTTCTATTTCGTAGACCTCACCAACCACCTGATCGATTGAAAAGCGGCTGCGGTTCAGTATATGACCCCAAAAATATTTACCGGAGGTTCCGCTCATATAGCAATATCTTTGGGTGAACGATGACCCAAAACAGGCATCACTCTACTATAATGAACCGAACAGGCGCTTTGTAAAATTGCAGATTGAAAAAACAGGTATATCTGAAATAAGTGAACATTTACAACAATAGTAGTCACCTGGCTAAAGGCAGATAACACCCATGTCGTTTGTTTCGGAGTTAAAACGCCGCAATGTATTTCGGGCTGCTTTTGCCTATGCCGTGGTGTGGTGGTTATTGGTTCAGGTTGCAGGATTGCTGCTGGATGCGTTTAGCGCACCCGACTGGATATTCAAATCTTTTATTATCCTGATGGCTATCGGTTTTCCGGTTGCACTGATACTGGCATGGTTCTTTGAGTTGACGACGGATGGCCTGATCAAAAGTGCTGACCTGGCACAGCATGAGGCCGAATTACGTACTTTCAGACGCTATTTAAATCCAATTATTATCAGCATGTTAAGTGCAGCTGTCATATTATTCAGCCTGGATAAGATGGGTTGGATCGGGAGTCCGCTCAAGGGTGGTTTCTCCGAACACGCCGAACCGGGTTCCGGTGAGTATTCTCTGGCAGTTTTGCCATTTACCAATCGTAGCGGGTTGGCGGAAAACGCCTATTTTGTCGACGGCATTCATGATGACCTGCTCACCATGCTTGCCAAGATCAACTCGCTTAGCGTGACGTCCCGCACATCGGTTATGCGCTATCAGGACAGCAAAAAAAGTATCCCTGAGATCAGTAATGAACTTGGGGTGAGCCACATCCTGGAGGGTGCGGTACAGAGGGATGGTGACGAGGTTCGTGTCAACGCACAGCTAATTGATGCCAGCCGCGATGATCATATATGGGCCGAGACGTTTGACCGGGAGCTATCAACCGCCAGCCTTTTTACAATCCAGAGTGATATCGCACGCGCTATAGCAGCTGCACTCAACGCGGAGCTTTCCAATGCCGACGAGAGCCTCCTGGAAATTATTCCGACCGATAGCCTGCCTGCATACGATGCTTACCTGAAGGGGAAACAAAGTCTTTTGGTAAGCAGCATCGAGGCCTATGAGGCTGCCCTGGCTCATTTTGATGAGGCACTCTCACTGGACGATTCCTTTGCAGGTGCTTACGCAGGCTTGTGTGTGGCTCAACTTGGCTTGTACGCCAAACGTGGTGAAATCAGTCATTTTGAAGCTGCAGAATCAGCCTGCGACCAGGCACTGGCAATTGATGCGGACCTGACAGAAGCGCATATTGCCAAGGGCACCCTGTTTAGAAATCATGGTGATTATCAGCTTGCAGAAAACTCACAGCGAAAGGCACTGGAAGCACAACCCAAAAATGTCGATGCGATGATCGAACTGGGTTTGACACTTGCAGAATTGGGAAGAGTACGCGAAGCCGAAACTATATTGTTAAAGGCTGAATTGCTACAGCCAGATCACTGGCTTGTACATGATGCCCTTTTTGCTTTGTATCGCCATTTCGATGACCAGCCGGACCGGTATGAACGATCCGTCGAACATGCAATGCGTGTGGTTGAATTGAACCCGAAAAACTCTGCGGCCTGGAATAACCTGGGAACGGCCTATCACAGCTTGCAACAGTACGATGCTGCTAAAGGCGCTTGGGACAACGCCCTGCAACTGGAACCTACACGCACGGCCTACACCAATCGCGGATTGCAGTATTTTTACGAAGGCCAGTATGCCGAATCAGCAGAAATGCAGATAAAGGCGATTGAGTTGGCGCCCAGTGACCATCGTGCCTGGGGTCGGCTCGCTGAGTCCTACCGGGCCATGGGTGGAAAAGAAAAACTTGAAAAAGAGGCTTATGCCACCGCCATTCCATTGGCTGAGAGCAGGCTTGAAATCAACGATCAGGATTGGCGCAGCCATGCAATGCTGGGAACCTATCTGGTTCAAGTCGGTAGGGAAGAAGATGCGCTGCAGCAAATTGAAACAGCGTTGAGTATTTCAAATCGCAACCCTGAGGCACTTCTTTATGCGGCCCTGGTGTTCTACGCAGCAGGTGATGAAGAGGCCACATTATTGAGTCTGGAAGAAATGCTGGTGGCGGATGAGTCATATCGCAACTACGCCGCTGATGAACCTGACTTCAAGAACCTGCGGGGCAACGAACGATTCGATAGCCTGGTCAATCCGTGAGCAAGCCATTGGGATCAGAGTAAACTACCAGCTTAGTTACTTATGATCCCGTTTTGCCGCTTATCCCGCCGGCTTATCGGCCGAGCCCCTCCGAAAGCTTCATGTCGAGGTTGTCCAACAGGAATGCCTGGCTATCCCGGGTATCCTCCAGGAATCTTGACGTCGATCCAACACGTGTCGTTCTGTTGGCCGGATAACGGTACAATACGTTTGTGGGATTGACACCTTGTGATGGATTCGTCCGGGATTGATACGCTACGCACTGCCAACCGCGACAGGAAATGCTATCTGCGACAGGCAGGATCGTCCTGCACCACGACTGTTGGTAAACAACAATGAGTAAGAAGGCAAAAAAGCGTCGCCCTGGTTTGGGTACTCTGGTTTTAATCGGCTTCGGTCTGGGAATAGCCTGCGGCCTGTTTTTTGGCGAAATTGCTGTAGTTTTCGAACCGGTCGGTCGTGCCTATATTCGCTTGCTACAGATGGCCGTTATTCCCTACATCATGGTCTCCCTGGTGGCAGGCTTGGGCAGGCTGACACCCATCCAGGCGTCAAGGATCGCAGTCTGGGGTGGCGCTGTTCTGCTTATCATACTGGCCTCTGGTATGGTCATTGTGTTGGCTGCCCCACTTGCTTATCCGGACTGGGAAGCCGCCAGTTTTTTCAGTTCCAGCCTTTTGTCCACGGCGGAAAGTGTCGATTTTGTCAGTCTGTACATTTCGGCCAATCCTTTCAATTCGCTGGCCAACACCGTTGTCCCGGCAGT
>JAOUCZ010000240.1 GCA_029859505.1 Lysobacterales bacterium | reverse complement strand
AAGCCCGGCTGAGTGGAAAGTGGAGCTGGAAAAACTGATCGAAGATTTTTACCGGGCAGATGATGACGATTGGCGGGCTTTGAACGAACTTCGGCGTGGCTTTGATGAGCTGGAGCTGGCTGCTGACAAGGCCAATGAATGGTACAAGGGTAAGCTGCCGCTCGAGGTGATTCGGGCAATGATACAGCCGGTTTTAAACCAGCCGGGCAGTAAGCGACACCCCTGGAGTGAGGGCGTGAAGTTCTGCAGCTTGCTGCCGATGCGCGGTGTGCCTTTTAAAGTGGTCTATCTGCTGGGCATGAACATGGATGATTATCCACGCCGTATCGTGCCGAAAAGTTTTGACCTGATGCGAAACAACTATAAACCCGGAGACCGGTCTGCCCGGACGGATGACCGCTGGCTGTTTCTCGAAGCCCTTTTGTCCGCAAGAGATGCCTTCTATGTGAGTTTTGTTGGCCAGGATATGCACCGCAACGAAAAACGTGAGCCTTCGGTGGTCTTGTCAGAGCTGATCGACTACATCCGTGATGGCTATGGTTTACCGGAGGGCGCCGGGGTGGACGAGCCATTTGCCAAAAGAGAGTTGCAGGGGAACAGCTTTTTATACACCAAGCACCCGTTGCAGCCTTTCAACCCGTCATATTTCCACCCGCAGGAAGGCAACGATCCTTCACGCTTATTTTCATTCAAGCAGCAGGCCTATGAAGTTGCCAATGGCCAGTTGCTTGCACGTAGTAGCGAGCCACCATCGGGCGATCAACGCTGGCAACAGGCTGAAACACTGGAAGATGCGGAAGTGCTCGATGTAAACCTCGATGAGTTTGTGAAGTTCTTTACCCAGCCATGGAATGCATTCTTCAAGAAACAGGGTGTGGGTCTCAGCCGCTATGATGAGGAAGTTAGCGATGAGGAGTTATTCGAGTTACAACTTGGCCTGGGTTCATGGAAGCTGCGCGACAGTCTGCTTTCTCAAGCCGCCAGGTCACAACTCGAGCCTTCGGCCGGAAATTTGGATTTGGAAATTGCCAGCCTGGTTGCTCACCAAAAGGCCAGTGGTGCCTGGCCCATCGGCTCAGCTGCAAAAAAGGAAATAGAGAAACTCAAAAAGCTTCCGCCGGAGTACGTATTTTTATTAAGCGGAAAGAATCCGGAGTCTATACAAATAGATCTTCCTATCGAATTGGATCTGAGTGCTGGTAATTCAACTGGTTCGGGTGTCGCTACGTTGAGAATTAGTGGTGCTCTCAAGCGGTTTGATGACGAATTCCTGGTGCAATCGGCAAGTAGCGTTAGTGAGAAATACCTGTTGGATTTCTATATCCGGCTCGCACTTGCCAGTGCTGCTGAAAACTTCGAAATTAATACAGCAGAGGCTGTTTTTCTAAATAAGGATAAGGATCGAATAGCGCAGTCGTACACGATGATGGGGGGGAAAAGACCTTTGAGTTTTGACGACGGATTTATAAGTGATGAACAACGCCATCAAGCCCTCTTGAAAAACCTTGCCAGTCTTCACCTGGCCTATCGGGAGCATGGTCTTCCTTTTCACCCAAAACTGAGCCTTAAAGCATTTGATGACGAAGATGAACTGTCAAAGGCAGTGGAAACCGAATGGTTTGGGGGAGGCTATGCAACCAGTATGTGTATAAAGGATGACGTCAAGCAAAGAGCGTACTACGGCTCGCCTTCCGCACTTATGTCTGACACATTTATTGCCGTTGGCAATGATGTCAGAAGTGCGGTTGAACAATGGCTTGAAAGCGGGGAGCAGGGATGATGAAACCTGATAGCGGACCAGGCGTGGAACATGCCCCTGGAACATTCGATCCCCTGTCTTTCCCCCTGTCCGGCAAGCGGCTTATCGAGGCGAGCGCCGGTACCGGCAAGACATACAATATCGCCAATCTCTTCCTGCGGCTGGTTCTGGGTCATGGAACTGATAATGCATTTTCAGTCGATCAAATACTGGTGGTCACCTTTACCCGGGCTGCCACCAGTGAGTTGAATGGTCGCATCAGGGCGCGTCTGGAAGAGGCCCTGTCTGTTTTTAGAGGTGAAAATACCGAAGATGCGTTTCTGAATGACCTGGTATCGAAATTGAGCAGTAAAAGTGCCATTTCGATAAAGCGTCTGAACGATGCCATCCTGAGCATGGACGAAGCCAGTATTTCGACCATTCATAGCTTTGCAGTACAGGCGGCCAAGACCTTCTTGTTCGAAACGGGTGCACTGGCAGATATAGAGATCAGTGACTCAGGCTATGATGCCAGGAAACAGGTGGTCTCTGATTTATACAGAGAGCTTACCATTCGGTTTAGCGAGTCAGCACCAGGGTTTTTTGCACTGGTGCCTGGAATGGGGTTCAAAGATTTTCACAACTATTTTGGACGTGAGATTCCGCTGGATTGCCTTGTCAGGCCCGATTATTCAGAGACACAAGGTTTCCTGGGTCTGCAGGAACAGTTTAACGATCAACACGTTCCGTTTCTGAAAGCACATTGCGATTTCCAACAGGAGTGGGAGGGGCTATTTCCCAGGGAGTCGGGGTTAGAGAATAAAGACTACTTTAACCGGATCACCGATATCTTCAATGAGCAGCTGTTCGATGAATTCAAAAAGGAATTCAAACAAACCAGAGGTGTTTCATCTCTCACTGGCTATTTGTATGGGCAGCTTTTTAGTAAGGACATTGATTACTGGGACAGGACCGGTACGAAGTTTTTCGATTCCTGGATGCGTTTATCTGAAAATGTAGGTGAAGGGGGCTGCTTCAGTTTGTTTCTTCGTGTGCAAAAACACGTCAAGGCGTACCTGGGTTTTAAAGATGACATAAGTGTTAAGGGTAAGAATCTCGTACTACAAAGTCTTCATCAAAAGCAGGGTGAGTTTGCCCTCGACAAGATGTCGCTCGATGACGTTGTTCGCCTGATTAACGACAAGTTGAAAGACAAAAAGTCGGCACCGATGCTGAGGCAGATTATCACGCAGACCTACCCCGTATGTTTGGTGGATGAGTTTCAGGATACAGATCCTGCGCAATTCAACATGTTCAATGACATCTACTCAGAATCGCAAAACGATACCGGGTTTTTCATGATCGGCGATCCCAAGCAGTCTATCTATGCTTTCCGGGGTGCCGACATCTTCTCGTATCTGAATGTACGTAGAAATGTGCAGGCCAATCAACGGGAAAATGACCCAACCATTTTCTCACTTGATACCAATTGGCGTAGCAAAGCGGCACTGGTTGAGGCTACCAACAATCTGTTCAGGGAGTCTCCTGCAGTTAATCGAGGGGCTGATGATGCATCCTCTACGGTACAGGCACCTGTATTTATATTTGAAGGCATTGAATACCACCCTGTTGGGTCCTGCGAGAATTTGCAGGCTGCGGGTGACGGGGAGAGCATCGACAAGGGTCAGCTTACCGTTGGCGCCGACAATGGCCTGAGTGATAAGCCCCTGGTGTTTATCGGTAACCCGTCAACAGAGAAGAAAGATCTGAGTAAAGGCGCGCTTCTGCGGACTTATGCAACGGATACCGCAGCCAGAATTTCCGCCTTGTTGGATGGCGAAAACGGTGGAAAAATTACAAGCCGGGATGGAACCAAAAACCCGGTCAAACCCGGTCAGGTTGCCGTATTGGTGCGCGAAAAATGGGAAGCACGGGTCATCAGGGAAGAGCTGGCAAAGCCACATATAGGTATCCGCTGCGTATATTTAAGCCAGAAAGAAAGTGTGTTCAGTGATGCGGAAATCTCCGAGGACATCTATCACATACTTGTCGCGATTAATGAAAACAATATAAAACGCAGTTTGAAAACGGCACTTGCCACCCCGTTATTGAGAGGTTTCCGCTTCGATTTTAAAGAGCTTGAAAGGATAGAGACTGAAGAAAGCGAGCTTGAGCTATTGATAGAGGAATTCGGGGCTTATAAAAAGCAATGGCTGGAGCACGGTGTGCTAACGGCACTGAGCAACTTGATGGAAAAGAGAGGTTTGTATTCAGCCATCTCCAAGCGCCAGGACAGTGACCGGATACTCACGGATTTCCGTCATCTCGGCGATATTCTGCAACAGCGGGATATGGATTGTGGCACGGCAGAGCAGTTGATCGATTGGTATGCCACGCAGTTGGATGACGATAGTGCGTTGGAAGAGGACAGTAAACGTATTCGTCTTGAGAGCGATGAGAACCTCGTCAAAATCGTCACTATTCATGTTTCAAAAGGGCTCGAATACCCGGTTGTATTTCTGCCGTTTTTCTATCTTCCACGGGATATCAAATATGACAAACAACTGCCGCTTTACCATGATGAACAGGCAGATTTAGCCGCAGTTGTCGATTTTGAAAGGCAAGCTGCAGATGTTGTAAAAAGGATGGAGAAAGAGAGCCTGGCTGAAGATGTGCGGATGCTGTATGTCGCGATAACAAGGGCCATATACCAGTGTAATATCGGGATCAGTGCAACAGTTTTTGGTAGCGATGAGACTGTCTGGAATCATTTATTGGAAATGAATGCAAAAGCGGCAGACTGGCCTTCATTGAAGAACGCCCTGCAAACGCGAATTGAGCGGGATGAACTGGCGGCGTATTCGCTTGTGGGTGATGTGAATGCGATTAAATTCAAGGCACCCGAAGAAGATCAACTGATCATTGAAGAGCCCATGGCTGTCACGGTTCTTCCTTCATCCTGGCAGATCACCAGTTACTCGGCACTGGCTCATGACAAAAAGATTAATTTCGGTGACAAAGCGGATGATGAATCGACATCGCCAGAAGATACCGACAGGCAGGTTGATAGCCAGGAGTTGATTGAAGACGATAAGAAGTGGGCTGGTAATGCAAGGTATACCCTGAAAGGCTCGGCCATCACCGGCAATTGTCTACATGATATTTTTGAAACCTATGCGCTGGCCCCTGATGGAAACTTTAGGGC
The DNA here is from genome assembly GCA_029859505.1 of Lysobacterales bacterium. Classification (GTDB taxonomy): domain Bacteria; phylum Pseudomonadota; class Gammaproteobacteria; order Xanthomonadales; family SZUA-36; genus SZUA-36. The sequence goes on along the minus strand of JAOUCZ010000240.1, from coordinate 765 downwards.
GGTGGTTGAAAAAATGCTGGGTGTCTATGGCCTGGACAAGCCGCACCGTGACAGAAACACGTCAAATAGCACCTATCAATTAAACTGTGAAAATTACCTTGCCGGAATAAACAGGTGGCTGGGGCAGGCCATGGCACAGCCTTTGGCCCATGAAGCATCTGCCGAATTTCCCTCATTGCTTGAGCTGTTCAAATCCAGGCAGGTCTCGCCTGAATTGCTATTTGATTTTGCCATTGGTTCCGGCTCACAAGTACCAATGATTGCATCAATTAATGCGGTGCTGGCCAATGCCGGGCTGGCAGGCCTTGGAAGTGGCCTGGAGAAAATTCACGGCCTGATGACCGGCGCCATCGATTTGGTCTTTACATATCAAGACAAGGTTTATGTGCTTGATTACAAATCAAACACCCTGGGGAAATCACCCCGGTTTTATGATCAGGAATCAATGGGCGAATGTATGCAGCGCAGTCGCTATGATCTGCAATACATGATCTACAGCACAGCCGTTCACCGGTATTTTTCGAGGTATTACACAGACCAATATTCATATGAGCCAGCCCCGGACAAGACGCTTTCCTTTGGTGGCGTGTTCTATTTGTTTTTAAGAGGCATGGGCCTGGAAGAATCGGAATACGAGCACCACGGCGTTTGGTTTACACGCCCGGCATTCGAGCACATTGACGCCTTGGACAAGGTGTTTATCGGTGACCCGGTGGGTGGTTTGACATGAGCAACAGCACAGATTACACCGAATTCTTAGCCGAA
>JAOUCZ010000239.1 GCA_029859505.1 Lysobacterales bacterium | reverse complement strand
ATAACGCGGGTGGTATTGCAGAAATGGTTGGCCTCGATAAAGAAGTCCGCCGTCGTACTGACATCCTGGATTCTGCTGGCAATACAACGGCTGCGATCGGTAAAGGCTTTGCTATTGGCGCAGCCATCCTGACCTCGTTAGCACTGTTTGCCGCTTTCATCACGGCCGCCGAAAAACTGAGTGGGGGGCCCATCAACATGAGCCTGCTTGATCCTATGATCTACACCAGTGTGTTCATCGGTGCGGTACTGCCATTCCTGTTTACCGCAATGACCATGAAGTCTGTAGGTAAAGCTGCGTTTGCCATGATCGAAGAGGTGCGTCATCAGTTCAAGACCATCCCGGGCATTATGGAAGGCACCGGTGAGCCTGACTACGCACAGTGTGTAGCGATCTCAACCCAGGCGGCCTTACGTGAAATGATCGCCCCTGGTGTACTGATCATGGGTACACCTCTGGTAGCCGGCTTCCTGTTTGGTGTCCAGGCAGTCGCCGGTATCCTGGTTGGATCACTGGTTACAGGCGGCGTACTCGCAATTGCTTCCTCCAACAGTGGTGGAGCATGGGATAACGCCAAGAAATATATCGAAGCGGGTAACCACGGCGGCAAGGGTTCGGATTGTCACCATGCAGCAGTGGTTGGCGACACGGTGGGTGATCCATTGAAAGACACTTCAGGTCCTTCATTGAATATCCTGATTAAGCTATCAGCTATCCTGAGCCTGGTATTTGCACCGTTCTTTGTTCAGTACGGTGGAGTTCTGCTGGGTTAATTGTTAGCCAAGTCTAAGGAAAAGGGGCCGAAAGGCCCCTTTTTTGTAAGGTTCAGGCGTCTTTCAATATCCGGGAATACTGATCAGTATAGGCAAAAGTCGCCAATTGTCCGCCCGAATGCAGGAACACGATATTTTCGCTGAATTCACCCGGCTGTTCAGAGATGAGCGCAAGCATGCCGCGAAAGGCCTTTCCGGTGTATACCGGGTCAAGCAAAATGCCTTCTTCACGTGCAATTTCACCATAGAAACGCAGGTCGTCATCACTGGCGACCGCATAGCCGCTGCCCACGAAGCCATCGTGTATGTTGAGTGATTCCTGTATATAGTCAACGCCATGATCAGCATATCGCGTGTTTGTGTCCGCCAGCAGACCTTGGATACGCTGCTCGAAGTACCCCGCGCTGTCGCAGATGTTGACGCCGTGCAGTCTGAATGGGGCATCGAGTAATTCACGCCCAAGCTCCAGCCCGGCAAACGTACCACCTGAACCAATGGCGCAGAAAAGATCCAGTGTCTCCCCGTTGGATTCGGAAAGCAGTTCCCGCGTGGCGTCCAGATAGCCCCAGCATCCGGTGGGGCAGGAACCACCTTCGGGAATAATATATGGCCTGGCGCCAACAGCAGTCAGCTCTCGGGCCGCTTTTTCCAGGAATGGCTCATATACACCACCACCGGCCTGATAATCATCGTACGGGACATATAGGAAATTGGCGCCCAACAGCTGATTAAGTAGCAAATTACCCGAAGCCGGTGCGTTGTGGTGCAGTCCTTCTGGTGGTTCACGCACTACGACAGTTATATCCCAGCCCAAACGTCTTGCAGCGAATGCAGTGGCCCGTGCGTGATTGCTCTGCGGTCCACCGCAGGTTACCAGGTGGTCAGCGCCATGCCGGGCAGCTTCGGCACACAAATACTCCAGTTTCCGGATCTTGTTGCCGCTGAATTCCCAGCCGGTCAGGTCGTCGCGCCACAGAGATATCTTCTTGCCATACCGTTTCGATAAGCGTGGTAATGGCTGTAGAACCGTGGGCCTTTGTGCAAGGGCTATGCGGTCAGGAAAAATAAGATCCATCGGTTTATCCGTTCATGAGGTGGTCAATTCGGAATATACATGACTGTTCAGGCCAAGACACAACCCACACTGGCTCCCCACCCACTTTCTAAGGCAGCAATTTTTCAAGTAGCACCATGGCATCATCGCGCGTCATGTAACGGGGTACAGCGTATGTACCATGGGCCTCTGCAAATGCACGGTCGATTATCTTGTCGAAATCTTCACGCTTGAGTTCCTTGATGGATTCGGGGATCTCCATTTCCGCGTTGAGCTTGCGAATTCGAGCTATGAAGGCGTCTGCCAGTTCTGCGTCCGAGGCACCATTCTCGCCAATATCAGAAATTCGGGCCAATTCGGCCAGGCGGTGGGCACAGTTGGGTTTGGAAAATTCCAGTACATAGGGCATCACGATGGCATTGGCCAATCCGTGCGGCACGTGGTAAAGAGCGCCGAGTTGATGCGCGATGGCATGTATGTAACCGACACCGGCACGTGTAAAAGCGAGACCTGCCATGCAAGCCGCCACCGCCATGCGCTCACGCGCCTCCAGATTTTGGCCGTCTGTGTAAGCGATGATGAGATTACGCATGATACTGGCCGCTGACATGCGCGCCAGCTCATCGGTTTCGGTCGTGGAAATGGTGGAGATGTAAGCCTCGACCGCATGAGTCAGGGCATCCATTCCTGTGGGTGCCGTGATGAAAGGCGGCAAGCTGACCATGAGTTTGGGGTCAAGCGCTACCATTGCCGGTACGGTTTTCGGGTCGATAATGGCATATTTGATCTGAGCAGCCTTGTCTGATACCACGGCTGCTATGGTCGCTTCGGCACCGGTTCCGGCGGTGGTTGGAATAGCGAAGAAAGGCAGACAGCCCTTGCGTGGCAAGGAATAAAGCCAGATTCCCCTCAAGCGGGAAGGGTGACAGTCGTTGGCATGGCTAAGCAGAATCGCTTTGGCACCATCGATCGACGACCCGCCACCCACGGCAAGTACCGCATCAGGTTTGAAATCTTTGAGACGTTGGACACCCTTTAGCACCAGTTCGTAACCCGGATCGGGTTCAATCTCGCTGAACACTTCCACCTGGACGTTGGTGTTTTCCATCAACTCTATGAGCGGATTCACTATCCCGAGTTGTAGCAATTGACCATCGGTAATCACCATCACCCGTTTTACGCCAAACCCGATAATTTCACGAACCAGTGAAAGGGAAGCGTCAGGCCCTACGAAAGTGAAGGGTTTGGGGAAATTCAGCAAAGGCACAGTCAGGCCTAAGCTTGCTACTCTTATACGACTTATAAGGTTCATTGGTTAAGTTCCATGGTCTGTGAATAGCATGTTAATTCAACGTTTCACGTAACGATAGCGTTCACTCATACTTCGCAGGCAATCATCGAAAGTCCTGCTTATCTGCGTGGTATTTCTGATACGTTCGATTTTTGGCCAGGTGGCGCGGCGGCCTTCAAGAAATATTTTTTCCATTTCCAGCGGCCCGAAATTAGTGAACGTTTTTCCCAGGTTCATCAGGTGCCGTTCAGGGTAAATGGTGATGTCGCCACTATAGGTTTGCCGCGCCATCGCATGGGCCTTCTTAATAACGGAGCTTAGGCCCGGCAACTCGAAATGCTGGTGAACTAACTCCAGGAAATGCTCTACCTGTACCATGGGTCCCTTGATGACAATATCTTGAATGAAGGGCAGTAAACCCTTTTCGTCCATATCATCATTCAGAAAAGGCAAAACATGCGGATTTGTCTGGCTGACGATGTAATGATTGATATTGTGCAGCCGGTTGACCCTCTCTTTGGGAATATCCTCGTGCACGGAGCCATCAATCCACCGGCTTTGCGGCATATAGGCCACTGATTTACCGTTAAAGTTCTTGGCCCTCAGTTGCACTGATGGAAAAAGGCCGGGAATAGCGGCCGACGCGAGAACAGCCCTGCGGATCAGGACATTCGGCGCGGTCAGGTAGTTGAGCAAGCGGGGAAACTGGTTGGGGTCAGCCGGTGATACCGTAATGTTGAGGATGCGATTGGTGTGCTCATAGGCTTCCAGGAAAGTCATTTCCGGGATATTACGTTTGATTGATTTGTCCAGCAGTGACTGGTCCAGCACTCCGGAACCCTTGATGATGTCAGTAATACCAAACATGCGGCACCATTCGAACTCCATCCGGCTGGGCACCAACATCTCTTCCAGCTCCTCGTCGGTATGGCTCGCGACGATACCGGCAATGATCGCGCCGGCGCTGGAGCCGGTAATGACACGCGGCATGATCCCCTCGGTTTCCAGCTCCTTGATGACGCCAAGGTGGAACAGGCCTTGTGATGCACCGCCGCTGAGCAGCAGGCAAGAACGCCCGAAACTACGGGCCGCCCTCTTCAGAAAACGGCGTTTACGCATCGGCGGTAGTGTCTTGGTATCGCTGTCGCAAAGAAGCTGAAGACAGATAGAAACCTGGTCCAGGTATTCATTAATCAGTTTCTTGGTGCCGGTTCGGGCATGCTGATACAGAGCCGGATTAGCCATATTACCCAGATTGCCGTGTAACTCCTCACGCAGACGGAAGATTGTGCGATCAACGTCCCGCTTGCGCCGTAGCCTCTTCAGCACCCTGACCCGGGAAGCCAGTAAGCGGTAGTCGTAGTCGTCGGACTCGAACTCCTCACGCCATTTGTCCCGCCCTTCATGCTGATCCAGCTCAAGTGCCGCCTCGTACCATTCGGCGTAGCTGGTAGCCTCGGCCAGAGCTTCTTCACATTGTTTGAAATTTCTGCTCATCGGGTGAGAATATCAAGAAATATTTCCCATTTCCTTGTCCGGGATCAATGCCAATGACCTGAAACAGACCTCAATACTTATTAGTCGTTGTAATGATTGAGTTCAAAGCCAAATTCCATGCCGCTTCTGACGCGATGGTACTGCTGTAGCAAAATTTCAGACAGTTTCTACTTTTTTCTGCCCTGGTACTGAAACACCTCATCAAGTGAAACGGAGAACGCTTCTGCAATTTTAAACGCAACCTCCAATGAGGGGGAGTATTTACCTTTCTCAATGGCGAACACGGTTTGCCGTGTGACGCCGATGGCATCAGCCAGGGACTGCTGGCTCATCTCGCCGTTTTCAAAACGCAATTTTCGGACGTTATTGGTGATTGAGGGATTCATATCAGTAACCGCGCCGATAGTAGACGAGCTGTAATGTGTAGCTTGTCACCTGGGAAACAAATACGGCGAACAACAAGAGGTTTGCGACCCAGGTTGAATCCAGATCCTGTATGAACGTATGCGCTGCAATTATTAATACTGCTATACCGAGAACCCAGCCGGAAATATTTCCGGCTTTCACTGCAAACAGACGGTCTCTCTCGTCCCGGGGTTGGTCTGCGTCCCTGTGGTTAAAAGCGGCAATCACGATATGCAGGACAATCTCCAATATGACCACCGTGACAACCGTCCCAAAAAAAAGCCCGGTGACAGCCGCCTTGTCCAGGATGCCATCAATTAGCCCATCGTAAACCTGTGAAAAGTATACGGAAAAAACAATCAGTATGATTGCCAGTGAGGCCCATGTGCTTTTCTCCTCGAAGGAAAGTTTTAGTGATGTCATAAGTGTTTTACCTTATGGTGTATAAAATAATATACATATAGTAAATTAAATCATACATAGTGTAAACAATATTATACAAAACAATCGAGCGGAGAATGTGGTGTTGATCACGTTTAGGGTATTCCAGTTTCTTTGCTCATCCAGTGCCCTTTGGCATTTGATGCATAAGCAACTATGCTTATAAGCATCAACGGACACAAAGAAGCCTTTCATTGACATTATTCAACGAACTTAAACGCAGAAATGTCATTCGTGTGGGCATAGCCTATATCATTGCTG
>JAOUCZ010000238.1 GCA_029859505.1 Lysobacterales bacterium | reverse complement strand
ACCGTACCCATATTGTTGAAAACCGTTGCCCAGCTCAACGGTACACGTTCCCGGGTCCATTCCAGTAAAGCATTTTTGTAGGCGTCCACCGACCTCTTAAGCAGCTTTGCATCTTTCTCACGCTGACCAAGAACCTGCAATGCCGTGCCAAGATTGTTTTGAGTAGCAGCCCAATCCATGGGTGCCAATTCCCGTGTGCGCTCTTCAAGCGCGCTTTCAAATGCTTCAACTGACTTTTGAAGCATCTCGGTATTACCCCGGCGCTGCCCAAGGGTTCCCAGTACGTTACCGTAGTTATCCAGCGTTGTGGCCCACTCAAGCGGCGCCTGCTCCCGGGTTCTTTCTGAAAGCAGCTTTTCAAACACCATGATCGCTCTTTCCAGCATGATGGTGGCACGTTGACGCTGGCCAAGTAGCCCGAGTGCGTTGCCAAGCAGGTGCTGCGTTGTGGCCCAGTCGTCCGGCCTTTGTTCCCGTGGTGCCAGCTCAAGAACCGTGTTTTCATAAAGACTGATGGCATCTTCGAGAGCCGTGTTGTTTCTGAACACCCTGCCGAACTCCGCCAGCATCAATGCCTGCTGGTTGCGATACTGCCATTGCAAAGAGTTATCCAGTCCCACGGTTGATGCTGCCTGGGCGAAGAACTCAGAGGCCTGCTGATACTCCTGCCGGCTGGCAGCAGCCTCGGCCTGGGTTGCATGATCGCGGGCAAGTTTCTCAGGTGTGGTCGAGTTCATGGTTGTTATCCGAAAGAAAAAGAAATGGGGTCAGAGTAAAGTGCCAGAGTGTTACCCTGGCACTTTACTCTGACACCTCACAGCGGACGCCGGGTTTTAGTCAACAATGTGATAGACAGGTGCCTTTTCCATCGTCCATTCGCGGGTCTCAGGGTCGCGGCGGGATAAGGTCAGGCAATGCCAGTTATCATCATCCAATTTCATGTGATCACCACGGTAGTAGTAACCTGGCCAGCGTGTTTCTTCACGGAACAGGGTGTGCTGTGCAACTGATTGGGAAGCCAACAGGCGGTGTTTCAATTCCCATGCACGCATTAACTGGTGTAAGTCTTCGGCACCAATGTTCTCGAAATCCTCTTCCATGATATCCAGCAGTTCAATACCACGCTCTAGCAACTTGTCATTGGTCATGTAATTAACGCTGATACCACCAACGTATTCATCCATCACTTTTTCAAGCCGTTGCAGGCCCTGGATAGGCAGCAGATAGCTCGGAGACACGGTTCCGCCAACAATTTCATTACGGCCTATCGTGTAATTGTCCATTGGCTGGTAGATGGTTTTCTTGAGATCATCCAGTTGTTGATCCGTTACGTTAATGTTTTCTGCCTTCTGGTCTTTGACGTATTTAACCGCAGCCTTGGCGGCCAACCGGCCTTCGGTGAAGGACCCAGAAGAGAATGCATGCGCGGTGCCACCAACGGCATCACCAGCGCCGAACAGACCCTCAACGGTCATCATTCGGTTATAACCCCAGAAATATTCTTCAGGGGACAGATCTTCCGGTCCGCTGCACCATGCTCCAGAGCAGGTTGCGTGGGAGCCCATTACATACGGTTCGGATGTAGTCAGCTCAGGATTGATGTATTTGGGATCAATATCCTGAGAGGCCCAGACGACGGCCTGGCTGACGGTCATACCGAGAAAGTTTTCCCAGCCCACTTCTTCAAGGTGCGGATCCTGAAAGGCTTCCTTGGTCACCATATGTATTGGGCCACGGCCCGCTTTTACTTCCTGAATAAAGGCATGGTTACGCAAGCATGTGGGTGTTGGATGGTGATCAATGTACTCACCCACCATGGACTTGGTGTCGTCATACCAGGTCGATTCATATTCGTTTCCATAGGCATTCTGGGTGTAGGTCTTCAGATGCAGGAAATAAGCACCGACCGGCCCATACCCGTCTTTGAAGCGGCACAGAACGATACGGTTTTCCATCTGCGTCATCTTGGCGCCGGCCTGAATCGCCAATGCATAGGCTGAACCACTACTCCATGGGGCGTACCAGGTACGACCCATACCTTCACCCACCGAACGTGGCTTGAAGATATGAGAGGCGCCACCGGCGGCAACAATGACGGCCTTGGCCCGGAAAACGTGGAAGTCGCCGGTACGGACGTTGAAGCCCACGGCACCACCAACCCGATTATCCCGGCTTTCATCCATCAGCAGGTGTGTCACCATGATCCGGTTGTAAATGGTATCTGCCGATTTACGCGCAGCATCGGCAACGATCGGCTTATAGCTCTCACCGTGGATCATGATCTGCCACTTACCTTCACGAAGATAATGTCCGGTATCGGAGTTCTTCATAAAGGGCAGACCCCATTCTTCAAATTTGTGTACCGCGGAGTCGACGTGACGGGCCATATCGAAGGCCAGGTCTTCGCGTACCATACCCATCAGGTCATTACGGGCATAACGGACATGGTCTTCAGGGTTATTCTCACCCCATTGTGTTCCCATATAGCAGTTGATCGCATAAAGACCCTGGGCAACTGCACCGGAGCGGTCGATATTGGCTTTCTCAGCAACGACAACCTTCAGGTCCCTACCCCAATAGCGGGCTTCGTAGGCGGCACCGGTGCCTCCCATACCACCACCGACAACAAGAATGTCGCAATCTTCATAAACAGTATTAATACCCATCAGTAATATACTCCCTGCTTGAGTTCTCCCGGTAAATCCCGCAGCCCGCCCTCGTAGCCAAGCACATCCGGTTCATAGCAAAGTAACTGTGAGTTCAAAGCCTCTTCATCGGGGACTGGCAGCGTGGCAAGGTCTTCAATACCCTCTCCCCATGGTTTGGTTGTGATAGGCGAGAGGAAGTTTTTCTCGCGGCCATCGCGGAACTTGATTCTCCAGGAAATCGTGCCCTTTTCCTCTTCGCGAAGCACCCGGACCTTGTGACCGAGCGGCGCGAAATCAGCATACCCGCGTACGTCGATTGCATTTTGCGGACAGGCCTTTACACAGGAGTAACATTCCCAGCACATGTTGGGTTCAATGTTGGTGGCGCGTCGAAGGGTCTTGTCAATGTGCATGATGTCGGACGGGCAGATATCGACACAATGCCCACAGCCATCGCAGCGGGTCATATAGACAAATGTTGGCATTTTATTTCGTCTCCAGCATTAGGTAATTCAAAGACTCATTATTTAAGTAATTCTGTGTGATCAATAGTTTTTTGGCAGCAGCCGTTTGATACCAGGACCAAACTGTTCCGGCTTATCTGCGGGTGCCGGCAAGCCGTCCCTGGAACCATCCGCTTTGGCTACGCGTTTTTGAAATGCCGCTGCGGGTTTAAAGAACATATGAGCGAACTTGGACCAGAGTACACCGCCGAAAAGTACGGTACTGGACAGGATAAACAAACCAAAAAACAGCATTGACAGACTCGAGGCACCGACCGCCTGAAAAAAAGACCAGATCAACGCAAAGGTCGCTGTCGCCAGCAAAGAGAGCACAAACAGGTCAGCACGCAAAACGCGATGCCAGGGGTTACCTTCAGCGGCAACGTCAACCCGAATGAAAAACCAGAACCAGTAACCGCCACCGCAAAGCATCAGGGCACCGAGGTGCCAAAGTAGCGGCAGAATGACAGGTGTGTCTGCACCGATATAGCCAAATATCATAATCGCAGTAGTGACGGCAAACAGAATAAAACCATACATGGTAAGCAGGTGCGCCAGTCTGCGCCGCTGGTTGCAGAATTCCCCGGACGTTAAAACATCCACCGCGACGGTTGAGACGGCAATCGTTGCCTTTTCGACAACGGAGACTGAGCGGGATGCTTGGTCCTTGGCCTTTTCAGCATTCTTGAAGAAATACTCGGCGCTTTTTTTATGGATCATGTCTAAAACCGTGCCACCTGCGACCAGCAGGATCATGGCGATGACATACAACTGCATAGCGAGAGGAGATATGAGCCCTGAAAGCTCGGAGAAGGGATTGACAGTGAACATGACTTCAGGCCTCCAAGGGAGTTATTCGTTGAAAATGTAATTTTGTATCTTTATCATTCGCGACACATTCTACCTAACATTACGATTTGCTAATTTAGAGTATCCCAGTGTTTAGTCGAAAAAACAACCGTTTGGTGTTGACGTCATGTCGAAGGTGAAAATCCACCCTCAAGGTCTTACAAAATTGCAGCGAATTGAAACGAAACGCTAAACCGTCAACCCTCTTGCAGGAAGCCAGAAGCATGTACGAACAGCAAAACTGTATTTTTTGTGGTGAGCCCGAAATTGTCATTCAGAATGACCTGGCCTATGCCCATTACGATAGTTACCCGGTTAATACCGGTCATTGCCTGATTATCCCGCATCGGCATGTTGCAGAATACTTCCAGGCAACGGCAGAAGAAAAGGCCGCCATTTGGGCGCTGGTTGATGAAATGAAAACCATCATTGATAAGGAATACAAACCGGATGGTTATAACGTTGGCGTCAATATTGGAAAGACGGCCGGTCAGTCTGTGCCACATCTCCATGTTCATATGATCCCAAGGTATAAGGGCGACATGGAAGACCCGAGGGGCGGTGTACGGGGTGTTATTCCCCATAAACAGAAATATGAAAGAAAGCTAAAAACTGGCTAATACATTAGACTTTGGTAATATAGCTGTACCTGTCACTCCCTCAAGGAGAAAAGAGTCGTGTCAAAACTGGTATCGCCGCATGGAGGCAGTGGCTTAAAAGCATTGCTCGCACCCAGGGCTGAACGGGCGGAACAGCTTGCCCGAGCCAGGGGTTTAACCAAAGTACCAATGACGAGCCGTGAAATATCGGACGTTCTGATGATGGCCATGGGTGCCTATACACCGCTTGACGGTTTCATGGGTAAAGGCAACTGGCGTCGCGTTTGTCTTGATATGAAGCTCAAAAATGGCGTGTTCTGGCCAATTCCGATCACCCTTTCGTGCGACAAGGCCCTTGCCAACACGATACATGTGGAAGAGGAAGTTGCGCTGGTCGACGGTGAAAGCGGTGAAATACTCGCCTTTATGGAGGTCACGGAGAAATATCGTCCGGACAAGACCCTTGAGTGTGAACAGGTTTACCGGACCAAAGACCCTGCCCATCCAGGCGTGAAGAAGGTTCTGGAACAGGGTGAATTTAATCTTGCCGGTCGTGTTACCTGTCTTTCAGAAGGTGACTACCCCAAAGAATACCCCGAACTCTATATCCGCCCGGCACAGGCACGCGCCATGTTTCTGGAAAACGGCTGGTCATCCGTTGCGGCATTTCAGACACGTAATCCTATGCAGCGTGCTCACGAACACCTGGTGAAGATTGCTATTGAAGTTACCGATGGTGTTTTCATCCACCAGGTGCTGGGCAAGCTAAAACCTGGCGACATCCCTGCGCAGGTCCGCACAGAGGCGATCCAGGCCATGATCGATAATTACTTTGTTGATGGCACGGTCATACAGGCAGGTTACCCGATTGAAATGCGTTATGCAGGACCGCGTGAAGCCCTGTTACATGCCCTTATTCGTCAAAACTATGGTTGTTCACATCTTATCGTGGGTCGTGATCATGCCGGTGTGGGCAATTACTATGGCCCGTTTGACGCCCATCACATCTTCGACACCCTGTGGGACGGGGCACTGGAAACCCGGCCACTGAAAATCGACATTACATTTTATTGCAAAGCGTGTTTCGGTATGGCAACCGGTAAGACCTGTCCCCACGACGAAAA
>JAOUCZ010000237.1 GCA_029859505.1 Lysobacterales bacterium | reverse complement strand
GTTTTCAGAAGACGTTTGACGTGGTCCAGCAGTTAAAAGTGGATGCGGGAACGGGTGATGAGGTTTCGAATTTCAACCTGATGGTAACCAATGGCCGCAGGATATTCGGCACGCGTTACAGTTCAAACCCTGATAAGGAAACCCGCACGCTTTATTACTCAGAGGGAACCGGTTTCAAATGTGAGGATGGTGTTTGTAATATGACCGGGGATGGTTTGAAAGTTGAAACGGTACTTATTGTTTCAGAGAAGCTGACTGAAAAAGAAGATGAGTGGAACGTCATACCCCAAAATCACTTTATTGCTGTTGATAAGGATTTACAGGTACACCTGAGTCCGATGAAACATTAAATACACCTACGGTGACACGGTCGTGGTTTTGCAGGTCCTGCTGGGTTTCAATATCGGTAAATCCGGCATCTTGTAGAATCTGACGGGTTGCAGGACCCTGATCCCAACCGTGTTCAAACATCAACCAACCCCCATCGACCAGCATGTTCCTGGCCAGGTGGCTGATTTCATTTATCGCTCTTAATCCGTCCTGTCCGGGTGTCAGTGCACCACGTGGTTCGAAACGCAGGTCGCCTTTCTCAAGATGCTGATCATTCCCGTCAATATAGGGCGGGTTACTGAGGACCAGGTGAAATTTTCCCTTGAGTGGTGCGCTCCAGGATCCGCAGTAAAACTGTATGTGATCAAGACCTAAACTCCGGGCATTCTCACGTGCGACTTCTATTGCTTCGGAACTAATATCGGTAGCATGAATTTCACACTTTTTTCGTTCTGAAGCAACCGCCAGTGCAATGGCGCCACTGCCGGTACCCAGGTCTGCTATTCGCCAGTCGGCCTCTACTGGAATTTTTGATAATGCGGCCTCGACTAATCGCTCGGTATCCGGTCGTGGGATCAGAACAGACGGATTGACCTTCAGTGGTAATGACCAGAATTCGCTTGATTCGGTCAGGTAGGCAATGGGTTGTCCCAGAGCGCGTTGCTTCACCAGTTTTTTAAAAGCCTCCGAGCGGGGGTTGGGCGGTTCCAGTTCGGGGTTTGCGTAGAGGAAAGAGCGGGTGGACTCCAGCACATGCGCCATCAGAATCTCTGCATCAAAGCGTGCGGAAGGACTGTCGGCCAGCTTGACGCGGGCCAGGGCCAATAAATTTTTTATACTCTTTGCCAGTTGATTGTCCTAGGTCTCATCCGGCCGGTGCATCGCATCCATCCCGGATTCTGTTGCGGCTTCAGCGGATCTGAACCGTCGTGGGGTCACGTGTTTCCAGGCTTCCTTCCACCATGATTTGAAATCATCGAGTATCAGGTACAACGTTGGAATCAGGAACAAAGTAATGACTGTCGCAAACAGGATACCAAACGCCAGTGAGGCTGCCATGGGGACAACCAACTGTGCCTGCAGGCTGGTTTCAAAAATCGCAATCGGTGCCAGACCAAGGAATGTAGTTAGCGAGGTTAGCAAAATGGCACGGAAACGTGATCTGGCGGCCTGCTTTACCGCCTCGTCAAGCGCTATGCCGGCATCACGACCCCGGTTAACGAAATCAACCAGGATCAGACTGTCATTCACGACCACCCCGGACAAGGCAATGATGCCAAAGTAACTTGTCATACTGACCGGTATTCCAAGAATCAGATGACCGACCAGTGCGCCGATCGTACCAAACGGAATGACCGACATGATGATCAGTGGCTGGGCATATGATTTAAGTGGTATGGCCATCAATGCGTAAATCAGGAATACCGCGAGTAGCCCGCCTCTGAACAGGTCCTGCTGGATCTCAACCTGTTGCTGGCTGGCACCACTGAGCTTAGAACGGACACCGGGAAAATGCGCCAGTACCTGCGGCAGTTCCTTGTTCATGATGTCGTCCTGGATTTTCTTGGGTTCGTATTTCTCCTTGTCTACCTCGGCAGATACCCGGATTGAACGTTCACGGTCATACCGACGGATAAACGCCGGACTTTCGGTCAATTCAACCTCGGCAACCGAGTGAAACGGTACACGTCCGCCGCCCGGTGTTAGGATTTTCATATCATCCAGGTAACCAACCGAGTCGCGTTCTTCCCGTGGAAAACGCACCATGACCTTGACTTCATCCTGACCACGCTGAATACGTTGTACCTCGGTGCCATAAAAACCGGCCCTGACCTGGCTGGCCAGATCCTGCAGCGTGATCCCCAACGCTTCGGCTTCCGGTTTTACATTCAACTTGATTTCAGGTCTGCCACGCTCATAGGTGTTGCGGATGTCATATAGGCCTTCATATGTTTTCATTCTGCGTGCCAATTCCTGCGATGCACGCCCGACCTGGCCCACATTGGCACCGATCAGCTGGATAGATATGGCTGCTCCGCCACCCGGGCCGGTGGCTGCTGAGAAACCCAGTTGTTTGGCACCGGGGATTTCGCCGACGTTTTCCCGCCAGCGGCGCAGAACCTCCGTGCCTGTTATGACGGCCTTGTCGTCCTTGGCCAGTTCGGTGATGATCTGTCCCCTGATTTCACCGCGGGCAAAGGAAAGTACACTGGAAACCACGGCCCCTGATTCCACTCCTTGCTCTTTGCTGACTTCCGCATCCAGCTTCCACAAACCATCCTGCACCTGTCTCAGGGCATCATGGGTGCGTGCCGCCGGGGTTCCCTCGTTCATCAGAAGGTCAACCTGCAGAAAATCGGCTGTGATATCAGGGAAAAATACAGAGCGCAAAATTCCGCCAACCAGCAGGCCGATGGAAAGTATCAACATTGAAATGAATACCGAAAGCGTCAGGTAGCGCCGTTTCAGGCACTTGGCCAGGAAGGGCGAATAGTGGTTATCCACGAAAGTATGCAGACCTTCACTGAAGAATCGCTGGAACCGGACAAATCGGTTTTGCGTTTCTTCACCGTAATGCTTGATTTTCATATGAGCCAGGTGAGCCGGCAGAATCAGCTTGGATTCAACCAATGAAAATACCAGGCAAAGGGTAACTACCCAGCCGATCGAAGCGAAAAATTTGCCCATGATCCCGCTGATCATCAGAATGGGTATAAATGCCGCCATGGTGGTCAAAACACCGAAAGTTGCCGGCATGGCCACCTTGTGAACACCTTCCAGGATATTGTCTATCGAGTGGCCTTTTGCCCGCATGCTGGTATACGCGCTTTCACCGATAACTATTGCATCATCTACCACAATACCCAGCACCAGGATGAAGCCGAACAGGCTGATCAGGTTAACGGTAATCCCAAAAACGGGCATCAGGAAAAAGGTTCCCAAAAACGCCACTGGCAGACCTACCATCACCCAGAATGCCAGCTTAAGACGGAGAAACAATGTCAGTGACAGGAATACCAGCAGGGCACCGATGACCAGGTTCTTGATCATCATGTCAAGACGTCCCTTGAGGTAGTAGGTCACATCGGCCCAGGCGGCCAGGCTGACACCGGAAGGAATCGAGGCCTGTTTTTCGGCAACATAGTCACGCACCGTCTGCGAGATATCCAGTTCGCTCTGGTCACCGACCGAAAGTACCTGGATCGTAAATGCCTGTTTGCCGTTAAACTCGGAAAAACGCCCGGTTTCTTCAAAGTCGTCCTTGATGGTTGCAACGTCTTTAAGCAGCACACGTGAGCCATCTGCATTGGTGCGTACCAGGATATTTTCGAAGTCAAGTCCCGTATACGCCTGTCCCTTGGTCCTCACCTGGATGTCACCTGCATCCGAGCGGATGGAGCCGGCAGGCAGATCAAGTGAACCACGGCGTACGGCCTGGGCGACCTCAGCCAGGCTCATATTGTATTGCTCAAGTGTAAACTCGCTGACCTCAATGCTGATCTCGTAAGGCCGCGAGCCGAGAAGCTCCGCCCGGGTGATACCGGGCAGGGTGACAATCTCGTTCCTTATCTGCTTTGCATACTCTTTAAGGGTGCGTTCGTCGACATCGCCATACACCGATACCAGGTTGACCTGTTGCTGGAATCGGGTTCGTGAAACGATGGGTTTTTCGGTGTTATCAGGAAAGGTCGATATGGCATCGACGCGGTTCTTGATCTCGTTCATGACCTCGGGTACGTCGTAACCGGCCCTGACTTCTATCTGAACCGTACCGCTGCCACGGCGCCCGGTGGACATGATTTCCTGGATGCCTTCGATGTCCTGGATGGACTCTTCAATTTTGACCAGGATACCTTCTTCCACATCCTCAGGGCTGGAGCCCAGAAACGGCATGGTGACGGTGATGAAGTTTGTTTCTATCGGTGGCTGGCTTTCTTTCTTGATGGTAAAAACGGTGTAGAGCCCACCAAGTAACAGGATGACCATTAACAGGTTGGCAGCAACGGCATTCCTGGCGAACCATTCGATAATGGCGTAATACCAGCCCTGCTTCTGACTCACTATTCGCTCCCTGCAACAGTATCAGCCTGGGTAGAGTCCTCTTGGCCCCTGATGGCAAGCCGGGTGCCTGGCACCGGTGCATCCAGCGTCGTGATCACCACTTTTGTACCACCCTCAATACCCTGGCTGAGATAGACTTTCTTGGGTTCGGCTCGTAGTACCTTTACCGGTAATATTTCAAGTTCATTGTCCTCGTTAGCAACCAAAATAGTATGGTCAGCCCGTAATACGTAGCGTGGCAACACCACCACGTTTTCGGCAGGCAGACCCTGGATTTCGGCGTTGACGAAGGTACCGATCTTGAGCTCTTGCTGGTGGCTTTGTCCCAGTACGCCATAAGGGTCAACCACCTGGGCCACCGCGTAAATGACCCGGCTTGTTTCATCGACTACACCCTCAGTGCGGATGATCCGGGCTTGCCATTCGCTGGTACCGCCACCGTTTTCCACGCTCAAGGTAACCGGCGGGAAAGATCTGTCCCTGTTCATAACCTCGGTTTCGGATGGTAAATCCAGGTAGATCAAATCATTGTTGGTCAGGGGCAGACGAACCTCGGCTGTATCAACTGCGAAGGTGACTCCGAGTCGGGTGCCGAGAGTTACATACTGACCGATATCCACGGCTTTTTGTCTGACCAGGCCATCATACGGAACGGTGATCCGGGTACGTTCGAGATCGCGGCGTGCTTTCTGCACATCGGCTTCGGCTGCACTGACATTGGCTTTCGCGTCTGCCATTTGGGGTTTCCGCAAAGCGAGATCAGTTGGCTGGCCCTGCCTGCCCAGATTTTTCCAGTCTTTCAAAGCCTGTTCGGAGCGTGCGGTCTCATCTGCCAATTTTGCTCTTCTTGAGGCCAGGGCAGCTTCTGCACGCTTGAGGTTTGTCTGGTAATCGCTGGGATCGATTTGCAATAAAACCTCACCCTTGTGAAAAAATCCACCGGCAACAAACTCGGGTGCTACAGAGACGATCTTGCCTGAAACCTCAGAAACCAGGGTGGTTTCTGTTCTCGGTCGGACGGTACCTTGTGAGTTGACCGAAAAATTCAGTGAAACAACCTCGGCAACAATGGTGTCGACCAGCACCGCTTTCTCGGTATCGGTTTTACGTTCGGCAGTTTGTGATTTCTGAAAGGCAACCAGGGCAATAACCATGACTAGAGAGCCAATGATCAGGATCAGCGGAAGCATAAATTTGAAAAACTTTCCCATACCCAAAAAACTCCCTCTAACCTTAAAAAAGGTACGACTATTACTATAGAAGGCGAATTATCCCCCTTGGCTATTCATTAGTCATGGAGAATTTCCAAGGGTTCCCTATAATCGCGAATTC
>JAOUCZ010000236.1 GCA_029859505.1 Lysobacterales bacterium | reverse complement strand
GTCCTCAATATAGAAAAGCATGGGGAGTTCACGTGTGGTGGCATTGTTGAGTGCCGCCCAAAAACCGCTGGTAGACGTCGATGCATCACCACCAAGTGCTACAGCAATGGCACCTTCGCAATCGCTATCCGATAGCTCCCGGGTCTTGTAGGCAATGGATTCAGCCCAGCCTGAAATTGGTGTGAATTGCGCACCGACACCGCCGCTCATGGGAAGGAAGCAGGGTTTGTTTTTGTTTTTAGGAAGGTTGAATACGACACCGATATCCCGGCCATCGCTCATCCCGCCGGAACGCATCATTGGACCGGCTATGGCGTCTTCAAGATCAAGGTCCAGCCCGAGCATGAAGGGACGTGAACGATAGTAACCGGCGGCCGCATCGCCTGGGTTATCAAGTAATGATGCAAGTATGACCTGGGCCATATCATGACCGCGGGCTGAAAACTGGTATAAAACCTCGCGGTTTTTCAGGAGCTCAGTCTCTTCCAGGTCATCGATGGCGCGGGAAAGTAACGTAAGGTAGGCGATACGGGGCCAGTCCAGACCGGTGGCGTGTGTATGCTTTGTGTGATCAAGGTGACTGATGGATGTAACTGTTGCCATTTCTCTTTTTCCAAATAATTATCCTCTATTAGAAATTATATACCTGATTGGTTGGTATTTAATTGCGATTGAACAGGGTATAAATTATTTATAAGGTATATAATTCCTTTGAGATGACTATAGATAATAGGAAATTGCTATGAGACTGGATAAGGCGGATATTTCCATCCTCGAGGCCCTGCAAAAAGACGGTCGTTTGTCTAACCGGGATCTCGCAAAAGAGGTTTCCCTGTCGCCTTCACCGAGTTGGCGGCGGCTACGTGCGTTGGAAGAGGCGGGCGTTATTAGCCATTATGCTGCGGTGGTGGATCGCCACAAGGTGGGTTTGTCGATCATGGGGTTTGCTCACGTAACCCTGCATGACCACAGTACCGACAAGGTCAAAAAATTTGACCGTGCCATCATGCGGGCACCGCAGGTGCTGGAGTGCCATGCCACCAGTGGTGGACACGATTACATGCTCAAGGTGGTGGCACCGGACATGGCGTCTTACCAGGATTTTCTCAGTGAGTACCTGTTAAAGATGGGCGTGGTGCGTACGGTTAACACCAGTTTTGCCCTGAAAGAGCAAAAGAACACCACGATTCTACCACTGGACCAGATTGCTTGAACCCGAGACTGAAGCCAGTGGGTTCTATTCGCGAAAAATAGACTTGATTCTGCCAATCAGTCCCTTATGCGCCTTTTTGGCCTCCGGGTTGATACAACAATCCGGAAGCGCAAAGAACTGCAGTTCACCGAGTTTACCCTCAAGCTGGTGTGGCTCGGACTTACCCTGTTTTTGAAGCTTACGGGCCCATTTCATGGCCTCATCCAGGTAATTTGCGTAGTGTTCCTGGCGGTCTTTAAACGGCATGGGTGTCTCGTCAGTTCTCTCGGCATTGAGCGCGGACTCCAGCGAAAAGCGCTGAAGTGAACTGGAGTCGTCTTTTTTACTCCAGGAACCGTCGAAGAGGTTAAAGTCGTAGAGTGACAGGAACAGGCCTCCGTAGCGGGCTACGAATTCAACAGCATCGAGCATAAAGTCGACTTCAAGGTCATCCATAACATAGTGCATGCTGACCCGGCACCAACCCGGTTTAACGCCCGAGTAACCATCGGTAACACATACCCGGTATTCTTCGGAAGTCTCCTCGTTAATACCCAGCAAACGATGGCCATAAGGACCGGCGCAGGAGCAACCCGCACGAGACTGGATGCCAAACAAATCATTCAAAAGTGTGGTGACAAACTTCGGGTGCAGATAATAGCTGTCGTTCGATTCGTCAATATTTGTCTTGATATTGAAAGACACAATACCGACCCGTTTAGCCGGATCCTGGTTGCCGAGAATTTCAATTTGCGGGTTGGCAAGCCAGCGGGCGAAAACCTTTTTCAATAACTCGTGTTCTCTTTCTTCAATCCGGGCTACTGTGACATTGTCCTTGATCTCAAAGACCATGGCTGCCTTCATCACCTGCAGCACGCCGGGTGTGCCGGGTTTTTCCCGCTCTTCAATATGCGGGATGAAATCCTGGTTGGTCGGACCGACATAATCGACCGTGCCACCGGCACTGACAGTGGGTGGTAGGTTCCGGTGATAGAGACGTTCATTGAATACCAGTACACCACTCGAGCCCGGTCCGCCGAGAAACTTGTGCGGTGAGATGAAAATGGCATCCAGTGATGCATCTCCTTCATATTGGTCTTCGGGTGGGTTCATGTCGATCTGCACATAGGGTGCACTGGCAGCAAAATCGAAACAGGCAATCGCATCATAACGATGGAGCAGGGTAGCGATCTCGTGCACGGGTGATTTGATCCCGGTGACATTTGACGCTGCAGAGAATGAACCGATGCGCTTGCGACCCTGGTAAGCGGGTGCCTTTAACAGTTCTTCCAGGTGCTTGAGGTCAATGTCGCCTTCCTCATTCATTCGCACCGGAACGACGGTAGCAAGGTTTTCACGCCATGAAATTTCATTGGAGTGGTGCTCGTAAGGGCCGACAAAAACGATGGGTTGGTTTTCGCGTAGATAACGCTGGAAAATATCCAGTTTGTCGAGCCCGAGTGAGTTGCTCAGCAATGTACCCAGGTGCTGACGGGTAACCGGGGGTAATGAAACTCCGATAATCTGCTGTAATTTGTCTATCGCACCCGTTGCACCGCTGCCGACACAGATTATGCGGCCACTATCACCGGCGTTGACGGATTTCTTGATGCTCGCCTCTGCCTCACTCAGCAGTTGGGTCATTGAACGGCCGCTGATGTCATCCTCGGTATGCGAATTGGCATATATGCGCTGTAACTGACGCAGGTAGTTTTCCACAAAACACAGGCAACGGCCCGATGCCGTGTAATCTGCGTACATCATCAAGCGTTCACCGAATGGTGTCTGAATAGGTGCGTCTGCACCGATGAGTTCGCGGCGTAGAAAATCAAATTCCAGTGGGGCGTTGTGGGTCATATTCTTCAAAATCTGTCGAATTTATTGGGTAAAGATGAAATCTTACCCGAATCTGGTGCATTAGCGAATTCTAATGTGACTGAGTCAGTAAATTGCCGGTCAGCGTGGTGGCGCTGTTCTTAAATTTATTATTTAGCGTGCAATGAGAGGGCTGCGAATCTGCTAACTAGTCTGTTGAGAGGCTCATACATGGCAAGTGTACCTGTACAGGTCAGGGGTGATACCGTAACCTACGCTACCAGTGAATCTCGGGTGACATGGTATTGGTATGAAACTGTATTCTCTTTTCAGGGTTTCGGCGCTGTTGATGCTGTTCGGGTGGCCAACTACAGCACTTACCGATGCCATCGTGGTATCACAGGCAATGTTTGCGTCCACGATCGCCGAGTATTTCGTCGAAGAGGATCATGTCCGGGTAGACCTCGAAATTGGTGTTAATGATCTGGCCTCCTTTCGCAACCTGTTGCCCGATGCGATATACCAGGAGTTTGGATATCCGCCGGAATCATTGGAACAACGCTTGAAGCTCTTTTTTGAACGCGACCTTGCCATACTTTCAAACGGTCTCCCGCTACCGGGCTATATTGTCAAGATGGGTCCGGAAACCAGGGTTAGACGCGACCCGGTTACCGGTGAACCCATGCCCCCGGACGGTACTGAGCCCGAAGTGGTAATTGCGGCAACTCTGATGTTCCCATTCGAGGAGTTACCTGAATCGCTTACGCTCGTTGCTCCGCGTACAACTGGTATGGCCAGTATAGGTTTTGTTCTCTATCATCGCGGGGTAGCAGTCAATGATTTTCGGTTCCTTAGCAGTGGTTACACGGTAAACCTGGACTGGATTGACCCATGGTATTCCGCATTCGATATACGTGGTTTACGACGGCAGTATTTTGCCCCAATGGCCGGGTTTCTTTATGTAGAACCCTTTGAGGTACGAAAGGAGATCATTGTCAGGCCTGCTGACGTCCAGCGCAGCTTTGATCTTGGGTTGGCTGATATAGATGTCATTACCGCAGATATGCAGGCATCGGTGAAGGAAGGAATTGTTGCCTACCTGGACCAGCACTTTAAAGTCACAATTGATGGGCAAGCGGTTGAAGGCACCATCGACAGGGTGAATTTTTTACAGCGTACCCTGCGCAGCAGTGTCGTGGTGGACGGGCAGGATATTGATCTGTTGCCGGCCAGTGTCGGTGTTATTTATGTATTTCCAACCACCGGCTTACCGCAAACCGTGGAAATGGATTGGGACATTTTTAACGAACGTATGTCATTGATACCGGTCTCCTCGGTTGACCAGGCCGGTCCCCTACCAAGCTTTCTCGAACCCGATGCCAATGTGTTGAAGTGGGAAAATTTTCTTAAATTTCCTGAATTGCCCACCCTTACCGATATTCGCGAACCGCCAACGGCATTGCAGCAGTTTTCCTATTGGGGGCAGTGGTTGTTTGGTCTGTTGGCAGTTGTATCGCTATTGCTGCTTATCCGTTCAATACGCACAGGCCGAGGTCAGCGCATTGCCGCCATTGGACTATTGCTTGTTACCACCGGTTTGAGCGCATGGTCGGTTCAGACCTGGCGGGAGACTCATCTTGACCCGCAACGTTTACAAACGCTGGTCGGTGACCTGCTGCATAACGTTTACCGGTCTTTTGATTACCGTGGTGAAGAGGCCGTTTATGATGTGTTGGCACAAAGTGTGTCGGGTGACCTGTTGGCCGAGGTATAC
Source organism: Lysobacterales bacterium (assembly GCA_029859505.1). Lineage (GTDB taxonomy): Bacteria > Pseudomonadota > Gammaproteobacteria > Xanthomonadales > SZUA-36 > SZUA-36. The sequence continues at coordinate 946 of JAOUCZ010000236.1, read as the reverse complement.
CTGGAAACCCGGAAAGGGTTGGAACTGGTCAACCAGGGTGGTGCAAAGGTCAAGGTCAAGAATATCGAAGTGCTGGAAACCCGCTTGATCGATTCCGAGGACGGGGCTCTTGAAATTGAAGCTCGCTGGAATGTCTCCGGCTCTGTCGGGCACTGGGGTCATGTTCACCAGCGCACCAATGCATACCACGCAAACGTGACTATCGAAGATATAGATGGTTCCTGGAAGCTGAACGGGCTGGAAATTCTTCAGGAAGAAAGGCTTTGAGAAGCAGCCATGGCTGAGATCAGAATCACCGGCTTGAAATTTCAATACCCCGGTGAGCGGGCTTTTGAGATGTCGATTTCGGATTTGCAGATAGCAAGCGGTGAGTGTGCTGCAATTGTTGGCCCCTCCGGTTCTGGAAAAACCACCTTGTTGAGCCTGGTGGCCGGTATCCAGGTTCCGCATGCCGGTGACATAGTTGTTGGTAACGACCATATCAATCAGCTTGGTGAGACGGCACGTCGAAAATTCAGGCTTAAGCAGGTTGGGCAGGTCTTCCAGGCCTTTGAGTTACTGGAGTACCTGAGTGTTTTTGAGAACGTTCTGCTGGGTTCAATCATAGACTCCAGCGTGGTAGAAGATGCCCGTTCCCGGGCGACACAACTGCTATCTGCCGTTGGTTTGAGCCACAAAGCACGTTCCAAACCAGCCCGGCTTTCGCACGGTGAACGGCAACGTGTCGCGGTATGCCGGGCCATGCTCAATCATCCCGGCCTGATTCTGGCCGATGAGCCTACCGGCAATCTCGACCAGGTTAACAAACAAAACGTCGTGGACCTGTTGATACAACAGGCAAAGGCGGAAAAAAGTACCCTGTTGATGGTTACCCACGACCAGAGCCTGTTAGATGCTTTTGACCGGGTGATCAATTTCGAAGAACTCACCGGGGCCGGAACATGAA
>JAOUCZ010000046.1 GCA_029859505.1 Lysobacterales bacterium | reverse complement strand
GTATCCAGGAAGGCGTCGCTTCATTGGGTGGTTATGCCGATGTCTTCCAGCTCAATGTACTGGCCTCCGGTGTGGTTCCTCAGATATCCGTCATCATGGGGCCGTGCGCAGGCGGCGCAGTTTACTCTCCGGCCATGACCGATTTTATTTTCATGGTGAAAGACAGTTCTTATATGTTTGTTACCGGCCCGGATGTAGTTAAAACAGTTACCCATGAGGAAGTTACAGCGGAGCAACTTGGAGGGGCTTTGACCCATTCCACGGTTTCCGGGGTATGTGACCGTGCCTATGAAAACGATGTTGAAACATTGATGATGGTGCGTCGGTTTATTAACTACCTGCCGGCTAATAATCGTGAGAATCCTCCATTCCGCCCTACACCGGACCAGGCCAACAGGATGGTGAAATCACTCGATACCCTGGTTCCTGACAACCCCAACATGCCTTACGACATGAAGGAGTTGATCTACAAGGTTGCTGACGATAACGAGTTTTGGGAATTACAGCCCGACCACGCACAAAACATTGTTATTGGATTTGTTCGCATGGACGGGTACACGGTAGGTGTTGTGGCGAACCAGCCACTGGTACTGGCTGGATGTCTGGATATCAAATCGTCCATCAAGGCGGGGCGTTTCGTGCGTTTCTGCGATGCATTCAATATTCCTATCCTTACTTTTGTCGACGTACCGGGCTTCATGCCGGGTACCGCACAGGAGTATGGTGGAATCATTAAACACGGAGCCAAGCTCCTGTTTGCCTACGCTGAAGCCACGGTTCCCAAGGTCACGGTCATTACCCGAAAGGCCTACGGTGGTGCCTATGATGTGATGAGTTCCAAACATCTGCGTGGTGATGTCAACCTGGCCTGGCCCAGTGCAGAAATAGCAGTTATGGGTCCCAAGGGTGCTGTAGAGATTATATTTAGAAAAGATATCGGCGATGAGCAAAAAATCGCTGAGCGAACCGAAGAGTACCGTCTGAAGTTTGCCAATCCATTTATTGCCGGAAGCCGTGGTTATGTCGATGATGTTATTGCGCCCCATGCAACCCGAAAACGCGTTTGCCGGTCATTTGCCATGTTGCGGGATAAGCAACTGGAGAACCCGTGGCGGAAGCATGACAACATCCCGCTTTAATAGAAAAAGACCATAAACAGGAGGGTTTGCACGTGTTTGACAAAATTCTGATTGCAAATCGTGGTGAGATCGCATGCCGGGTCATCAGTTCTGCGAAGAAAATGGGTATTAAGACCGTTGCTGTTTTTTCCGACGCCGATCGCAATGCACTACACGTTGAAATGGCCGATGAAGCAGTCAACATCGGGCCACCTCCCTCTGCACAAAGCTATCTGGTAAAAGAAAAGATAGTACAGGCCTGCCTGGACACAGGCGCCCAGGCGGTACATCCGGGTTATGGTTTTCTGTCCGAGAACTCCGCGTTCTGTGAGTTACTGGATAATGCGGGTATCGCATTTATCGGCCCGAGGACTCATGCGATCGAGGCCATGGGTGACAAGATCACTTCCAAGAAACTGGCTGATAAAGCCGGTGTCAATACCATTCCCGGTTATTCCGATGTTCTCCGTGATGCCGAACATGCCGTGGAAATTGCCAATAAGATAGGTTATCCGGTGATGCTGAAGGCCACTGCGGGTGGTGGCGGCAAGGGTATGCGTGTTGCACATAATGACGCGGAATGCCGTGATGGTTTCGAGCGGGCTTCCAACGAGTCACGGTCAAGTTTCGGCGATGATCGTATGTTCGTTGAAAAATTTATCGAGGAACCGCGCCACATAGAAATTCAGATCATTGCTGACAGCCATGACAACATCGTGTATCTGAATGAACGGGAGTGTTCGCTGCAACGACGTCATCAAAAAGTCATTGAAGAAGCACCCTCGCCGTTTTTGGATGAAACAACCCGTAAGCGGATGGGCGAGCAAGCTGTTGCCCTTGCCAGGGCCGTGCAATATCAATCTGCCGGTACGGTGGAGTTTATTGTTGATGAGCAGCGCAACTTTTACTTTTTGGAAATGAATACACGCCTGCAGGTAGAACATCCGGTTACCGAAATGATCACCGGTGTCGACCTGGTGGAATTGATGATCCGGGTGGCAGATGGCGAAAGGTTACCTCTGGATCAGTCGGATGTTTCAATCAATGGGTGGGCGATCGAATCCCGTGTCTATGCAGAAGATCCCTCTCGCAATTTTCTGCCTTCTACCGGTCGCCTGGTTTATTACCGGCCACCCGGTAATGACGAAAGTACACGTGTGGATACCGGTGTTTATGAAGGTGGAGAAATCTCCATGTTTTACGACCCGATGATCGCAAAGCTCATTACCCATGGCGTCGACCGCAAGGAGGCGACTACCCGCATGCGTGAGGCGCTGGATCGTTTCCTCATTCGTGGTGTGGCCCATAATATCAGCTTCCTGTCGGCACTCATGGTAAATCCGCGGTTCGTGGCCGGTAAAATGAATACCAATATGATTGGTGAAGAATATCCGGATGGTTTTCAGCCGACGGACCTTTCACACCGTGACCCCACTATTTTCATCTCGGTTGCAGCCTCCATGATGCGTAGCTATCGCGATCGTGCAGCACAAATCGAGGGTCAGTTGGTTGGTCATGAACGTAATGTACCCAATGACTGGATCGTCGTCATGAACAACGAACATCATCCGGTCTCGGTAATTCCTGTTGAGGGCGGCTATGACGTGGGATATAACAACCATACCCATGTTGTGCGCAGCAAATGGGAGTTTGGACAGCCCATCTTCAGTGGCACCATTGATGGCCGCCAGGTTTACATCCAGGTATTGCGTGAGAATCAAACCTATCGTCTATTGCATGACGGTTCACAGGTCGACGTTCAAATTGTCACGCCGAAGGTCGCCGGGTTTCTAAAACATATGCCGGACAAGCCACCGCCGGATCTGTCGAATTTCCTACTTTCACCAATGCCGGGCCTTTTGGTGTCATTGGCAGTGAAAGAGGGCGATGTAATCAACGCAGGGCAGGAGTTGGCGGTACTTGAGGCCATGAAAATGGAAAATACCCTGCTTGCCGAATTTGATGGTGTTGTGGCCAGAGTTCACCATGAACCGGGTGCCAACCTCGCCGTTGACGAAATTATCATGGAGTTTGAGCAGAAATAGCGCTGATGCCGAAACCCGGGTCGAAACTGAAGCTACAAGGCGGGACACTGGCAAAGGCGGTGCTCGACGGAGACCGGCGTGCCCTGGCGCAAGCCATTACCTTGATCGAGTCCACGCGACCGGATCATCGATCCATCGCCAATGATCTGCTTGAGAAAGTGATGCCACATTCGGGTCAAGCCATTCGACTGGGTATCTCGGGTGTACCCGGCGTGGGTAAATCTACTTTTGTTGAGGCACTCGGCAATCATGTTATTGATGCGGGTCACCGGGTAGCTGTGCTCACCGTCGATCCCTCATCGGCAATTAGCGGTGGTTCCATTCTTGGTGACAAGACCCGAATGGAGCTGCTTTCCCGTCGCCCTGAGGCGTATATCCGGCCCTCACCGGCCGGAAAAACCCTTGGAGGAGTCACCCGGCGCAGCCGAGAGGCATTGATTCTCTGCGAGGCTGCAGGGTTCGATGTGGTGATTGTCGAAACTGTGGGTGTTGGTCAATCCGAGACAAAAGTCGCGGATATGACAGATATGTTTATTCTTCTGCAGTTGCCCGCTGGTGGTGATGAACTACAGGGAATTAAACGCGGCATTATGGAGTTGGCCGATCTGATACTGATCAATAAAGCCGACGATGAATTAAAGGCCATGGCAGGGCGGTCCGCGGCCGATTATCGTAATGCTCTGCGTCTACTCCATCCGCGTTCAGAGAACTGGAAGGTTGAAGTGCGAACCTGTTCTGCACGCGACGGTGAAGGAATCGCCGATGCCTGGGACATGGTGCTCAAACACCGCAGTGTGCATGAGGCCAGTGGAGAATTGAAGACACGCCGTGCCGCGCAGGCGCGCGATTGGATGTGGTCCGAAGTAAGTGACAGATTCCTGACAGCAGTGCAAAGTGATCCCCGCGTATGCGAACAGATTCCGTTGCTTGAGGCTGCAGCCAGTGAAGGTCGAATCCCGCCGACCATTGCTGCACATCGGTTATTAGAGATTTTTTTGAAACAACAGGCAAAGTGATGCCGACAAACCAAACCGTGAGGAATTTATGAGTGGCCGACCCTTCAGAGTTCTGGGAATACAGCAAATTGCAGTAGGTGGCCCCGACAAGACCCGTTTGCGAACCTTGTGGGTTGATACGCTCGGGCTCGATCTGGCTGGCACTTATCGTAGTGAATCAGAAAATGTTGATGAGGATATTGCAGTTACCGGGTCCGGGCCTTTCAGGGTGGAATTCGATTTGATGCAGCCTCTCGACCCGGACAGGAAACCACAGGTGGACAAGCCGCCACTCAATCATATTGGTTTATGGATTGACGATCTTCCCGCTGCAGTCACCTGGTTGAAGGCTCGAGGAATGCGATTCGCCCCTGGAGGCATCCGTAAGGGAGCATCAGGCTACGACATCTGTTTTATTCACCCGAAGGCCAATGAGGAGTCTCCCATAGGTGGTGAAGGCGTTTTGATCGAGTTGGTCCAGGCCCCACCGGAGGTAACGGACGCTTTTTTACGTCTCGCATAAATCTGACCATGACGCGCCCCCATTAAGGTGGCGCGTTCTTTTGGATAGATATCCGGTGTTCGACCTGTACTGTCAGGCTTACTGCAACAGGTGTATGTTTTTCTCGGCTGAAATTTTCTTGAGCTGATCCGGCCAGACCGTGACACTCACCTCACCAATATGGGCCTTCTTCAGCAGCAGCATGTAAACACGGGACTGTCCGATGCCACCGCCTATGCTCAGCGGAATCTCGTCGTTCAGGATGGCCTGATGGTAGGGCTGGTCAAGCAGGTCCAGCTGTTCGCTCATTTCAAGTTGCTTGCGCAGTGAGTCCTTTGTCACCCTGATACCCATTGAAGTCAGTTCGTGACGTCTTTTTGTGACGGGGTTCCATACCAGGATGTCTCCATTCAAACCGTGCATGGGCCGGCCATCTTTAGAGACGGTTTCAGCTACCCAGTCGTCGTAATCAGCGGCGCGCATCTCGTGAGGATAACCATCGGCCAGAGGCCATCCGATGCCATAAATAAAGACCGCCGGAAACTCCTGGATCAGCCTGGTTTCGCGTTGCTTACGTGGCAGATCCGGATACATCTCGAGAATTTCTTCAGCATGAATGAATTTCAGTTCATCGGGCAGGCTCGGGTACCTGGGGTCTATCAATTGCGGGAACATTTCCTGGGCATAATTTTCAGCACCCTTGATGACTTTCCAGATACTTTTGACCGTCTGGGTAAGGTAATCAAGATTGCGTTGGTCATCGCTGATGGTCTTTTCCCAGTCCCACTGATCAACGTATGCACTGTGATCGTGATCAAGAAAATAGTCTTTACGAACTGCTCTCATATCAGTGTTTATGCCTTCACCGATATCGCAGCCGAAGGCTTTGAGAGCCATACGCTTCCACTTCGTGGCTGCCTGTACTACCTGTGCATTGAGGCGTTTTTCCAGTCCCAGCCCGCAAGGAAACTCAACGGGTGTGCGTGAACCATCACGGTCCAGCATATCGTTCACACCGCTTTCGCGATCGACGATCAGTGGCACCTGGACCATTGAGAGGCCCAACTCCTTACCCAGATTCTCCTCGATATACTGTTTCACGCCATAGAGAGCATGCATGGTCTCCATGGGCGTTAGTAGAGAGTCATAGTGCTGTGGCAGCGCGTCTGCGACCTCCTCATAGGTCCCGATTCCGGGGCCGGCCAAATCAGCTTGTTTGTTTAACATGGCGCGTACTCCTGTGTGGTAAAAATCAGACTCCGGTCAGTATGCCAGTGGCTGCCGGGAAAGAACTTGATTAAGGTCATATGCTGGAGTTTTTTCAGACTTGAGTGCATGAAAAAATCACGCTTGAACTCGATCAGTGATGGCAGCAGAGGGGAGGTCAGGCAGTTTATGGTTGACTTATGTCATGTTTGCCACAAACCCGGGTATCTCGCTGGAGGAATGACCTATTCAAACGCTAATTTCAAGGTACAATAAATCAAACTAATCGTGGTGTTGACTATAAGTTTGATTGACAGTACTCGCAGCACCTGGCAATTACCTTCAAGGAGCGTTTGATGAAACAACCAGTACGTGTGGCAATTACCGGAGCGGCCGGTCAAATCGGATATCAACTGTGTTTCAGGATTGCAGCTGGTGACATGCTTGGGAAAGACCAGCCTGTTATCCTGCAACTGTTGGAAATCACCCCGGCCCTGTCGGCCCTTGAAGGGGTGGTGATGGAGCTTAAAGATTCCGCATTCCCATTACTGCATGATGTCGTGTTTACGGATGATGTGAATGTTGCATTCAAAGACACGGACTATGCATTGCTGGTTGGTGCAAGACCACGTGGCCCTGGTATGGAACGTGGCGACCTGTTAACAGCCAATGGAAAAATATTCGGACCGCAGGGTGCTGCCATGAACGCGCATTCCAGCCGTGATATAAAAGTATTGGTGGTAGGTAATCCTGCCAACACCAATGCGCTGATCGCACAGTCCAGTGCGCCAGATTTGAATCCGCGAAACTTCACCGCGATGACACGTCTCGATCATAACCGTGCAATGGCACAATTAGCAGAGAAAACCGGAATTCATCACAGCCAGGTACGTAAGATGCTGATTTGGGGTAATCATTCCTCGACGCAGTATCCGGATATCAATTTTGCCGAGGTCGGTGGTAATAGTGCTTCAGGTCTTGTTGACCAGACCTGGTATCGCGAAGTATTTATTCCCACCGTTCAGCAGCGCGGTGCGGCGATCATCAAAGCCCGTGGGGCATCCAGTGCGGCCTCTGCAGCCTCCTCAGCAATCGATCACATGCGTAGCTGGGCGCTTGGCACAGCGGATGGTGATTGGGTTTCCATGGCCGTTCCGTCTGATGGCAGCTACGGGATCGAAGCCGGTATTATTTATTCCTATCCATGTATTTGTCGTGACGGTGATTACCAGATCGTGCAAGGGCTGGAAATCGATGAATTCAGTCGCGAACGTATGGATGCTTCTGATGCTGAATTACGTGAGGAAAGAAGTGCGGTTGAAGACTTGCTGTGACCCGAAATTCACGGCACCAGTCTAATGGTGTCGTCTGAATGGTGAAAATAATCTGCAACAGAAAGCACACGTAGATTGAGTTCACAGAAACAAAAAAACCGGTTTGCATTTGCAGACCGGTTTTTTTTGTTCAGGATGAATGTTTCCAACAGGCTTTGATTTAGCGCTTCATAAAGTTGAAAAATTCCAGATTGGATTTGGTGGCCTTCAATTTATCCAGCATAAACTCTATGGCCTGAATTTCATCCATGGGATGCAAAAGTTTACGTAGAATCCAGACTTTTTGCAGCTGACCCGCATCGATCATCAACTCTTCCCGGCGTGTACCGGACTTGTTGATATCAATAGCCGGATAAACCCGTTTTTCGGCTATTCTGCGCGCCAGGTGAACTTCCATGTTGCCAGTGCCTTTAAACTCCTCGTAAATGACTTCATCCATCTTGGAGCCTGTCTCTACCAGGGCGGTGGCAATAATGGTCAATGAGCCGCCCTCTGTGACGTTCCTGGCCGCACCAAAGAACCGTTTGGGCCGTTGTAATGCATTTGCATCAACACCACCGGTCAATACTTTGCCGGAAGATGGCGCCACCGTATTGTAAGCGCGTGCAAGGCGGGTGATTGAATCCAGCAGAATGACAACGTCATGCTTGTGTTCGACCAGTCGTTTTGCCCGTTCTATTACCATTTCCGCAACTTGCACATGCCGGGATGCGGGCTCGTCAAAGGTACTGGAAACAACTTCGGCATCGACTGAACGTTTCATTTCAGTCACTTCTTCCGGGCGTTCATCGACTAGCAAAATGATCATTTTGCAGTCTCTGTGGTTGGCCCGGATGCTGCTTGCAATATTTTGCAGCATAATGGTTTTACCGGCTTTCGGCGGTGATACAACCAATCCCCTTTGGCCGAAGCCTATCGGTGATATGAGGTCAATGATACGAGATGTAATGTCTTCGGTACTACCGGTGCCTCTTTCCAGCACTGCCTGTCTTGTCGGGAATTCTGCGGTGAGATTTTCAAACAGGATTTTGCTTTTGGCTGAATCTGGTGATTCGTAGTTGATCTCTTCAACTTTTAACAGGGCAAAATAGCGTTCACTTTCCTTGGGTGGCCGAATCTTGCCCGACAGCATATCGCCTGTCCGCAAGGAAAATCGCCTGATCTGGCTGGGTGAGACGTAGATGTCGTCAGGGCCGGCAAGATAGGAACAGTCCGCAGATCGCAGAAATCCAAAACCATCCTGCAGGATTTCCAGTACCCCTTCGCCATAAATGCTTTCCCCGTTTTTGGCGTGGGCTTTTAGGATGGAAAAAATAACATCCTGTTTACGTGAGCGGGCAACGCCGTCGAGTCCCATTTCGATGGCTAATGCTTGTAATTCCACGATGGGTTTTTGCTTTAATTCGGTTAGATTCATTTGTATGTGCTTTATATTTGGCGGACGCCTGTCCTGGAATGGATTAACTTTTTTCGATCAGTAAGAAATGGTTGTTATTTGGATTGTGCGGTTTTCCACAAGTTAGAACGCGAATTGATTTTCACATGAACCCTGATCAGGTTTAACTATGCCGTGCTCAAGGTCAAATCGGAATTCAGTTCGGGTGGGACACCCGCTACAGATATTGCAAAATTAGCATGTTCGCTGTTCCGCGTCCAGCGAATTAATTAAAAATCTAAAACCCGGCCAATGTATAAAGTAGCCGGGTGAGTCATTTTTAGATGTTTTCATCCACAAATGAAGTCAGCATGCCTTTGGAAACGGCGCCAACTTTAGTTGCCTGTACTTGTCCGTCCTTGAAAATCATCATGGTTGGGATGCCACGGATATTGTAGGTCATCGGTGTCTGACGATTTGAGTCAATATCCATCTTGGCGACTGTAAGTTTGCCATCATATTCGTCTGCAAGTTCATTGATCAAAGGTGCGATCATCTTGCAGGGTCCACACCACTCAGCCCAGTAATCGATCAGCACAGGCCCGTCTGCATTCAGAACTTTTTCTTCAAAGTCACTATCGGTGACGTGAATAATGTTTACGCTCAATGTAATTCTCCAATTGTTTACCTTATATCCGTACTGGTTTAAGAATGTCAGCGCGGTTAATATGCCATATTCGGATTGCTGCTATCTGAACGCTAAAAAAAGGGTCGGGGCAGAAAACCGGAATCAAGGACTACCAATATAGTTGCCTGATTGACTATTTCAAGGTGATTGTGGTTAATTTCAAGTCCATCTGCAATAAATAAAAGAACCCGCCTGGGAATATAATCCGATAATGAACGAAATTAAATCAACCAACCCGCTTTCTGATGTCCCGTTTACGAGTCTTGAACTGGATTCCAGTATTCTTGCTGGTCTTGAGAATGCAAAATTTACACATTGCACGCCCATCCAGGCTCTAACCCTGCCTCTGGCGTTAGAAGGAAATGATGTTGCGGGGCAAGCACAAACAGGAACGGGCAAAACTGCTGCTTTCCTGTTGGTGGTATTCAATCAGTTATTAAAGCAAAAATCGAAAGACTATGGAAAGAACCCGCGTTCATTGATCGTCGCTCCGACTCGTGAACTTGCCATTCAGATTCATCGTGATGGTCTGGCCCTTGGTAAAGAAACCGGGCTTCGTCTGGGATTGGCCTATGGTGGTGTTGATTATGAAAAGCAACGCAAGACCCTGCTTGATGGTGTGGATGTCCTGATAGGAACACCGGGAAGACTGATCGATTATTTCAAACAAAGGGTTTACAACCTCAAGCATATTGAAGTCGTTGTTCTGGATGAAGCAGACCGCATGTTTGATCTTGGTTTTATCGATGATATCCGTTATGTCTTGCGAAGAATGCCTCCGCCGGCGCAACGTCAGTCGATGTTGTTTTCCGCGACACTGTCACACCGGGTGATGGAGTTGGCCTACGAACACATGAACAGCCCTGAGACTTTGACGGTCGAGACTGAAAATGTAACGGCTGACCTGGTTGAGCAGAAAGTTTTCTATCCGGCCAACGATGAAAAATTATCGCTTTTGATCGGTTTGATGAGAACGCTTGGAGCCCATCACAGCATGGTGTTTACCAATACCAGGGCAGCCGCGGATCGTGTCGGACGTACGCTGAACGCCAATGGAATTCTGGCGGCAGTTATTTCCGGCCGGGTTCGTCAGGAAAAGCGACAGAAGCTGTTAAAGCGCTTTCATGATGGAGAGGTTCCGGTGCTGGTGGCAACTGATGTTGCAGCCAGAGGCCTGCACATTCCTGATGTGACGCATGTGTTCAACTTCGATTTGCCACAAGATGCACCAGATTATGTACACAGGATTGGACGCACGGCACGACTCGGCGCAAAAGGCGACGCGATCAGCTTTGCATGTGAAGACTATGCTTTTCATTTACCGGAAATCGAAGAATATATAGGCTATTCGATTGATACAGAATCTGCTGATAGCGAGCTGATGCCGGATATCAAAATTCCACCTCCTCCAAAACGCGACAGGCAGAAACGGCAAGCAGGTGGTCGTGGTCACCAGGGGCGGCATAATAAGGGCCGCAACAGCAGACGATAGATTGCTATAGATGATTACGTTTGAGCGGGTAAGTAAAACCTATCCAGGCGGTAGCCGCGCGCTTGCCGACGTCAGCTTTCAAATCGACCGGGGCAGTATGGTCTTTCTGACCGGCCATTCGGGTGCGGGTAAAAGTACAATGCTACGCCTGATTATGATGCTTGAACGTGCAAGTCGCGGTCAGGTAATCGTCAATGATCGAAATTTGAGTAACTCCCCGGACAAACTTGCACCGCTCGTGAGACGCAGTACTGGAATGATCTTTCAGGATCACAAGCTTCTCAAGGATAAAACCGTGGCTGATAACGTGGCTCTGCCACTGATGATAGCAGGCTTGAAGTATTCGGATATCCGTAAGCGGGTTCGTGCAGCACTGGACAAGGTGGGCCTGCTGGATAAAGAAATAGCGTGGCCGTTGACCCTGTCCGGTGGTGAGCAGCAGCGGGTTGGTATTGCCCGTGCCATCGTCTCCAGACCACCGTTATTACTGGCGGATGAACCTACCGGCAACCTTGATCCCAATCTGTCCCGTGAGTTATTTGGCCTGTTTGAGCAGATCAGCGAGCAGGGGGCGACCGTGCTGATTGCAAGTCATGATCTGGATTTGATTCGTCAGACACGTAAAAGGGTGCTGGTATTGTCCAACGGCAGGTTGGCCGATGATATCCCGGAAGGTGAGAGTTCATGAATTCTGAGTCATGGACCAGGCAAATGCGCCGCAGGAACAGGGCATGGATTCGCCGGCATAGCTATAGTTTTTTCTCCAGCCTGGGTGTTTTGTATAAGCACAAGGTCGGCACGATAATGACGGTTATGGTGCTGGGTATCGCAATGTTTTTGCCGCTGGGTTTATACATCACACTGAGCAACCTGGACGGCATGAATTTGCGTCAGGATGAGTGGAGCGCTGTCACCGTGTTTTTCAAGCCCGGTACAACAGAAGATGATGTCAGACGGGTTTCGAGAGAGTTGGAGACGCATCTGAGTCCGGAAGCGATTGTGATTATCAGTCCGGATGAAGGAATGGCAGATTTTCGTGATGCCTCAGGTTTTGGAGAGTCGTTAGATATGCTTGAGGAAAACCCGCTGCCCTGGGTTATGCAGGTAAGTCCGCAGCGGGGCACGACTGAGCAGTTGGAAGAGCGCGTTGCCGAGTTGACTGGTTTTCTACAATCGCTCGACAGCATAGAAGTAACCCAGTTTGATTATAAATGGTTGCAAAGGCTGGGTCGGATGATGGAGTTGGGGCAGGCCACTGTATCCGTTCTGATTCTTTTGTTTGGTATTGCTGTGGTGGTGGTTGTTGCCAATACCATTCGCCTGGATGTTGCCTCTCACGCCGAAGAAATTGAGATACTTGCCCTGGTCGGCGCCGGTAATGCATTTGTACGCCAGCCATTTTTATATTCCGGTCTGTGGTATGGGTTGATGGGTGGCCTGCTGGCGGTAATATTGTTGGGTTTGACAGTTCTGTACCTCGGTCGCCCACTGGGATTACTGTTGGAGACCTACGGCAGTGTATTCAGCCTGCAGGGGCTCGGTGGTCAAAATACGCTTTGGGTATTGTTAGGTGGAGGATTCCTCGGTTGGTTAGGCGCGTGGATCTCAGTCCAGCGTTATTTGCAACGGCTCAAAGTAGGAGGGCGGCTTGGGCGATCATAAACAGGCCCTGCCCGGAACAAATCTCACGGTTAGTTGTCTCATATCACATCAATTTAATCGCAAAGCAGGCCAGTGGTGGCATGACCGGAAGGAAGCGCCATGCGTTAGTTTTGTCTTAATACACCGTTAAGGTGCTGAAAGGCATAATTTATGGTGCTATACTGGTCCGCTTGCCTTATAGGAGGTTACATGAGCAAAACACTTGTTCCCAGCCATTTAATGGTACCTGCCGGTACTGGCAGTCTGGATGCGTATATCCAGGAAGTGAATAAAGTTCCGATGCTGACGCTGGAAGAAGAGAAAAATCTAGCGCACAGGTATCTGGAAGAAGGTGATCTGGATGCTGCACGGCGTCTGGTTCTCGCGCATCTGCGTTTTGTAGTGCACGTGGCCAAGGGCTACGGCGGCTATGGACTGCAACTGGGCGATCTTATCCAGGAAGGCAATATTGGCCTGATGAAGGCCGTAAAACGGTTTGATCCTTCACGTGAAGTTCGCCTGGTGTCGTTTGCTGTGCACTGGATTCGCGCAGAGATGCATGAGTTTATATTGCGTAACTGGCGTATCGTAAAAGTGGCCACTACCAAGGCCCAGCGTAAATTATTTTTCAATCTCCGCAAATCCAAAAAGCGGCTTGGTTGGCTCAATATGGAAGAGGTCAACACGGTAGCCGAGAACCTGGGTGTCAAGCCGGAGGTTGTGCTGGAAATGGAATCCCGACTTTCAGGTCAGGATATCGGTTTTGATTTGTCGGCAGATTCCGATGATGACGACAGACCCTATGTTTCTCCTTCGGCTTATCTCGAAAGTGGAACTGAAGGACCAGAGTCCAATCTGGAAGCTTCTGATATGCAGGATCACCAAAACAACCTGTTATACCAGGGCTTGGGTGAGCTTGATGAACGCAGTCAGGATATTATCCGCAGTCGCTGGCTGGGAGATGACAAGGCCACCTTGCAGACACTGGCAGATCGTTACGGGGTTTCGGCCGAACGTATCCGTCAGCTGGAAGTCAATGCAATGAACAGGATCAGGGCAAGTTTCAGCGCCTGATTGTTGTTCTTATAGACTGAAAAGGCCTCCGCTGGGAGGCCTTTTTTTTGACTTGAAATCAGTCAGCACCGTCTTCCTGTTGCCATTCTTCCGGTGAAGGGCAGCTACAGAACAGGTTTCTGTCGCCATAGACATTATCCACCCGGTTTACCGAGGGCCAGAATTTGCTCTGCCACTGTTCAGCAGTGGGAAAAGCTGCCGTTTCTCTTGTATACGGGTGATCCCAATCTCCGACCAGATCACGTTGTGTGTGCGGTGCGTTTACCAACGGATTGTCATCTTTATCCACCTGTTTGTTTTCAATGGCTAGAATTTCACGATGAATGGACAACATCGCTTCACAGAAACGGTCAATTTCATAAAGGGATTCGCTCTCCGTTGGTTCAATCATCAGCGTGCCCGGAACGGGGAAAGACATGGTCGGTGCATGGAAACCATAATCGATCAGACGTTTCGCCACATCTTCTTCGCTTACTCCGCTGGACTGCTTGAAAGGCCGTAAATCAATGATGCACTCGTGCGCAACGAGCCCATTCGGGCCGGTGTATAGCACGGGAAATACTTCCGATAACCGGTGTGCAATGTAGTTGGCATTGAGTATGGCCACCTGTGTAGCCTTCTTCATACCATCACGTCCCATCATGGCAATATAAGTCCATGTAATAGGCAATATTCCGGCACTGCCCCAGGGTGCGGATGCTACAGCGCCATTTCCACCATGCTGGCCTGGAATATCAACCACTGAGTGACCGGACAGGAATGGTGCCAGGTGTGCACCTGTGCAAATGGGACCAATGCCGGGTCCGCCACCACCATGGGGGATACAAAAGGTCTTGTGCAGGTTCAGATGTGAAACATCGGCGCCAAATTTACCTGGTGCCGCACACCCGACCAATGCATTCAGATTGGCGCCGTCAAGATAAACCTGGCCACCATATTGATGGGTGATGTCACATATTTCGACGACCTGTTGTTCAAATACGCCATGAGTGGAAGGGTAGGTGATCATCAACGCAGAAAGGTCAGAAGCATGCTTTTCTGCCTTTTCACGCAGATCGTCAATATCAACATTGCCGTTGTCGTCACATTTCACAATCACAATTTTCATACCTGCCATGGCTGCGCTGGCAGGGTTGGTGCCATGTGCCGAAGACGGGATCAGGCATATGTTACGGTGTCCCTCATCTCTGGATTCATGCCAGGCTTTTATCGCCAGTAAGCCTGCATATTCACCCTGGGAGCCGGCATTGGGTTGTAGTGATACGGCGTCATATCCTGTGCAAGCCTTCAGCATGTCTTCGAGTTCGCGAAATAACTGGTGATAACCCTCGGCTTGCCCGGCAGGTGCAAACGGATGCAGGTCTGAAAACTCAGCCCAGGTCACAGGTATCATCTCCGATGTTGCATTCAGTTTCATCGTGCATGAGCCGAGAGATATCATTGCATGGGTTAATGAAAGGTCCTTGTTTTCAAGCCGCTTGATATAGCGGAGCATCTCGGTTTCTGAATGGTAACGGTTAAATACCGGGTGCTGCAGAAAGTCGCTTGTACGCTGTAAATTACCCGGTATGGCTGTAAAACCAGGTTTGATTGAGCGATCAATGCTGGTGGAATTCTCGAGCTTGTTGTCTTCTGAAAAGGCATTCCAAATTTTAACGATGTGGTCAGCGGTGGTTTTTTCATTGATGCTGATGCTCAACCCGCCATCGCCCTTGTAAAGGTTAATGCCAGCATCCTGTGCTCTTGCATAGACAAGCGCTGCCTGTTCATCCGGCAGGTGAAAGGTAACTGTGTCAAACCATGCCTGGTTGGAAGGCTCAAATCCCAACTGACCCAGACCGGTGATCAGCAGGTTGGCTAGCCGGTGAATACGCTGTGCGATACGTTTCAGTCCAACGGGTCCGTGATATACCGCGTACATGCTTGCCATGACGGCCAACAAGGCCTGCGCGGTGCAAATGTTGCTGGTCGCATTATCTCGACGTATATGTTGCTCCCTTGTCTGCAACGCCATTCGCATCGCGGGTTGGTCTTGACGATCCCTGGAGACGCCTATAATGCGACCGGGGACTGAACGTTTAAAACTATCCCGGGTAGCAAAAAAAGCAGCATGAGGACCGCCAAAGCCCATCGGAACGCCAAAACGCTGAGAGGAGCCAATAACGATGTCGGCATCCATTTCTCCGGGTGGTTTTAGCAGGATCAGACTCATCAGATCGGCTGCGACTACAGCCAGCGCCCCGTTATCATGTGCGGCGCTTATCCATGGGGCAATATCGTTAACCTCACCATCAGATGCCGTGTATTGCAGCAGGACGCCAAAAAAATCACCCTTGCCAATCTCTTCAGCGGGGTTCCCGACGATCACCTCGTATCCAAAATGACCGGCACGTGTGCGTATGACATCCAGTGTTTGCGGCAAAATGCCCTGGTCAACAAAAAACCGCATACTTTTGTTTCTTCGGTTAATGCGCTTGAGCATCGCCATGGCCTCTGCTGCTGCCGTGGCTTCGTCCAGCAGGGAGGCGTTGGACAATTCCATACCGGTCAGGTCACAGATCATTTGCTGGAAATTCAGCATGGCTTCGAGACGGCCCTGTGAAATTTCCGCCTGGTAGGGCGTATATGCGGTATACCAACCGGGGTTTTCCAGAATATTACGCAGAATAACCGGTGGGGTGATGGTGTCGTGATATCCCAGGCCGATCATGCTGTGTTTCACAGTGTTCAGATTGGCAATTTCACGTAATTTGACCAGGGCTGCGATTTCACTTTGCGATTCCGGTAATGCCAATGGCTCCTGGGTCTGAATTGCCGGTGGTAATGTGCTTTCGATCAGGGTGTCCAGCGAATCAATGCCCAGCGCATCCAGCATATGCTTAATCTGCGTTTCGTCCGGACCGATATGTCTACGGATAAATGCTGTGTGATCTTCCAGGTCTGTCAATGGCGACTCCATTGTGCAGTCAAGTCGGTTGATTTCAATCGGCATATCAGGACTCGTTATAGGTAGTGGGATGGAAAGCGCATTTTACGCATAATAAATTAACTTGAAAACCAGCTCACAACAGCAGGTTCACATAGTGGTCGACCAACAGGAACAGAAACAAAACCATCAGATAGGTGATGGAAAAGGCGAATGTATACATCGGCAACAGGATGTCCTTGCTTATCATCATCCGCAGGGCATACCACAGAAACCCAAGATTTAGCACACTGACACCGGCGAGGTAGACCACACCGCTCATGTGGGTGAGGAAGGGTAAGGTGGTAACAATGACCAGCAAAACGGTGTAAAGCAGGATTTGTAAGCGCGTGAAAGTCGTGCCATGCGTGACCGGTAGCATGGGGATGTCCACCAATGCATATTCGTCTTTACGGTAAATTGCGAGCGCCCAAAAGTGTGGCGGCGTCCAGATAAAAATAATCAAAAACAACAATAAAGCCTGTGGATCCAGGCTGCCGGTAACTGCAGTCCAGCCAAGGACAGGAGGTGCTGCACCGGCGGCGCCGCCAATCACGATATTCTGTGGTGTGGCCCGTTTTAACCAGACGGTATATACGATCGCGTAACCGATTAAAGACAGAAACGTCAATACTGCCGTCAGCAAATTTACCCAGATGATCAGGAACATCATGGCGAGTATTCCGAGGCACAGGGCGAATATCAGGACGTTTTTTTCTGTCAGTTTTCCACTGGCGAGCGGGCGGCGTTTTGTACGTGCCATTTTTGCATCAATACGATGGTCCAGCAGATGATTGATTGCCGCTGCTGAGGATGCGGCCAGGCCGATGCCCAGTGTTCCGGCAATAAAAGGGACTAAGGGCGGCAAGCCGGGCACAGCAAGAAACATCCCGACAACTGCGGTAAATACAATCAGGGTCACTACGCGTGGTTTGCATAACTCCAGATATTGATAAAAAAGCCTGCTCACAGGCTTAAAAGGCCCTGTTTGACGTCTTACTGAGCGAGCCCAGTAAGGTTGCCAGCAAAAGCGCTGCACCCGCATTGTGAGCGACTGCGTTGGCTAATGGCAAATAGAACACGACATTAAAAATGCCAAGTATGAATTGGGCCAGTACCAGGGTCATCAGAAGCTGGCCGCCAGTCCGCAAGCGCGGTATTTTACGCAGCCTGAATGCCAGGGTAGTCAATACAAGTAGGGTGACTACGGCACCGATACGGTGGGTGAGATGTATGGCCACCCGTGAAGGCCCGTCAAGCAAACCACCTTCGTAATTGACGCCGACCTCTCGCCAAAGGACAAAGCCCTCACTGAAATTGGCCTCCGGCCACCATTGACCGCCACACGTAGGAAAGTCGGGGCAAGCAAGCGCAGCGTAGTTCGCGCTGGTCCAGCCACCCAGTGCGATTTGCATCCCCAGTACGATGATGGCAACAATAATCGGTGTCCGCATTCTGCGAACACTGATAACCGGTTTATCAGCAAATTGCCTGCGGCTTGAAAACATCAACCATAAAATAAGAGAAAAACTGCCAAGCCCGCCTAGAAGATGGGCCATCACGATAATGGGCTTCAGTTTTAATGTTACTGTCCACATACCCAACAGGGCCTGGAAAATGATCAATATGACCAACGCCGTGGCAACCGGCCTAAATTTGTGGAGACGTTCCGGGCCTCGCCATGCCAGCCAGCCCATGGCAAAAACCAGCAGCATCAGACTGCCCGCCAGGTAACGATGAATCATTTCCTTCCAGGCTTTGCCTGATTCAAAAGGGCGCTCTGGAAAAGCCTGGTTAGCTGTTTCTATTTCGGCTATGGCATCTGGCCAGGTGAGCTGGCCATAGCAACCCGGCCAATCCGGGCAACCCAGTCCCGCATGAGACAATCTGACCCAGGCACCCAGCACAATCACGCAGAAAGCAAGAATCGCGGCAAGCATGGCCAGTCTGTGCATGGTCCGGATCATCACTTACCCTCCTGATCGGCCCATTTTAACAAGCGTTTGAGATCTTTGTGTATATCGGTCGGGTCCGCACTGGCCGGGTAAGCAAGTACTACATTGAACATCGGATCGAGTATATAGGTGTGGATATCAGTTAATT
>JAOUCZ010000235.1 GCA_029859505.1 Lysobacterales bacterium | reverse complement strand
ATGGCCTGATTTAGTAACATCCATTGCGCGGCACGCGAACCACCACTTAGACCACTGGCATCTCGTCCCACGTTAATGAACAAAACCGGGTTGCCAATAAAGCTCTGATAGCCACCATCCAGCATAACCACCTGGCCCTGTCCGCCAAAAATGGAACCCTGCGGGTTGGCGCCCAGCAATGTGAAGCTGAACCCTTCAATTCGCGTCACTGGCACAAGGCTGGAATTGGGGTTGTAAGCCGGTACAACATTAAATTCGGGACGCATTTCTTTTAAAGCCAGGCCTGCGTCGGAGGACTCCTCCACTGCAGAAACTTCCGTAATACCGATGCTGGTAATTCCTGCGAAAAAACCGGGTGTCAGCAGTTTACCTTCAGCATTGAACACGAAAACATCATCCTGCGGTACCGGTAAGTCTTTTCCGATGCGTTGTATTTCGCCCCCGGAAATGAAGATGTCTATGTTCTCCAGGGTCCCGTCTCCGGTCATTGTCATGACGTTGGCGTTGCGAATCATGATGGTGTCAGCCTGCACTACCAGGGAAAAGGCGGCGAGGAGGCCAATCAAAAGCGTTTGAATACTATTCATTTTGATACTCCCTGCAACTGGCCCAGTTCGAAATCGGAAACCGGTTGAAGCTCCGGGTTTTCACGGTCATATACAAGAGCACCATCGATATACACGTGGTCGGCTTTGGCGTAGACACTAAATGGGTTCGAGTTCCAGATAACTACATCGGCCATTTTCCCGACTTCAAGTGATCCTGTCTGTTTTTCGATGCCCAGCGACCTGGCGGCGTTGGAAGTAATCCAGCCAATAGCACGTTCCGGAGGAATATCCATGCCTGCCCGGTTGCCAGAACTCATCGCCTTGGCAGCCTCCTGGTTAAGGCGCTGAATGCCTTCCGGGCTATCCGAGTGAACGATGGCGCAACTACCCTGTGGCCTGTCAACTATTGCGATATTCTCCTGGATGCCGTCGTAGGCTTCCATTTTGAAACCCCACCAATCTGCCCAGAGAGCTCCGCAAACGCCATTCTCAGCCAGTTTGTCGGCGATTTTGTAGGCTTCCACACCATGGTGAAAAGTACCAACCTTGTAACCAAACTCATCAGCCATGTCCAGGATGGTCAGCATTTCATCAGCACGGTAGCAGTGCATGTGTACAATAATTTCGCCATCAAGTACGGCGGCCAATGTTTCCATTTTCAGGTCACGTTTGGGTGCCTTGGCTTCGTCCTTTTCATCATCGGACTTGCTTTCGTAGGCCGCCCAGTCATCCTTGTATTTTTGCGCGTCGATCCACTGTGCCCGGTAGGCCGCCACATTACCCATTCGGGTTGACGGTAGTTCACCTTTGCCACCATAAAACCGCTTCGGGTTTTCACCACATGCCATTTTCATACCATGCGGCGCACCGGGGAATTTCATGCCCTGGTAGCTGTTGCTATAGACATTCTTCAGGGTTACACCACGACCACCTATCAGGTTGCCTGAACCGGGTAGTGTTTGCAGCGTGGTGATGCCTCCGGCGAGGGCACGCGAGAAACCGGGGTCCTGTGGCCAGACACTGTGTTCAGCCCAGACATTCGGTGTTGCCGGATTGGTCATTTCGTTGCCGTCCGAGTGTGCTTGGACGCCCGGGCTTGCATACACACCCAAATGCGAGTGGACATCAATCAGCCCAGGCGTCACCCAGCGGCCACTGGCATCAATGGTCTTAACTCCGGAAGGGGCGCTACCCTTGCCAACGAATTCGATTTTTCCATCTACTATTAAAAGGCTGGCATTCTCCAGACGCTCACCGGTTCCGGTCAAAATGGTGGCGTTGGTGATCAATGTTGGTTCTGATGGTAGTGGTGCATAGGTGGACGGATAGGGTTCGGCCCACAAGTTTCCGATGGGTAAAGCCATCATTATCGGAAGCAGGGTGTACAGGATCTTATAACGCATGGAGTTTCCTTCAAAATGTCGTGAGGGGCAGCATATTAACAAACAGTGGGAAATTTACCTACGTTCAAATTAAATGCACTTAATAGAATAGGGAAAAAGTGTAGTGTCATCACTAGACTGGTGTAATTGAGTGGCGCTTGCCGGTATCATCCACACGCAATGAATAGAAGCACAGAAAACCCATCTCCTGTTTTGCCCGATGATCTCGAAACCTGGATAGAGTCCAGTCTCGCATCGGGCTCGAATATCCTGGCAACATCAAACCAGGGTATCGTGCTTTTGTTTGAAGGTGATGGAATCAAGCTGGTGATCAAGTCTGCCATGGGCCGTGGACCGGTCCGAAAGGCACGGCAGGCAACACTTGAGAGAGAGTACGCTGCATATCAGCGCTTAAAGGGTGTTGAGGGTGTGCCGGCTTGTTATGGTTTGCTCGCAAAGCGTTACCTGCTAATGGAGTTTATCGAAGGAACTGCTTACCGCCATGCGACCTGGCAGGACCGGGATCAGTGGTTTGCGGATCTCCTGCTTGTGATCCAGGCGTTTCATTCACGTGGTGTCAGTCATGGTGATTTGAAATCCAAAACCAATATGATTGTCGGTAGTGATCAGAAGCCCTATATCATTGATTTTGGAACCACGTTTATACACAAAGACGGGTTTCATCCTCTCAATAATCACTTCTTTGAATATGGCAAACGTCTGGATATCAATGCCTGGGTAAAACATAAGTACCACGGGCGGTACAAAAATGCCTCGGAAGAAGACCGTAAATTGTTGAATTACTCAAAGCTCGAATACGTGGTCAGAAAGTTGCGCGGCCGCCCAATGCACTAGCTCGTCACGAACCGACGACCAGGTAGGGTGAGTAACTTGTTACGCACCTTCTGATTTACGCCGAAACTCCTCTGCAAGGATTTCAAGCCCCTCGGCAATGCTGATTTCGGCGGTATAGGCAAGATCCCGTTTGGCCGCTGAAATGTCATACCAGTGCGCGGTGGAAAGATGCTCTGCTGACCAGCGGGTCAGGGGTGGTTCTGATTTTAATCCGAATAACTTCCAACCGGTTTCCAGCACTGTTCCAGCAGCTTTGGCAAGCACGGGTGAAATTCCCTGGATGTCCACTTCGAATCCAACCGCTTTTAACAGGCCGCCGATAATGTCGCTTTGGCTTAGAGGTTCGTCGTTGGAAATAAAGTAGGTTTTACCGCCTATGGTTTCGGGGTCGGTTGCCAGCTTATCCAGGGCCAGCAGGTGGGCTTTGGCGGCGTTTTCGATGTATACCGTGTCAATCAACTTGTGCGGACCCGGCAGCTTTAATTTTCCATGCCTGGCCCGTTCCAGCAGTTTTGGCAACAGATGATTGTCGCCCGGCCCCCAGATCAGGTGCGGACGCAAAGAAACGGTAGCCAGGTCCATACAGTTAGCCGCCATGACCATTTTTTCAGACAGGGCCTTGGTTTCCGGGTAAGGTGAATTATAGGTGTCGGGGTAGGGCAGAGACTCATTTCCGCCCTCAATATCGCCATCTGAATGCGTGACGCTCGGGGAACTGGTAAATACCAGCTTTGTGATCCCGTTATTGCGACAGGCATTTAAGACGTTTTCGGTACCGGTGACGTTTGGGCCAAAGAAATCTTCATAATTTAGCGACAACCCGGCTTTGGCAGCGGTATGAATAATGGCATCAACGCCTTTTGATGCTGAATTCAATAGTTCAACATCAGTGATGTCTCCCCGGATTACCTTTGCACCCTGTTTTTCAAGTGCATCGGCTGCACTTCGCTGGTAGGCGATAATCTCATCACCCCGGGCCAGTAACTGGCGGCAAATCACGCTGCCAAGAAAACCACCACCGCCTGTTACCAGGACTTTCATGCAAGCTTCCTTGCCGCCCAGACAGCAAGCTTTTCTCTACCGATCTTGGCATTGTGACGTATATCGACGGGGAAGGATTTGTGAAAAAGAATCTGCTGAATGGATCTTGAATTCGCATGACTTTGACCAAGTTGAAGCAGGTCAGTTTGAATGCGGTGCCGACGCGCGGCATCCGGCTTGTTCAATGGCTCCACACATAAAACCGGAGTTTGCCGGCCGCTGCTGCCAATACCCACCAGTGCAGTACGTGCCACTTCAGGGTGTACATTGAAAATGGCTTCCACCTGGTCGGCGTATAGACACTCCTGCTCATTAACCACTCTCTGGGATTTACGCCCGCAGTACCACAATTTGCCTTCGGTATCGAAGTAACCTACATCACCCATACGGTGCCAGGTATTTCCTTTGTCATCCGTAATTTTGGCCAGTTGGGTCTGTTCCGGCTTTTGCCAGTAAGTGTCAGTCATTGTCGGGCCGTTCACGACTATTTCTCCGATAATACCGACCGGTAACTCAACGCAATCTTCAAATTTTTCCACGATACTGTCAGTAACAGCGATGATCTTTATATTGTTCGGTGCAACCGGTCGCCCGACGCAGGTGCCTTCGCCGGTTGCCGTAAGTTGCTCGACTCCAGTATTGAGTTCGGTGCCGGAAACACTCGTGACGGGCAGGCACTCGGTAGCACCATACGGTGTGAACACCTCGGAATCGGCGGGCAAGGTTTTTTGCAGACGCCGGATAGTGGCGACCGGCATGGCTGCACCGGCTGAAATAACCCGGCGCACGGTGGCTAACCGGATGTTTTCTGATTCCGTATGGCGGCCCAATACGTTCAGTAATGCCGGCGAGCCAAAAATGTTAGTGACACCAAAGCGTTCTATTGTCTGAACGAGCAGGCGTGGGTCAGCTTTTGCCGGACGGGTCGGATCCATTAACGGCACGACTGTGGTCATACCCATGGCAGGGTCAAATAAGGCAAATGGGGGGAACGTGGGTAAGTCCACTTCACCAGCCTGGATGTTAAATGCCGATTGCAGCATTTCAACCTGCGCGATGAAATGCCGATGCTGGTAAACCACGCCTTTGGGTATGCCGGTGCTTCCCGAGGTGAATAACAAGGCCGCCATCTCGTCGGCCTGGGTATCCGCCAGTACGCTTCCGGAAGTCTTTTGTCCCAGCTTCCGCAACTGTTTGATATTCAGCCCGCCCCAGCCCAGTTTCGGGCCCGAGGTGACCAGTTTTACACCGGGTACCCAGCCAAGTAAGCCGCGCGCAAGCTGTGCCTTTGTCACTCCGATGAAAGCCTCGGGCCGGGCCTCCGCCAGGCAGGATTTTAGCGGTTTAATGCCGATACCGGGATCAATCAGAACCGGTATGGCACCCGCCTTGAAGAGAGCAAAGAACATAGCGAAAAAATCGAGCCCGGGAGTCAACATCAGGGCGCTGCGGACTCCACGACCAATACCATATTCAATCAGTCCGCGCGCATATTCATCCGAGAGTTCATCCAGGTCTGAATAAGTCACAGACTCGTAAGTTATGCGGTTACCGCGCTTGCCAACGGGGTAGTGAATTGCGATATTCTGACCTTGCTGTTCAGCCTGACGTATCAATGCTGAGGCAATGTTACAGGTTTCAGTCGCGTTCGATTCCATGCTCATTTTGGTCCATGAAGTCACTGATAGCCTGCGTGAGAGGCGGGCCGCCATCCTCAAATATGTAATGACCGCAATCAGGATATTCGAGCACCTTTGCTTGCGGAAATAATCGCTTCCACTGCCTGAGGAAGTGCTGATCAAATACGAAGTCTTTCTCACCCCAGGCCAGCAGACAGGGTTTGTTGGTGAACTCTGTCAGGCGTGATTCGGTCATCTGCACGATGTTGTAGCCGGGATCGGCGGGCTTGAGTGGAATATCCTGTACAAAGCGTAAGATCGCAA
>JAOUCZ010000045.1 GCA_029859505.1 Lysobacterales bacterium | reverse complement strand
ATCAATGTCGTGGTCTGCAGCAAATTTTAACGAAAGGTTATAGATGGTTTTGAAGCAGCCATCACAAACATTTGAATAACGATCAAGGCTGTCGGCGAAAATTGAATTCATATGCGGCGTGGTCGCATAATGATGCGCCACTCCCAAGGTCCCGCAAACATAATCGATATTCTGTTTTGCCTGGTCTGATATGTAACCATTATCCAGTGAAAAGGCGTACACCTTCAGACCGAGATCAACCAGCTTGCTGAGTGTAAAGGTACTGTCTTTTCCTCCACTGATAAGAACCAGGGCATCGTAATCACCCCGTCTTTGCTGCTTGATGGTTTTGATCAGCGCGGACAGGTCATCCATATTTCTAAAGTATTCATCCACCCGGGGCTTATTGGGTTTGTAACTGTTGCATAAATTGCAAATGCCCTTTTCATCGAACCGGGCTTCAGGATATTTTGATGACAAGCCACACTCCATACAGAATGTCTCTTGCTGCTGATGTTCAGTGTGGTCCTTACCCGCCGAAGCCATTACAACGCACTCATTGATATCCGGATGACTGAGCAATGCAGCCTCAATTTCTCCCAGTTCTATACGGTGCCCATTGATTTTGAGTTGTCCATCGTTACGTCCGATATAAACCAGCTCATTATGCTGTACCCGCACCTGGTCACCGGTTCGGTACATCAGCGTGCCCGCATTCCATGGGTTGGCAATGAAAGCATTCGCGGTCGTTTCGGGGTCGTTCCGGTAACCGCTGGCCAATGAAGGTCCACTGAGAAACAACTCACCTGCCATGCCCTCAAACTGTGGTTGTAGCGACTCATTGAGAACATAGGCTGACATGCCATCGATGGGTAAGCCTATCGGCACCGAACCTTGTTCCGTATCTCCACTCCACTCCCTGACAATACAGCCCACAGAGGCTTCCGTTGGTCCGTATTCGTTGATAATGCGCACGTCCTGATTGAACAGGTCAGCTGTTTGTCTGGCAGTTTCGGATTTGAGATCTTCGCCACCCACAATAAGCTGCCTGATTGCCAGGTTTTCAGCCTCACTGTTAATCAGTATCTTCAAATGCGCAGGCGTCAGCTTGATGGTGTTTATTGATTTATCGCGAATAACATCGAGAAGCAGCAACGCCTGGTTTTCCGCCGTCTGGGGAAAGACCCGCAGAGTACCGCCACTGAGCCATGGTAGAAAAAGTGAGGTCACAGTCAGATCAAATCCAATGGATGTAAATAGCGGCATAACCACTGGGCTTGAGATTGCGTAGTATTTGCTCGCCCAGTTCAGATAGGACATCAGCGAGCCATGACTGACAACAACACCCTTTGGTTTCCCCGTGGACCCAGAGGTATATAGCAGGTATGCGGGGTCGGCAGGGTCGATATCAGAATTGTCCGACAACCCACCGGCAGGTGTGGTCTGCAGATGCTGCCGGCTAGAATCGAGCAGCGCATCGGCCGACAAGGTCAACACGTCGGGCGCAAGAGAGGCATCTGCATCGGTGATCAGGCAAGCGACCCCGGCATCATTGAGAATTTCTTCAGCACGCAACCTTGGTTGGTCACGGTCAATCGGTACATAGGTCGCACCTGTTCTGAGGATTCCCAGTATCACGATCGGTAGATGCAGCGAACGCGATAAATAAACCGCTACACGCTGGCCGCTACCGATATCATGATCGCTCAAATGGCGTTCTATCGTTCCGGCGTAATCACTGAGTTCCTGATAGCTTACTGAATTTACATCATCGCTAAGCGCAATGGCATCAGGCGTGCTTGCAGCCACGCCCGCCAGGCGGGCCGGTAACAACGCTTGGCCGGCAGAATCGGCAGCTATCGCCGGCCCCTTGAAGGACCATTTTTCATCACGGGTCATAATGGCTAAATCTGAAACGACCGTTTCTCGACTTTCAAGGATGGCGTGGTAAGCATTCGCAAGGTGCGAGGAAGCCCGGTCGATGTATGGCGGTAAAAAAAACGCGTGGTTCAGATCAAGCTCAATGTCGGGTGTGCCGGTTGCATTCCAGTCGGCCACATGCAGACGCACGGGGTGGGATATATCCGAATGTCCGGGGTGATGCCAGGCAAATGTTGCACCAACATCCGCCGGCGAGGACTGGCGGGCGGTAATCAGGTTCAGAACGCCATGGACCGCTACCGGCTCAAGTAAAGAGGTACAACCGGGCTTTGCATTCCTAAGGGCCTCAAACAGTCTATCTGTGTTGCGCTTATAGACGGTAAGCACCGTATCATCAGCGTTTACCGTTACTGATACGCGGATCATTTCAATAAAGCTCCCAGCAACATGCATCCACTGTTGAGAAAAACGCCCGAGTAAAGGCACCTCAATGACAAGCTCGGTGTCGCCACATGTTTTATGCAGAAATATACTCAACACTGTGAGATGGAAACAAAGCTGAAACAGGCTCTCGCTAAGCTGTTGCAATTCGCTGTCTTTTGAGAGGGTTAGCAGTCGCGCGTGGTCATCGGCTGACAGCTTCACCAGCATACGGGTTGAATCTGTTGCAAGACGGTCATTGATATGACCATAGAAAGACGGCAACGCTGCGCCAAGTGGTTGACCCTGCGCCTTTTGCGGTGATTCACCCTTCAAATGTAGCTTTTGAGATTCGGATAAGACAGTCGCGTAGTCAAAAAATGTTGCTTGTTGATCAGATGCTACAGGCGATGAAGACTCCCGCGGAGATGGATTGACCCTGTTGGTTGCCACGTTGAAGGTCTGAATCAGCTCTTCCAGAATGAGGTTTGTTGACCAGGCATCAGCAATTAAATGATGCATATTCAAATAAACGATCATTTCATTTCGCCCATGGCGAGCCACAGCTGCATCGCTTAGCGATTTGTCCAATTCGAATACTCGTTGCAATCGATGCGATATCCACGCTTTAGATGTATCAGAAAATTCTCCGGACAGACTGTCCAGGTCAATAACCTCCATATCAGTGATTGCCTTGCCTGCTTTTTGAACAAACCCTGCTGAACCTGACTCAATGATGGTAACGCCCAGCACAGGGTGTCGTTGCTGAACAGATTGCCATGCTTCACACATGGCTTTGACGTCATCATCGGTGAATATATCACCGGATAAGGTCGCGGTGATAACCTGGTTAAACAGTGGTTTGCCAGGCGTAATCAAGTGGCTTTTGAGTAAGTGGCTCTGACTGGGAGTTAAAGGGTATGTGTTCATGCTTACAATCCAAGCAGGCTCGCGATGATGTTGCGCTGGATATCAGAGGTTCCGGCATAAAGGACACCACCCAGTGCATCACGCGTATCTCTACCACTGAAATGATCTTCAATGTAGGAATATCCGCCGTGAATTCTCATGCTATCAATACTCGATGCCAGGAAATCTTCACTGATCGCAAGTTTCAGCATCGAAGACTCCAGCCTCGCAGATTCCCCCTGGTCCATTTTCCAGGCTGTTTTATACAATAACAATCGTGCGTTTTCGAGCCGAACACGCATATCGGCCATGCGGTGAGATACGGCCTGAAAACCGCCAATTGGCTGACCAAACTGCTTTCGGTTTTTTGCATAATCGACAGTATCTTCCAGTTGACGATGCATGCGACCGACCTGGCTGGCAAGAATGCAAGTTCGCTCAACCTCCAGTAACTGATGTGCGATCGCTGCGCCAGCGCCCTCCGGACCCATGCGTCGATTTTCAGCGACCAAGCAGGCATCCAGCTTAATTCGCCCCATCGGGGCGCTATCCAAACCCAATTTTGGGACGGGGCCAATCACCTCTGCCCCGGGTGTATCAAGCTCAACCAGGAATGCCGTGATTCCCCAACGACCGGCTTTCTTATTAACAGTGGCAAACACGATACAAAAGTCAGCGACCGGGGCAAGCGTAATCATTAGCTTCTCACCACTAAGCAGGTAACCCTGATCCGTTTTTTCTGCAAACATACCGATGCTGTTTGAGTCAGACCCCGCGTCGGGTTCGGTCATGGCGGTTGCACCAATCAGATCTCCGCTGATACAGCCGGGTAAAAAATCGTCCTGTTGCGCTTGCGAACCATGTGCAAGCAGCGAGTGCTGAATGGTGCAACCCTGGCTAGCCAACGCGAAAGGTAAACCGTTGTCATCACAGGCGTAACCAAAGCTTTCCAGGGCCATAACCATGGTCAAAAGACTGCCTTGCGCCTTGCTGTTCCAGGATTCGGGCATCCCATAGGACAACAGGCCTTGTTCGGCGCAGGCCTTCCACAAGCTGCGGTCAAATTTTTCTGGATCAGGTGGTGACTGGAGGCGTGGATTGATCTTTGTCTGGACGAATTCAGCGGTCAATTCTCGAACTTTCTGTTGCGCTTCGTTGTACCCAAATTCCATATTATGTCTCCAGCTTGTCAGGACTTGGGTATAATGATCTTCCGCAATTGTTTTGTCACGTCCATTTTCTGATTGAAGTGCGATTATTTATTGTGATCTGAAACGTGGGCAAAGCACAATAATGCCGATAATTTACACTGTGGCGATGAGTATCAATTTGAACTGTACGATTGAAGGTTTTTTTGTATGACTTATGTGCTTAAATGCGCAGTTGAAACGAGTTACCACAGTAGCGTAGATTACGCTCAGCTTACTGGAACACAAAATAACTAGTATATTTCAAATATCTAATTTTACAGGAAATTTTTATGAATAGGCTGAAGCTTTCATGCTACCCCGCCTGGGGTTTATTGTTCCTCATACTGATCGGCAACTTCTATGCACCCCTTGTTGAGGCTCATGCAGGACGTGAAAATTATGTCTGGGTTAACATCGAAAAAGACCATGTCAGCGGTCGGTTTGAGATCAATACAAAAGACCTTGAAGAAAAGTTAGGTATTGATCTTGATGGAACCGACGGAAATACGCTTGCCAGGGTGATTGCCACCGAGCCGGACGTGCACGCCTATCTGCGTGATAATTTCTCGCTTTCATTTAATGATGAGAAAAAGAAAATACAGTTCCTGGAATCCCGTTTATTCAACGAAAAGGCCAAGTTTATACAGTACCATTACCGCGTAGACGGGGTACCTGAAAATGATCTTGTATTCATCCGCAATACGATTTTCCTGAGCAAAGAATTTCTGCAAAACGACCCTTTACACCGAAGTCTTGTTCTTGTGGACCACAATGAATACCGGGGCCTGGATTTTGGCAATGAAAATACAGCTTTGGTGTTTGGCCCTCACCTGCAGGAAGCAGAGCTCAATGTTGCTAACCCTCCGCCCATCCTGATCTGGAAAAACTTTTTCCGTCAGGGTCTTTTACATATCTGGATTGGCTTCGATCACATGCTGTTCCTGTTTGTATTGCTACTGACAGCGGTACTGGTGCTGCGCGGGCAGGTATGGGAGCCCGCCCCTCGCTTTGCTGATGCGTTCTTCAATACCGTGAAAATAGTCACCGTATTCACGATTTCACACTCCATCACGCTCGCGCTGGCTGTACTTGGCCTGGTCGAAGTGCCAATAGCGCCGATCGAAGCAATCATTGCTTTATCAATAATGGTGGTCGCACTAAATAATGTGTTTCACTTTTTTAAATCGCATACCTGGCTACTGATTTTTGTCTTTGGCCTGGCTCATGGGCTGGGGTTCGCCAGCGCTCTCGGTGACCTGCAGTTCAGAAATGTTGATCTTAAAAAGATTCTTATCATGTTTAATGTTGGCGTGGAAGCAGGTCAAATATTTGTGATTTTTCTGGTGCTACCTGTTTTATTTTACTTCCGTAAATACCGTGGTTATCGCCAGATCGCCGTGCCCGCGTTATCGTGGTTTGCCGTTATACTTTCAGGCTACTGGCTGGGATCCCGAGTTGGTTGGTGGGGATAATGTTCGATGGCCTTGACAATGCGTATCCGCTTACACCTCTACAGCAGGGTATGCTTTATGAAGGCCTGAAAAACCCCAATTCCAACGTTTATATTGCATACATTGTCATTGACATCAGTGGTGAGCTCGACAGCGGACTGCTGAAAAATGCATGGCAGTGTGCCGTTCAACAACACGAGACGCTCCGCACCCGGTTTCTATGGGAAGGGCTTGAGGAACCTCTGCAGTTGGTCAACTCGTCCGTGGAATTGGATTGGGTAGAGTGCGATTCAAGACAGGTATCTTTACCTTCATCAGATTCTCCGCTTGATTACTGGTTAGACCATGAGCGTTCAAAGCCTTTAGTTCTGACGGATACACCCCCCATAAGATTTCGATTGCTTCATGTTTCGGATGAGCAAAGCACACTTATATGGACCGTTCATCATCTGTTGGCGGATGACTGGTCAATTCCGCTGGTACTTCAATCCGTAGCAGATCACTACCATCAAAGTTTGACGTCGCCAGAGCCGGCTGACTTCGGTACCGACCCTCAGTTTCAGTTCGTATCGTATGTGGACTGGTTGAGCCGCGAAGACCAGGCGCAGCACAGACAATGGTGGGAACGCAAACTGGAAGATGTTAAACCGACATCGGTCAGACCTGACTACAACTGCCCGGATTTAGATGCAGGTCCAGAATCAAGGCATCAACGGCATATGACACAACTCGGCGAGGATCTGTCTCTGTCATTGGTTGAGATATCCCGTAATTTGGGGGTCACGCAAAGCTCAGTTCTACACGCGGCCTGGGCGCTGGTCATAGCACGCTTCTCGGGTCATGGAGCGGCCCTTTTTGGTACATCGGTGTCCGGGCGAACCTGTCCGCTCTCCGGTATTGATGCCGCAGTTGGCCTTTTTCTAAATACGCTTCCAACCCATATTCATATTGATGCCAAGCAGCGGCCTGACGATTTTATAAAAAGCGTACAGCGACAACTTTTTGAGCAATTGGCTCACGAACACGTGCCATTAGCAGATTTGCAGAGACTATTACCAGTAGGCGAAAAAAGACTGGCGTTCGAATCCCTGCTTGTCGTTGAAACCCGTGGTCCGGAGTTTCGAATTGATGTCAAAGATTCAACGGTGTCTTTTGGCAATATCCGAAGCTCCAATGTCAGCAATATTCCATTAACGGTACTCGTGTTCCCCGGCACATCGACAGAGATTCAGTTGGCCGGACTGGAGTCATACTTTGGTCAGGGAGCATTTGCAGCACTGAGTGATGAGTTTGTTGCCGTGCTGAGCGATTTTTGCCAACCAGGGGTCAGAGATTTAGCCCAATTGCTGGAATTTCAATCGCAACGTCTTGATTCGTTCTATCCCATCGCATCTTCAATTGAGCAACCGGCACATGCAGATGTTGCTGACTGGATCAGAAGCACGGCTCTTGATCGGGCCGACTCAATTTCAATCATTGATAATGATGAGAAATACACGTATGCACAGTTGCTGTCAGTGGCCGAACAGGTCGCGAGGGCCATACATGAAAAGGGCACAACAAATGCATTTGTAGGTGTTTGCCTCGAGCGAGGGTTTAACCAGATTGCCGCTATCCTGGGTGTCGTGTTAAGCGGCAAAGCCTATGTCCCTATCGATCCCAAATGGCCTACCGCACGATGTGATGAAATGCTCAATATTGCAGATATCAACCTGTTGGTATCCGATAGCAATACCGCAACCGCGATTTCGAAACATAATCTACCGGTTATCCTTACGGATCTACTGGTCAACCATGGTGATAGCCGGTTTGTCAGGCAACCGGGGATGCACAGTGATGATCCTGCCTACATGATATTTACATCCGGGTCGACTGGTCATCCAAAAGGTGTGGTGATTTCACATCAGAATTTGATGTATTCAACTGCGGCCCGAACCGTTTACTACCCCGAGAGTCCACGGAGTTTTCTGCTTCTGTCATCATTTGCGTTTGACAGTTCGGTGGCGGGCATATTCTGGACGCTTTGCACAGGTGGTTCAC
Source organism: Lysobacterales bacterium (assembly GCA_029859505.1). Taxonomy (GTDB): domain Bacteria; phylum Pseudomonadota; class Gammaproteobacteria; order Xanthomonadales; family SZUA-36; genus SZUA-36. The sequence continues at coordinate 10,731 of JAOUCZ010000045.1, read as the reverse complement.
TGGTCTTGCCTGGCGCGGGAAAGTCTCAAGACATACATGAATTAGAATCTCAGATTTCAGAGCACCAGGTGTCTCATACACTGTGTCTTCCGTCGATTTACTCGTTGCTATTGCGATACGCTGACCCAGATGCGCTTAAAAGCTTGAGCACGGTCATTGTAGCGGGAGAGGCTTGCCCGTCGAATCTTCCGACGCTAAGCCACAAGGTACTGCCCGACACCCGTCTTTACAACGAATATGGTCCGACAGAAGCCACGGTCTGGTCGACGGTTGCCGAGCTTCAACCTGTCTCAAAGGAAATGGTCTCACAAGTGCCGATCGGTCAGGCAATTCCCGGAACCAGAGCTTACATCATCAACGAGCATGGTGAAGTCTGTCCTCCAGGGCTGAGCGGGGAATTACTGGTGACAGGACCGGGAGTGTCGCAAGGCTATCATGAAGACGAGAAGTTAACGCATGCCAGGTTCTCTTCACCACAAAATGGATCCATGGAGGAAACTGGGCTTCATACCTACAAAACCGGCGACCTTGTGACGCTCGGGCATGATGGAATGCTCTACTTCCTGGGAAGGACAGATCATCAGTTAAAAATCAGGGGCCACAGAATTGAGGCCGGTGAAATCACGTCCCGGGTCGAGCGGCATAAGGGTGTGCTTGAGGCAGTTTGTGTTTTGCAGGATTTCATGGGTTCCGATGTGAGCGAGGCCGCCGATAAGCGGTTGGTATGCTTCTATACCCTTCAAGCACAACCCGAGTTGGCAGTTGGTGGCTGCCACCCGATTGAAGACCCGGGTTTTGAAGACCTGACTGAGGATATCCGGAAATCAACGAACCTGCTGATCAAACAGGAGTTGCCTGCTCAATTCGCAGTATTTCGGTTTGTTGCAGTAAACCGCTTTCCACGATTGCCAAACGGTAAAATCGACCTCAAGGGGTTTCCGTCAATATCAGATCTGGATGTTCGCCCCAATGGTGAAGCAGCACCTTCTGAAGACACCCCGTACTCAGATGCAATCGAGGCCAAACTGTGTCATCTTCTGGCCTCACTACTTGGTGTACCGTCCATTCCACCGGGTGAGAACTTTTTCACTCTTGGCGGGGATTCATTAACGGCCATCCGCTTTGTTGCTGCCGCCCGGGAACAGGGACTAGCCCTGACAGTACCAATGATTACTGAATATACCAGCATGCGCGAACTGGCAAATGCACCTGAGCTAAATGTCGCTCCCATGCGTAAAAGGGACGCTATACCAGCATATGGCGAATCCCCGCTCTCACCCATTCAACAATGGTTCTTCAGTAGTGGGCACCCACAACCATCCCGCTGGAACATGGCGTTCGTGGTTGACATGAAAACTGCAGTTTCAGTTGAGGACATTACGCGGGCAATTTATACACTAATTGAAGAGTTTCCAGTTCTCGGCTCCAGTTTTGATAAGGGCCAAGAAGGCTATATGCAGTTCATTCCAAAAACCAGAAAAGATCAATCTCTGGTACAGAGCATTGCCCCGCCTGCCAGTCTTTCCGGGTGGGTAGAATCGTTGAGTGCTGTTCAGACAGATTTTGACCTGGAGTCAGGCATTGTAACCCGGTTTCTTGTGGCATCTAACGAGGAGCAGGAGTGTTTGGCATTTGGTGCCGTGATCCATCACCTGGTCACCGACGCCTTGTCTAATTGGTATATCGGTAAGCGAATTGTACAGCTGTTAAATGCTAAAGGAGATGCCACTCATAGAGGGGTTTCCACCGTATCTTACCGCGAGTGGTCGATGCTCTTGCAGCAGGAATTTCAAGAAAATGATAGTGAGCAGACGCCAGTTTCCGGAGCGACCGCGGATTCGTGGACCGAAAAGCGGGCGTTCAGTCAAACCCTGGAGATTTCCAAAACCCAATTGGTTGTGATCCGGCATTACTGCGAGCAACAGTCCGTGGCTTTGCATGAGTATATTCTGTTCCTGTTAATGCTTAGCGGTAACTTCAAGTCTGAAACCCGGGTAGATGTTGAAACTCACGGACGGGATTTACTCGAATCGGTGATTGATGCCAGTGCTGCTGTCGGCTGGTTTACATCTTTTTTCCCCGTCAGGTTTTCGCCCCTGCACGATACTGACCTGCTTCGGTTCCGGGATGTTTTACAACGGGCAAGGCGCGAGTCGGCGACTCAATTTGTGCGTGACCCGGTGCATTTCTTCGATTGCTCCGCGGACCCGTCACACTCTCAAACGGATTTGCAGTCAGCATCCCTGCTTTACAATTACCTGGCAATGGATCTTGCGGGTTCAGATCAGATGGAAGTTGAAGGGTTTATGCTTACACCCTTGACAGACACTTGTTTTCGCGACGCTCTCAGTCCCCGTGGACACGCGGTCGAATTGCTGGTGGCAGACCATCATGAAGGCCTGGCGCTGAAATGGCGTGTGGATGAAACCCTTGCCGAACAAATCGGACTGCAAGGCTGGATCGAGCGCTGTCGTTCCATATTATGCGATCAGGTTGATGCACATCAGCACTTCATGTCAGCAGGCAGTAGCACAGAGTTTCCTGACTCGGGCCTTAATGCGAATGAGTTGTCTGATTTTCTGGACAGTTTGGATTGATACGGTGTCCAAACGCCCACGCATACTTCACATTGCTCATGGCCTGGGTAGTTACAACAACAGCCTGAGAGAACTTGCGCGACGGCTTTGCGCCACGGACTTTGAACTTTGTGTGGCATCCCATAAAGATTTATTTGCAGTACTGGATGGATTAGATGTCCGCTTTGAACACCTGCAAGAAGACCGGATCATCGCCGATCGGCGTTTGCAGGAAATAGATGCTTTGCAGGGCGTTGGACTGTTCAAACGTCTGGTTAAGCAAGTCAAAATCAGCCGGATTCACCGCCAAAACTCGATCGCCTTAACGGAAGTGACGGACCTGGTGACCGAGTGGAAACCAGATTTGCTGCTGATTGATATGGAGTGTCATGTTGCGATTATCCAGACCAGAAAACTGGGGATTCCCACGGTCCTGTGTAGTCGCTGGTTTTCGGTTTTCAACACTGGTCTGGTTCCACCCATGAATACCGTGCTCCTACCACCTGAAGGCCTCCTTGAGTCATTGCGGGTACGCTGGGCGTGGACCCGCCTGATGCTTCATAAGTGGCGACTGGACCTGCAGCAACGATGTTCCAGGGCACGTTTCAGACCCATACGTTACGAGTCAAATGCCCGGAGTGAACTACAGGCTATTGCCGATTCAAATGGGTTATCACTTAATGATATTGCAGATACCACTCATTGGCTTATCCCCCATGTTTATCGTGATATTCCAGTGATGTCGCTGACGGCGAAAGAACTGGAGTTTGAAAAGGCCGATGACCCTAGAATGCACTATGTGGGATCGATGGTATGTGCTGACAAGCACTATGAAAAATCACCAGCTTCAGATACGTTTCTACAATTCATCAAGCGCCGGGAGAGCATTGGAAACCCATTGATTTATTGTTCCTATAGTACATTCTGGAACACCGGCTCTGGAAATATCAAGCCACTGTTGGAAGTGTTCGCAAAAAGACAGGACCTGGATGCCGTCATCGGACTGGGCGGGAAAACGCAGACAATGACGACTGACGCGCTGCCCGACAATGTACTTGTGATGGATTTTGCCCCTCAACTTGAAGTGCTGGACTACGCCGCAGTAGCCATCACACATGGTGGAATTTCAACGATCAATGAAGCCCTGCACAAGGGCGTGCCATTGATTGTCTGTAGTGCTGGTCATGTTGACCAAAATGGTTGTATGGCAAGGCTGGTACACCACCATGTGGGCGTAGCCGCAAGCTCTGACCCAATAAATGCTGCCGAGCTGGAACGCCTTATTGACACTTTGATTGGAGAACAGGGAGTTGAGACCCGCGCCCGGGTCGCTGACATTCAAGACTGTCTGAAGCGCTATGACAAAAACCGGTCAGCCGTGATGCTTTTACAGTCGATCATCAAAGGCCAGTAACTCCAGGTCACTTATCGCTCTTTTTGGCTCAACTCAACCGCTTATACGGGTGTCCAGGTATTGCTTGATCTGGTTCAGGGAACCAAAATGCTCAACCAGTATATCCTCGGCTGGAACAGAAATCTGGTACTCGTTTTCCAGCCAGGAAATCAAACGCATGACACTGACTGAATCCAACATGCCTGAAAGCAGCAGGTCTTGCTCCGGCGCCAGCTCAAGCGAGGGGTCATTGAGAATATCTGTCAAAATATGTTGGCGAATGTTTGAAATACTCGACGTCATTGGGTTCGGTCCTGGTGAAATTCGGCGTGTGATAAATAGTGTTTTCAGGCTTGATGATCGGCTACCCATTGCTCAGCGAGCAACTTGCGATTGATCTTGCCGCTGCTATTGTGAGGCAATGTCGTTAACAGCTCAATATTTTCCGGCAAGGCATATAGCGGAAGCTTTTTTCGCGCAAAACGTAAGACACTTGCTTCATCGGTAACAGTTCCCTTAACAAGTGTTACCGCCGCAATGATTTTAAGGCTGTCAAAGCCATCAGGAACCGTAAACGCAACGGCTTCAAAAACCCCGGAATGCGCCGACAACACAGATTCAACCTCATCCAGTTCAACCCTGTGCCCCCGAACCTTAACCATTCGGTCGATTCTGCCAATGAATTGCAAATTACCATCCGCTTGTCGAACCACCCGATCACCGGTGCGATAGTAGACTGCCGGAAATGGCCCGAAAGACTCTCTGAACAAATAGGCTTTTTCATTCAAATCCGGCCGGTTCCAGTAACCCACCATCAGGGTTGAACTACGGATGCACAATTCACCCTCCTGTCCTACTCTACAGTCTTCGTCATTGTCATCCACGATGATATCAGTAGAATTTCTGGAAACCACACCGATAGGAATCGGCTCATTGCTTCCTTCAGAAGGCAACGGCACGTCATAGCAGGTACACGACGGTGCTTCCGCAGGCCCATAGACATTTGTAACCTTCGCACCTTTCAGCGTCAGCATAAGCTGTCGAAGCTTCGCGGGAGGGTATGGTTCGCCACCGTATAGAATCCAACGCAGCGAACTGAGGTCACGCTGCTCTATTGCGCCCTGTTCAAGCATGCTCATCAGGGTGTGGGGCACGGTGAAAACGACCGAAATACGTTCAGACTCAATGGTTTTTGTCCAACTCGCAGGAAATCGCGTAACCGCCTCTGGTACCAGCACAACCGTCGCACCCGCTTGCGCCGTAGAGAAAAAATCAAATATGCTCAGGTCAAAATGCAGAGGTGCATGACTAGCCACCCGGTCTTTCTGTTTTAAGCCAACATGCTCAGCGCCCCAACGCGCATAGGTAATACTGCCATGGTGTGTATGCATCATACCTTTCGGCACACCGGTAGAGCCGGAGGTATACATGATGTATCCAAGTTCCAGGTCAATCATCGGGAGTGCAGGACAACTTGTCGGTTGTTTGGCGATGTCAGACCAGGAGATGCCCCTATGAACTGAATCGACATCAATACCATAGACGTTCAAATCATGCTTTTCGCCTAAGATATTCAGTGTATCGCTGAGTGCATCAGAACTGATGATGTGTGTAATTTCACAGTCCGCAAGAATAAATGAAAGACGGTCTGCCGGCATGAAAGGGTCAAGTGGAACAAAAACGCACCCGGCCTTCAAAATGCCATAAATCGCAACGCCTAAATCCAGGCCCTTATACATGTATATGCCAATCCGGTCCTGTCGTTTTGCACCGTTATCAAGCAAGGCCTGAGCCAGTTGGTTACTGCGTCGATTCAATGCACCGTAGCTCAGCTCACACCCCTGATAGGACAGGGCTGGATGCTCAGGCGTTTTGTTTGCGTAGTGTTCCAGTGGAGACTGGATGAGAAAACCGGTCATTGACGATATCTTTTGGTATCTGAATGTCGATAGGATACTTGATACACGTCGCCGCACATAAATGTTTTTCCCGAAAAAACAGCGTCAACACATAAAAAGGAGTTTTCCAACCCATTTTGCCCAGACATCATAACGAAATGTCCCCTATTCTGCCCGGGCTCTAAAACCATCGGCATCTTCAAATAGACTAATTCCCAAAGATTCACACATCACCGAGTCGAACTTCTCAAGAATCCGCTCTGGCCTGAACTGTCGTGCATGCTCTGCGGCCTGTGATGCAAGATTGCTATACTTTGCTTCATCATCCATATCTTCAATTGCACCCACCCAGTCGCTTTTACGTGCTTCACAGGGCAGCAGGATTCCGCCATTACCAATGGCTTCAGGCAATCCGCCTGTCGCGGTTGCAATCGTAGGGATTTGAAATCTCCCCGCTTCAACCGCAACCCGTCCAAACGGCTCACTCCACTGACTGGGCATAATGATCAAGCGGGTTCTCAGGTAGTGTTCACTCATGTCATCGGTCCACCCGGCAAGCTCAATATTATCTAGCCGGCCCGCCTGAGCCAGAAGCCGGCTGTTGGCACGATTTCCGGTCACGAACAAAAACTTACGTTGCGGCATTGCCCCTGCCAGCTTAAGCGCCAGCCCCCCTCCTTTCCAGGGGTCTAGCCCTACCAGCGTTATATACTCCCGCGATGATGGCGTTGCTTGCCCGGCTGCTTCATTGGCCTCAATCAGCGGCGGGATGTTGACACTATTGAGGTGACGTTTTCTGAGCAATTCATCACGCATGTAATTCGAGTTGCTGACGATCAGATCCGCACGCCTAAGGAGTGGCCGGAATTTTCGAAACCTGCTGTAAGTCAAAGCCGAGAGCACTGCTCTTCGCCAACGAACCGGGTTTGGGTCCCAGCAGCCGAAGCACAATGGGCTGCGAATAAACATAATCAGCCGGGTATCTTTGTCCAGGTCATCGGGAAGCAGAAAGCCAGGCTGCTGCAGCAGCACAAGCTGGGGTTTAAACCGGCTCAGATGATCACAAATGATCTCTCGAAACCTGGCCTCCCTTGCAGTGTGCCCAGATTGCAAAAACACCCCTTCAGCAGCCGGTAGCGCGTAATTGAATACATCGATTTCCTTGCAGCTTGACTTCCGGGAGTCCTCAGAGGCAGCACCAACTACTCGAACATCATGATAGGCGGCCAACTTTCGCAGCATGGCCAATGCCGAAAGCTCTCCACCTCCACCCGGTTCCGCCAGACTCTGGCCGGCATAAAGAATTCTCAAACTGTTCAACCTTGTTTACTAATGTGTGTCCAGCCCGGTCAGGAACCTGTCTTCTGCCGTTCGCCACCTTGCACGGCAACCTCGAGCAGCACCGACATGGTCTGCTCCGCAGCCCGGCGCCAGGAATAATGACGAACCCTTTCCAGACCGCGCTGACGCAAACTCTTTTGCAAATCCTCAGATCGCAATAAACGTTCGATTGTTGAAGCCAGGTCGTCAAGGTTCTCGGGGTCAAAAACCAATCCGGCATTTCCAACTAACTCCTCCAAGGCGCCAATCTGACTAACAGCAACGGGCGTACCGCAGGCCATTGCCTCGATCACGGGAAGGCCAAACCCTTCATCAAACGAAGGTAGCACCAGCAGTGTAGCAGCATTATAAATTGCCACCAAATCATCATCGGGTACAAAACCGGTAAAAACCACACGCTCAGAAAGACCCAGTTGTGCGACGGTTTCACGCAACTCCTGACCACAAATCAGGTAGCTGTCACGCTTCTCATCACCGATAATAACCAATTGAGCATTTGACTCAAGCCGGGTCATGGCATGCACCAAACCGTCAAGATTTTTGTGCGGGGAAATCCCTCCCACGTAAAGAACAATCGGCAGTTCCGATGCTATGCCGTAGCGCTCTGTGGCTTGCTTGATGGTTTGACTGTCATCCAACGGGGCAAAGCCCGGTGCCGCTGCCTCATCAATTCGCTCAATGCTCGAGACAGGCAAGCCAAAAGCCTGCGATACATCCTTTCGAGCCTGTTCAGATGGACAAATAATCTTGTTCGCCTGCCGCCGTGCCAACCAGAGTTTAATTTTCCAACGCCAGCGAGCCGCCAGGTTACTGAAAAACCATTCAGGCTTTGCTTCGGTCATTGCATCATGAATGCAAATGACCATTGGGGTCTTATCCAGGATTGGAAAGAAGGTGTAAGGCGCTGGAAAGAAAAACACATCGGCGTCTTGTGCGCTTACTGCCCGCCCAAACCGCAGCATGTCGGTCAACCCCCTGGCCCCGGCGCTTGATGCTGCCTGTATCGGCTGCTCTTGCGTTTTCACAGATACAACCCTGGCATTTGCAGGAAACTCGCAACGCCCGGCCGAGAGCGCATCGGTGAGCAGGATAAACTCATGTTGATCACCAAAAGCAGTAACCAACGCCGTGATCAATTCACGTGAGAACCGACCGAATCCCCGTCTATTTTCCCAACATGACGCATCAATCATTATTCGCATTTTAATGCTTGATGAGAAACTTTTGTCTCATCCCTCTTCAGCGTCCTTAACCCGGTACTGACGCAAATCTTTTATAAACCCCGCTGTCCAGGCGCAACTCATGACAAAGCTGACTGGTGAATATAGGAGGTATTGAATGAACTTTCTGAACCCCAACTTGAACAGGATATGTGAGCCCACCCAGGGCACGATAACCAGAGGAGCCGCCAGTGTTACAAAGGAAACCCGACTCAGCCGGGATATCAGTAATGGGTTTGAAACTGCCCTGTATTGAGTGGCGGCCATGCCAATTTTTCTTTGATAGTCAAAAACAAGCTTGAATCCAGTCCGGTTCAAGTGAGAAACAGCTACCGATGACACCATCATCAAATGGGCCCCCTGACTTTTTAATCGATGGCTCATAAGGAAGTCATCACCCAGACTGACATCCGAGTATTGAAAATCTTGGAGCACTTTACGTCGAAAGCCTGAAGTTCCACCAAGCAGCCAGTCGGTTGTGACCGGTTCACCGTCATGTGGCAGAAAACGGAAAAATTCCAGGTAGTAACCAATCGTTCCTGAAACACTATCCGGTGTCCCATTGCCGATTGCACTACAAACGGCATCAGCACCACCGCTTGTTAACTGCTCAGTCATCGTTTGAACCCAGTTTGATGGAACAATGCAATCGGAATCAGTAAATAGAACGATATCAGAGGATGTGGATTTCAACCCAACGTTCCTTGCTGCTCCGCAAGAATGTCGTTCAGTTAAGTGAATAAGTTTCACGTTTGGAAAACGGGACCTCACCAAGTCCGGGGTCTCATCAACAGAACTGTCTATCACGGTCACTTCAGTTTTAAACGAGGTATTCTGAGACTCAAGAGATTCAAGGCATTTTTCGATTGTCGCAGCGCTGTTGAAACAAGGAACGATGACCGAGACGCTTACATCTCCTTGCTGTTTTGTGATCGCATTCAAAATAAAAAGCGAAGCAAAGCGCGGTTTTTAATAAGGCTTGACTGAGTAAAATCGACGGTCGGCATACATAATCCGTTCAGAGTTTTCGAGAACATCAAAGTTTAATTACGTTCGCTTCAAAGGTCATACATTGAGTCTGATGTTTGTGCGTCATCCTGTCAATTGCCGACCATAATTCGTCACTCTGATAGCCATTTTGTGTGGCTGAGAACGGTCTGGCAAAGTGGGGACGATTCATACTGTGGATCGTCCCAAAAATAATCGTTTATTTAGGCGTTATGAATAGCCTTTCGGGTTTTTAAGTTGCCATCGCCAGGAATCTTCACACATACGCCGGAGACCCGAACTGGGTTTCCATTTTAAATCCAGCTCTGCTAATTGGGGGTTTGCGTATACAGATGCAGCATCTCCCGGTCTACGATCTACGATTTTGTATGGTACTTTTTGTCCGGTTGAGGCTTCGAAGGAGTGAATAATTTCTAACACCGAATGCCCCTGCCCGGTGCCAAGATTGTGAATAATGACTCCAGGGTTTTCTGAAAGTTTTTCAAGCGCCTTAAGGTGACCTTTAGCCACGTCAACCACGTGGATATAATCCCGAACGCAAGTACCATCTTTGGTAGGGTAATCACCGCCAAACACCGATAGCTCCTTACGTTCACCCACTGCAACCTGAGTCATGTATGGCATCAGGTTGGTTGGCGTACCGCTTGGATTTTCACCAATTTCACCACTTTGGTGTGCACCAACAGGATTAAAGTAGCGCAGAATGGATATGTTCCATGACGTGTCAGATACCTGTAAATCTTTGAGCATCTGCTCAATGGTAAGCTTTGTTTGACCATACGGATTAACAGCCCCAAGTGGACTATTTTCACTGATCGGTAAATTCTTCGGTGCGCCGTAGACGGTACAGCTCGAGCTAAAAACGATGTTTTTAATACTGTTTTCAACCATGACTTCCAAGAGTGTGGCTGTTCCACAAACATTGTTCTTATAGTAATCAAGAGGATTTACCATAGATTCACCAACGGCCTTAAGCCCGGCAAAATGAACGACTGCGTCGGGTTGATAGTCGGCAAAAATCTGACCCAGCAGGGCTCTGTCCAATAGATCGCACTGAACAAATGTCAGAGTCTTACCAGTAATTTTTTGCACTCGATTGAGAGATTCTTTACTGCTGTTGCTGAGGTTGTCTACCGCCACCACGTCGTAACCGCCTTCCAACAATTCCAGGCATGTGTGCGAACCTATATAGCCTGCTCCACCGGTAACAAGTACTTTTTGTTTAGTTTTTATATTGTTTGCCCATATCTAGTTCGTTCTATACAGAATGATTTAATCATCATGCACCAATTTAA
>JAOUCZ010000004.1 GCA_029859505.1 Lysobacterales bacterium | reverse complement strand
GAAAGGGCTGACGGACCCCGTGGCGGGTGAATCGGATGAGCTTGTTGTCCTCTTTCTACATGTTACGATGCGGTTCCTATAAGGAACTCAGTAAATGAAAATATACTTCGCTCACGGCAAAGAAAGAGGCCCCTGGGGCAGCAAGATCAAGCGGCTCGCTGGCATTGCCGAAAGCCTCGGCTGTATGGCTGAGAGTATTGATTACACAGATTTGCGTGATTCTGCTGATCTGCGTGTCGAGCGACTGGTGAATGTTTTAAACAATGAGGCGGGACCCTTTATCCTGGTGGGCTCAAGCATGGGTGGTTACGTGTCGCTGGTGGCTTCCGGGCAGGTCGAAGCACAGGCCGTGTTCCTGTTGGCGCCAGCGTTGTATATGGGCGACGATTATCAAAGTAAAAATTACCCTCACAAATCCCGGCACATCGAAATTGTGCATGGCTGGTCTGACGATATCATTCCGCCGGAGAACTCAATTCGCTTTGCAAAGGAAGCAGATTGCACCCTGCACCTGATCAGTGGTGATCACGTGTTGCATAGCTCAATTGAAACGGTTGAAGTGTTGTTTGAGCAGTTTTTGAAGAAGGTTTTGGCGGGGTAGACCTTATCATCACTTCCAGTTGTGCTTAAGGTGACTGAAGTTACCTACAAATTAATATTCCGGCTATCCATTGTCACACTAGCAAAACTCGCACACTGAAACACCGTACAATAATCCAGCTAGCAGTGGCCCCAAAAGTCGACTACGCTTATAAGAATAAGAATAAGGGTTCAATTTATGCAGATTGCTTCTCCAAACAACAGGATTGAGGCTGTAGATGCGCTGCGCGGATTTGCGTTGGCCGGCATTGTTTTCGCACATATGATCGAACAGTTTATTGCCGCACCAAGGCCCGAGGTCTGGGCGGTGGGGTCGAATATTGTTGATCAAATTGTGATGGGCTTTCACTTTATATTCGTGATGGGTAAGTTCTTTTCCATCTTCGCGGTGCTGTTTGGAATGAGCTTTGCCATCATGATGGGTAATGCTGCCGCCAAGGGACGCAGTTTTTCCGGTCGCTTTATCTGGCGTCTGGCGATACTTGGGGCGATTGGTTTTGTACATTCGTTGTTCTATCGCGGTGATATTCTCACTGTTTATGTTGCCATTGGTTTTTGCCTGCCGCTTTTTTATCGCGTGTCGAGCAAAATGCTGTGGTTTATTGTAGTTTTGCTGTGCCTGGGGACAGGTCGTTATCTCTTCTATCTCCTAACGGGTACGTCGACAATATTGAGCTATGACTACATTCCGGAATCTCCTGTCGTTGCGGCCTATGTTGAATTACTGCAGAACGGTTCTTTTATTGAAGTCGCAAGAGAAAATTTCTATAACGGCTTTGCCACTAAATTGGATTTCATGGTAGCTATCTTCGGGCGCGGGTATCTTACTCTCGCTTATTTTCTCGTGGGTATGTGGCTGGTGCGCTCCGGCATTATGAGAAACCTTGAGGCCAATAAACCGTTTATTAAGAAGGTGATGTGGTGGTCGCTTGGTCTGTCACTGGGATTCTTTGTTTTGATGGCAGTGACTTTCTCTTCCATACCTGATGTGATGGAATTTAAGAACTGGACCTCGGTAGTCGCAGTTACAACTTACGACCTGTTTAATACCGCGCTGACAGCGTTCTTGATGAGCGGCTTTCTGCTGCTCTTCTTACGCCGCCCAACGGGGTGGTTGGGGTCCCTGGCGCCCTATGGCCGTATGGCGCTCACCAACTATTTAGTACAGACCCTTATTGGGACATTTATCCTGTATGGCTGGGGTCTGGGTTACCTGGGTCATTTGCATGACTGGCAAATGTTCCTGCTCAGTTTTTTGCTTATTTTTCTGCAGGTTCGTATGAGTAAGTGGTGGTTGTCGCGCTATCACTTTGGTCCACTGGAATGGTTATGGCGTTGCGGAACGTATTTCAGCAGGGTGAAATTTTTAAAAACCGAAAAGGCGATTGAAGTACCGTTGTAACGGACTCCATTTATCAAGGCGCGAGCGAAGAAATTGTGGTTTAATAATTGGTTCTAGTGGTTCTTGGAGGAGGCTAAGAAATGATTAGATCCCGTCGCTTTATCTTTACAATTTTATTACTCGGCGCAGCCACTACGGCCACCGCTCAATTCACACCCGCAAAAGACTCATTAAATGACCTGTATCCCGGCAAGGCTTACTCGCCTTATGCCGATCGCAGTTTTCCTGACCAGGTGTACTGGGGTGATACCCACCTGCATACCGGGTTATCGATGGATGCAGGCCTGTTTGGCGCCCGGCTCGGCCTGGATGATGCCTACCGGTTCGCCCGTGGCGAGCAGGTAATGGCTTCCAGTGGTCAGCCGGCAAAGCTTGGCCGTCCGCTTGACTGGCTGGTAATTGCTGACCACTCCGATGGTATGGGGTTCTTTAGCGATATGGCGGCTGGTGCGCCGGATATTATCAAGTACGAGCAGGGTAAGCGTTGGTACGCCGGTCTGCAGAAGGGTGGTGATGCCTCGGTTGCGGCTGCTCTGGATCTGATTACGACCTTTTCACAGGGCGATATCAATCTGCAGATGATGGCTGAATACTCACCGGGCGGAAAGATTTATAAGTCGATCTGGGAGGATGTTGTCGACGCTGCAGAGCGCTTCAACGATCCCGGCTCATTCACGACGTTTATTGGTTTTGAATGGACCTCGCTTGATAAGGGTAATAACCTGCACCGCAATGCGATCTTCCGTGACAATGGTGACAAGGCCGGCCAGGTTGTGCCCTACACGACCCAGGCTCCGGTCGGTTCAACCGATCCACTTGATTTTTATGCTTATCTTGAGGCTTACGAGGCCAAGACCGGGGGCTCGGTTCTGGCCCTGGCACATAACGGCAACCTGTCAAACGGCATCATGTTCCCGGTTGACAAGCAGTTCACCGGTAAGAAAGTCGACCGGAATTACGTAGAAAAACGAGCCCGCTGGGAGCCGATGTACGAGGTCACCCAGATCAAGGGTGATGGTGAGACGCATCCGTTATTGTCACCGGATGACGCATTTGCGGACTACGAGACCTGGGATGCCGGCAACCTGGATTTAAGTGCGTCTAAAACAGACAGCATGCTGCAATATGAGTATGCCCGCGAAGCGCTGAAGAACGGTCTGTTGCTTGAGAAGAAATTCGGCACCAATCCGTACAAATTCGGTTTGGTAGGCTCTACCGACAGTCATACTGCACTAGCCACCGCCGAGGAAGACAACTTCTTTGGTAAGGCCACCAATGCTGAGCCTTCACCCGCACGTATGGGACACCCTTTCACCAAAACTGAAAACGGTGCTTTCGAAGGTTATGAACTGGTCGCCTCAGGTTACACCGGTGTATGGGCCAAAGAGAATACCCGCACCGCGATCTGGGATGCCATGAAACGCAAGGAAGTCTATGGCACCACTGGCCCGCGTATCTCAGTACGTTTCTTCGGTGGTTGGGACTATGTAGATGAAGACCTCAATAGCCGCGCACCCGCTTTCCGTGGTTACGAGAAGGGCGTGCCAATGGGTGGTGACCTGCAAGCCAACGGCAAGGGTGGAGCGCCTACCTTCATGGTATACGCCTTACGTGACTCCATTGGTGCCAACCTCGACCGTATCCAGATTGTCAAAGGCTGGCTGGATGCTAAAGGCAACAAGCACGAGAAAGTCTATGACGTTGCATGGTCGGATGGTCGTAAACCAGATGCCAATGGCGTTTTGCCCCCGGTTGGCAACACGGTAGACATCGCTGCGGCCAACTGGACCAACACCATCGGCGCTTCCGAACTTGGTGCGGTCTGGACGGATCCTGATTTCGATGCCAAACAAAGTGCTTTTTACTACGCCCGTGTACTCGAAATACCAACACCGCGCTGGATCGTCTACGATGCCTTCCGTTTTGGTATTGAAATACCAGATGGCGCAGAAACTGTACACCAGGAGCGAGCTTATACCGCACCGATTTGGTATACGCCCTGATTTAAATAGAGGGGTTTGAATAAACCTCACTGAACTTTGCAAATGGTGCCAGCAACCGGTAACAATCGGTTGCCTGGCATTCAGCTGACCTAAGGATTTGGCTTAGAAGCTATAGCCGAACAGTTCGATGTCTTCATGAAACCACTCGGCTACTATCTGCCGGGTTTCATCGTCGTAATAGGATTGATAGCCTGCCCGCTTGCTGGCGTTCAGATGGGGTAGCTCAGCATCTATACCGATGATGGCTTTTATCTGATTAAAGTCGTCATTGATAGATTCAAACTTGCCAATGAAGTCTATTGCAATCTTACCCTGATCATCCTTGAGCCACTCGACCTGTGGCTGAAAGGCCTTTGGGTTATTGTAAAAGAATGGATCCTTGTCCGTTCCGTAGGTCTTTTTGACCCATTCGGAGAACGAAACATTGCGTGTGGCAACTTCTGTCTTATTCCTTTTTCGACGGTATTCGTAGTGTGATACCACCTTGTCCCATGGATTCCTCACCAGGGTGAATTTATAGGCCGTATCCCACTTATCCCTGCCTATCTTGTCAATGATCTCCCGCGCGGTCTGATGATGCTTTACCGGTAGCCCTATGGCATTCCCTATACTGGTTCCGGCCGTCTTGTTGATGTGAATAAACACATATGGCCCATTCTGACCCTGCCGCAAGGGTGAGGGCTTTATGTGCAGTAGCCTGCTTAGATAAGTTTTCAGGCTTGAGTCCTTATTCATCCGGGTGTTCTCCTGTCTCATCGCTTGCGTCATGCCTGCGGGCATCGCATCATGTACCCATTGAAATCAGCAAGGATTAAAAGGTGGCTGCCATATTACCATTTGTCTATGTTGGATTGGGTAGTATGCTGGGCGGTGTCAGCCGTTATGGTATGAGCCTGGTCACGCAAAACATTGCCGCTTTGAGTATGCCGCTCGGTACATTGATATCGAATGTGGCAGGCTGCCTGCTGATCGGGCTGATCGCAGGTATAGGTGCGACATCCACACTGCTTTCCACGGAGATGCGGCTATTGCTGGCTACGGGTTTTTGTGGCGGCTTCACGACCATGTCATCATTTGTGTATGAGTTGGGGCAGTTTGTACAGGACAAGGAGTATTTTTACGCCTCGTTCTATTTTGTAGCCACCATGGCTGGTGCAGGCCTGGCGTTTGTACTGGGCTTGTATCTGAGTGCGTTGGTGTTGAGGTAAATATGAATATTTCCGGGCAAGCAGTTTTGTTGAGAGTCTTTGTTGGTGAAAGCGACAAATTAGGACATTTACCATTGTATGAGGTGATCGTTAGAAAGGCGCGTGATGCCGACCTGGCCGGGGCGACGGTGCTCAAAGGCGTTCTGGGTTTCGGAGCGAGTGCCCGGATCCGTACACAGAAGATACTGGACCTTTCCTCGGATCTTCCCATGGTCATTGAGATTGTTGATGAGGCCGACAAAATTACTGCTTTTCAAACCTCCCTGTCGGAGTTGTTTGAAAAGGCAGGGAAGGGTGGTCTGGTAACGATAGAAAATATTCGCATCGTCCACTATTTACCGGGTAAGAACACCTGACTGAATAAAAAACACCACGTATAAAAAAACCGCGCCAAGAGCGCGGTTTTTTTCAATCGATTGACTCGCTAAAGGCAGAGTTTAACCTGCATCGTCAACGGCATCCGCATTAGCTCTCAGAATTTCATCTACATCGCGAGGCTTCACATCAGGAAGTTTTTGTTCCAGTGTATCGCGGCGAACGATCTCGCTGTCAACATACTTTATCCATTGGCCTGCGGCGCGTTTACTGCGATTATCTTTGCCGGCTTCCTGGAAAATTCTCCGTGCCTGTTCCAGTTTCCTTTGATTGAATAAGGCCATGCCATACATGATGTTGGCGGTATCCTTACGCTTCAGTTTACCAACAGCCAAACCTTTCTTAGCGGCTTCTGCGGCTTCACCCCACATCTCAAGGTTCAGGTAAGACTGGGCCAAGCGCATATAAAGTTCACCATCTTCACTCATGGCGGCAGCTTGAACCAGCGGGGGAATGGACTTCCTGTCATTCCTTGCCTGGTACCAAGCCTGTGACAGTAAGCGCAGGTTCCGTACATCAGGTTCAACATTGCCGGCATCGATTTCCTTTTGCAAAATTGCTGCTGCCTTGTAAGGAATACCATGTAAGAGGTACAGGTTTGCAAGGTTGACAGCGTGAGTTTTTCCATCGATATAACCTGCATCGTATAATGCTTCGGTCAATGCCAATTGTTTCTTGGTATCTCCCAGTTCGCTATACACGCCAGCGAGTGTCAATACATAGGAGTCTTTTGGATATTCCTCGACCAGTTCTTCGAGAACGATCAACATGTTGGGGAAATCCTTCATCTCCCAGTAAATCACACGCAATAACAATAACCAGTTTTCGTTGGGTACCTTGCCCTGATCGCGATACATCTGTACGGCAATCTTGATAGGGTCCAGAGCGTCTGAGAACTTACCCATCTGGAAATAAGCCTGCCCCTTGAGCATATATACATCGGCTGCAGGCTCGTCAAGCATGGCTATCAATCGGTTGATGATCTCCAGTGCCTTTTGGAATTCCTCAATCGTGAACTGAAGCTGTGCAAGTGTCTTGAGTGTACTTTGCTGCAATGCTTCAGGTAAGTCAGGCTGAGACAATACCTGTTCGTAGGCACCAATGGCGCCCTTGTAATTTTCCATCAGATAATACGTGTAGGCGGTAAGATTCCAGATCTGGGCAGACTCATATGGAGAAAGCTTCTTTTTCTGCTGCACCTTCTTTATCTCTGCCAGTGCTTCTGAGTACTGCTCGGCTTCAACCAATGCCTGAATCTCTGTTAAGGCCTCATAAACCGGTTGACTCATCGCCACCGTTTCTTTGGTCTTACGTCCTGATTCCTTGTCTTCCTTCCTTTTTACCTGCGCAGATGCTGTCGATACCAAAACTACCGACAAAAACACAGTTAAAGCGGGAAGCAACCAGTTTTTACGAGTGGAATTGGCTGAAGCTGTACGCACAATGTGATCTCTATTCAGTAATTTCATAAGTAAACTTGTTCTGCACACCAGGAACTTCAACGGCTTCACCGTCCATAATCCTTGGCTTGTATTTAAATTTCAGGGCCGCGTTGATCGATGCACTGTGGAAAAGACTCGATGTGCAATTATCTTCAATAACAACCGGATCCTTTGTCGTGCCCTGGCGGGTCACTGTGTATTGAACTACGCAGTGGCCTTCAATGCCACGGGTCAACGCCCTGTTGGGATAAATAGGTGCAACCTTAACGATAGGCAGGTAATCACCTTCACCTACACCCAGGCTGAATCCGCCGGTCATTTCGATATCGGTTTCTACCGGTACCGCTGAGATGGCTATTTTTTCAGCGTTGGGGTTCAGGTTATCCAACTGTGGTGTTGGCGGCTGAGGAGGCGGTGCATCGGGTGGTGGTGGCTTTTTAGGCTTCAATTGCCTTTGCTTGACGGATTCGTCACGTTTAACCCTGACGAAATCTACCAGGCTGCCAGCGCCATCATCATTGAGCGTACGATCGGCTGTTGCAATCAGGTACTGCATCATCCAGAACAGGCACAATGTAATAGCCAGACCAAGAATCAGCCCCGTAACCAAGCGGGTCACGCTCGCGGCCTGACTTTGATTTAGTGTTTGATTAATTGAAGCTGCCATGACTGCTTTACTGCTCTTGAGCGGCGATTGAAACGTTGAACACGCCAGCCTGACGTGATGCATCCATAACCTGGATCAAAGTATCCGTCTTGGATTCCTTGTCGGCCTGAATCACCACTGAACCCTGCGGGTTCTCAGCATGAAGACGCTCGATGTTAGGACGTACGGACCGAACATCAACCATACGACGGTCGATCCAGATGTCGTTATTTGCACCGATGGCAATCAGGATATTTGCATTTTCCTTCTTGACCGCGGTAGCTGCGTCAGGCCGGTTGACGTCAATACCGGCTTCCTTCACAAAGGTCGCCGTAACGATGAAGAAGATCAACATGATGAATACCACGTCCAACATGGGAGTGATATTGATTTCAGACTCTTCTTCGGCCTGGTTTTGGTTAAAAAATTGCTTCATTCAAATTCTCCAGCGACCTTCAGGTCACTCATTACCCTATGTACAGGTTATCAGCAAGTAACTCGCGTTCCCGTGAGGATTTACGTTGTAAGTAGGTTGCCATTGCCACACCGGACAAAGCCGCCACCATTCCGGCCATTGTCGGAATGGTGGCTTTAGATACACCGGATGCCATAGAACGGGGGCTACCCGAACCTGATATGGCCATAACCTCGAACACTTCGACCATCCCGGTTACTGTTCCCAGCAAACCGAGCAACGGACATAACGCAACACACGTCTGAATCAACGGTATGTTGCGCTCGGCCTTGGCAGAAACCTGCGAGATTAAACGGATCCTGATCTGGTGAGCGTTCCATGACTTATGATCATTACGAGACTCCCAGATAAACAGGGCCTTCGCAGCCAGACGTTTATGTCCTGAACGGAGATAAATCAGCCTCTCGATAACCAACATCCACATGAACAGGGTGAGAAAGCCGATAACAAACAGCACATTCCCACCGAGTTCCATGAAGTCACGGACTGTTTCCAGTGCGGGTAGATAGTAATAAATCAAATCCATGAGATGACTACCTTATGCAGCTGATTTACCTTCGGCAAGCTCGGCGAGCATGCCAGCGGACTCTTCCTGCAGAATCTGGGTCAGTCTTCTGGCCCGGCTGGAAACCAGCGTATGCAGGAATACTGTCGGAATAGCCACAACCAGACCGAGAACCGTTGTAACCAGGGCGGTTGAAATACCACCGGCCATCAGTTTCGGATCACCAGCACCATACAATGTAATCGCCTGGAAGGTCACGATCATACCGGTTACCGTACCCAACAGACCGAGCAACGGTGCAACTACTGAGATGATCTTCAGCAACGGCAGCATGGAGTTGAACTTCGGTGTTTCCCTGAGAATGGCCTCACCAAGTTTCAGCTCAAGGGTTTCAATATTAGCATCGGCAGCATCCTGGGATACTTTAAGAACTCTACCAAGCGGGTTGTTGGTGTTTGGCTCGTTGATCTTCTTGACCTGGCTGTTAACTTTCGCACCAACCAGTGACAGAACAAGTAGACGCCAGATAGCGATAAGTACACCAAAAATACCAAGAACGATAATTACGTAACCAACTGTTTTACCCTGGTCGATACGTTCCATCAGGCTGGGTGACTGTACCAACAGGCCAAGCAACTGACCACGTGTCGGATCGATACCAATCGGGAACATTCCGGAATCAGCAGACATCAGGTCAGCAATACGACCCGTATAACGGGCGGGTGGCTGGCGCTGAAGTTCAACCAGGCGTTGGGTCTCTGGAATGTATTCAAGGTACTTGCCATTTGACACAACATTGAAGGCACCGATACGGGTGACTTCCTGCTCGTTCTCTTCACCAACGTTGTTAACAACAGTGGTTGTGAAGGTCGAAACCTTACCCGTCTGGGTCATTTCACGTTGTAATTCAAACCACAGACGTTCAATTTCTTCCAGTGACGCCAGGCGGTTGGACTGACCCATCTTCTTGGCAAATTGAAGCAGGAAGTCGGTACGATCTGGAAACTGAATCTGGGTTACTGATGTTTCAAACTGACCGCGTGCATCACCGGATGCCTGCTGCAGAACACCAAATAGTTCTTTAAGGCCACCGAGGCGTTCCTGGAAAGCCTGTTCAAGAACCAGGATCTGTTGATCGTTTCTTTCAAACTCTGCTTCCATACGCGCAGAAGCCTGCTCCTGGCGTCTCTGTTCGGCTTTTTCATCATTCAACAACTTGCTTTGAGTTGAACGGTTGGCACGGAACTCGTCGAGCCTTGCCTTGTTTGAAGCCGCATCGGTAACGCGACCTGTTTTAACCTGTTCCAGTAGCTCATCCAGAGAAATCGCTGTTGCAGCCTGGGCAGACAGGGTGAATGCCAACATGAGGCCGGTGGCAAGGCCGATTTTTTTAATTATGCTGTTCATTGCATTGCCCTCGTTGGTGCGCCAACCGGTACGACAAGTAGATCCGGCGCAACCTGTTTACGTGCAATCTTAAGTCCGTCTAAAACCTGCTTCTGATAGGTTGCAGGTGGCAGTTCGACAAATGCGTTTGCTGTTTTATCCCAGGCACCGGTGTGTTCGCCACCGACTGTCTGGTATAACAAGGAAACCCGTCCGATGCGCAGGAAGTCAACTTCCAGCTGGTTACCGTTGATTTCGGTTGAGCCTTTATAGGCCTCAATCGTACGACCGTAGTCGTTTTCAATCTGGTAACCCTCAATAACGATACGGAATTTTTCAGCTGCAGATACATCTGAACGTTCCATCACTTCGCGTAAACGTTCGACGCGGCCGGTACGCTCTTTCAAAAGGAAAGGCGTGTCCAGCTGAACAAATTCGTCCAGTGCATCAACCATGCGTGTCATCAGGGGGATAATCTGACGTTCGATCAAAGCGACGTTGGCGATCGAATCGGTCAGTGCCTGCATTTCAGCCTGCTGGTTATCCAACTGGGTCTGCAGCAATGCGTTGTAGACTCTAAGTCCATCAACAACCTTGGTAACAGTCCGGTAGTCGTTTACGATTTTTTCAGTTTGATCGGCGACCGAATCAATCTGAGTTTGTGCAGTTGCACCGGCATCCGCGCGGTTTTCTCCTTCCTGCATGACTTCATTAATGCTTGCCGCGAATGCCTGGGTAGACAAACCGGTAACTGCAAAAATGAAGGCTGAGGACATTAAACAGGTAATCTTTCTATTGTTTAGCATGCTTCGTCTCAATGGCTTTAAAAAATTTGTTGATGAAATGATCAGACAGAACACTCTATCTAGTACGGTGCTTTCCGTCAATCGCTATGGCATTAAACATGATATTTAATCAATTGAACCTTCAGTATATCTCAAAATCCACTCGTATTAACTACTTTGATATCCGGTATGGTTTCAGACGGAAGAGAGGGTCGACTGGTATTGCTGTTGAAATTCAGCAAATAATGATCTGGCTTCTCTAAACTGTTGGGTTGCGCGTTCAAGGTAGCTTCGTACCTCTTCCACGTATCCATCCGTTGATGCGGACCACACCCTGTTAATATAACGCTCTCCAGCAGCAAATGCACTCATCACGTCGGCATAATTTTGCAAACCGAAAACGTGTTTCATACTTTCGCGAGCGTTGGCGAAGTGGTTCAGGTCTTCACGAAGCAGCCGGTCAATCTCGAAGCGTGCTTCATAAACCGGTAGATTATCCGAGTCGGAATTGAGGTTTTCCAGGTTGCCCAGGATGTTGGCAAGACTGGTTTCGAGTATCTGCAGGTTTCCGCTCAGGCGGTGACTTGCCTTGGCCTCGACATGATGCGCTTTTCTGTAAATGTAAAGCGCGATCAGACCTACAACGAGTACCGGTACAAACCAGGTCCAGTTAATTTGGGTGGGGTGCAGCACGCTGATGAATGCGCCGGCCAAAAAAGTGGCCATAATAACTATCAATGCAATTGTTTTGGTGTTCATACGGCCCCCAAAATCATGAATACGGCGAAACCTACGCCAACCAGTGCTTCGCCAACAATGACGCCGGCTGCGATCGGGATACCCGTGCTTTCGGCAAATTCATCACCCAGTTTCCAGTCGGAGATGACCCGCAGCAGCGTACCGATGCTGTAGGTCAGCACAATACTGAACGGCAGGTAGAATCCAAGCCCGACCGTAATGCCCAGACCGGGGGACGCCAGGCTCAATAGAGCACCGAGTCCCGCACCTGCGAGATATTTCTGGCTGGGAACATCCCCGCCGATGATTCCGTTGACCATGCTGGCCAGTGCCTGGCCCTGCGGTGCGGGCAATTTGTCCCCGCCAAGACCATAGGCCTCATGCAGAACAAAGATCAGACCCATAATCAGGATAGGGCCCAGCCACGCGCCGAGAAATTGTCCGTATTGTTGTTGACGCGGGGTGGCGCCCACCAGGTAACCGGTTTTAAGATCCAGCATCAGGTCGGTGGCCTGTGACATGGCAACACAGGCTGCCGCGCCCACCATGATGGCGGAAACTATGGCTGCACGATTGTCATCAAGACCGCTGGATATGATGATCAGAAGCGTAACTGCTATCAGTGTCATGCCGGAAAGTGGTGACCAGTTGGTCCGTCCAATGGCTTCGGACAATATGACACCGGCAATCCAGATCCACAGTGTGCCCACGACTGCCATGAGTATCCCACGGCCGAGGCCCATTTTCTCCGTGGACAAAACAGCAATAACAGTCAGCAGGATAGCGGCACCGCCAATGCCGACATAAAGTAGTTTGATCGGCATCTCATCTTTCGACATGGCCGAGTTGGATTTCGCTGCACTCTGCATGCTGCGCACGGCACTGAGGATCATTGGAAATGCCACGATCACACCCGCCACGGCGCCTCCGATCAGCATGCCAATGCCGACTGGCCGGTACAGTAGTAGGCGCAGACTGTCAGGCTCACTGATCACCGCACTGGTTTCCGGGTCTACCGGGAACAGGCCAAAATGACTCAGTAACGGTGCCAGCACCCAGTAGCAGACATAACCGCCGATGATAAAAGCGACACCGCCTTTGCCGGCAATGTAACCAACACCCACCGACAGAAGTGACAGGTACCAGATTCCGTTCATGTATTCAGGCCAGTTGAGCAGCCCACCCAGGTCCCAGTATTCGACACCCGTTGACTGGCTCAGGAAATGCAGAAGACCACTGGTGGCTGCCGCAATGAGCAGGAATATGGCTTTTTCTATGCCCGCACCGGGGGACTTGAGAATGGTTGCCACGGCCACACCACCGGGATAGGTCAGCCGCTCATAGTCAATCATTTGCTTACGCAAGGGAATAATGAAACCAATACCCATAAAGGCGCCGGCAATGGCCCCGAATGTCATCAGTATCGGGTTGAAGTCCATACCGTAGCCGAGAATAAAAATGGCGGGAACCGAAAACATCAAACCACTGGAGGCACCGTTGACGCCGCTGGCAATGGTTTGCACGATATTGTTCTCAATGATGGAGTTGCGTCGCAACATCCCACGCAAAATCGCAAAACCCAATATGGCAGCAAGTTCGGAGCCTTCTATAGAGAAACCCAGTATCAGTGCCGCGTAACCGATACTGACCGCAATGACCGCGCCGAGAAAATAACCGACAAAGACTGCTGTAATTGTTAGCTCAGGATAGGGACCGGTGCGAACTACGCCCGCAGCTTTGCCAGATTCACTCATATATTTATTCCTTAGGGATTTTATTCTTAAAGACTATATGCCCATATTAAAACGCCACTCAAAACCAACCAGGTAATGATGGTCAGGGGTACGCCAACGCGGACGAAATCCCCAAATTTATAACCACCCGAGTTCATGATCAGTACATTGGTCTGATAGGCCATTGGAGTCGCAAAACTGAGGTTGGCGCCAAACAGCACCGCCAGTACGAAGGGCTCCAGCGGCAGGCCCAGGCGCTGTGCAATACCGATGGCAATCGGTGTGCCGATGACGGCAGCGGCATTGTTGGAGACCACATTCGTTAATACACCCATCATCATCATCAGGCTCATCAGCACAATCGCCGGTGGTGCACCAAATGTGATATATACAAACATGTTGGCCAGGAAGTCTGCACCTCCGGTTTTAAGCAGTGCCAGCCCCAGGGCCAGTGAGGATACGATGATCAGAATGACCTGGGTGCTGAGCGCGTTGATGGCATCCTTCCAGTTCAGGCATCCGGTGAGTATGAGTACCAGGCAGCCGAGCAATGCGCTGATCTCGATTGGCATGACCTTGGCCGCGGCCAGACCCACAACACCGGTGATAACCGCCAGCGCGACCGGTGCCTTGCGTGCTCTTGGCAGCTTGATGCTGCCATCGAGAATCAGGAAGTCGGGGCTTTGTTTGAGTTCGCCGAGGTTCTCCAGCGTCGATTGCACCAGCAACACGTCACCGGTCCGTAAGCGGGTTTCATCGATTCCGGGTGACTCGCGTTCTTCCATCCCCTCAAAACGGTTGAAGGCCAGCAACCTGAGCCCGAAGCGTGACAGCAAACCAGCGCTTCCAATACGTACACCATTCAAACTTGAAGCGGGTGTAATGGCAACTTCTGCAATCTGCGTTCCATCGGTTGACAGGGGGTGGCTGGAATCTACCGCGTGATCCTCGGTGTAAAGCGTGCCGCCCAGCAGGCGGGCGTATTCCCTCAGGTTTTGATGGGTGCTACTGGTGGTGATCCGGTCGGCGGCACGTAACTTTACATCCGGCAACGGGTTGATAAATACCCTTGCCGCGCTGGACGGTTTCCACCTTGATGATTTCACCGGTACGGGCGATGGCCTCAGCCAGTGTGTGACCGACAGACGGGCTGTTCTCATTCAGCCTGATCTGTGCTGTATATACCCTCGATACACCACGATTCATGGGCGGCAATCGTTTCGGCAGCATTCTCGGTGCGATCAACCACAGGTACAGGAGAGCCACGGTGCCTGCGGCCAGAACCGGCAGGCTGAAATCAAACATGCTGAAGCGTTCCATACCCATGTCAGCGGCAACATTGACCACCAGCAGGTTCGTCGATGAGCCAATGGTGGTGGCCATACCGCCGATGATGCTGGCAAAACCCATAGGCATTAACGAGCTGGAAGGTGCTGCGCCGGTCTTGACTGCAACCCCGATCAGTATCGGCAGCATCAGTACCACGATGGGTGTGTTGTTGATAAATGCGCTGAGAAAAGCGGTCATGACTATGGTCATTAATAGTGATAAAGCCGGGCTGCGTCGCCATAACCTGGCCAGCAGGCGACCCACCGGTTCCAGTGCACCGGTACTGATCAGGCCCTGACCGACTACCATTAATGCCGATACCGCGATCAGTGCACGGTTACCAAATCCGGCAAAAAAGTCACTGGGCTTGAGAACCTGGCCATCTGATTCGTAGGGAAAAAGCTGGAAACCGATCGCCAGTACCACCAGTACCACCAGGCTGGTGGTCTCCATTGGTATGTTGTCACGCGTAAACAAAGCGAGTGCGATCACGATCATGATCATTACCGCCAGTGCGTGCATGTTCGGTAAAGCAAGTTCAAGCATTTTTTTATGACCTGGTCTGTATGACTGCTTTTAAACGCGTAGCAGTGTACCCCAACATCGTGGTGTGTTGCTTTAACGACGTTTACAAATTGATACAAGTCGTGGCTTGCCAGTCTCTCGAGTCTGTCATATGCTGCCTGCGATTCTTATTCTGTCCCCGAGGGGAATGACCCGGTGCAATCCAAGTATCTATTGATCAATATCGATCCCGTCGCGGTATCCATCGGTCCATTGGACATACACTGGTATGGTGTCATGTACCTGCTCGCGTTCCTGTCATTCTGGATGATCGGCAACCACCGGGCCATGAGCCAGCGCTGGTGGGGCTGGAGCAAACAGGATGTCAGCGATGTTCTGTTCTACGGCATGCTTGGTGTGATCATTGGCGGCCGCATGGGTTACATGTTGTTCTACGCCTCTGACCTGTTGCTGCAAAATCCCTTGTCGATAGTCAAACTCTGGGATGGCGGCATGTCTTTCCATGGTGGTTTGCTGGGTGTGATCGTTGCCATGCTCTGGTTCGCCAGGCGTACTCGCCGGTCATTCTGGCAGGTTGCAGATTTTGTCGCACCGATGGTTCCACTGGGGTTGGCATTCGGGCGCCTGGGTAACTTTATCGGTGGTGAGTTATGGGGCCGTCTGAGCGATGTGCCCTGGGCCATGATCTTTGCCAAATCCACCGGTTTCGGTGCGGGCGAGACGACCGCGCTCAACGAGGCATGGAACTCCGGTGCATTGGATCACCTTGCGCGGCATCCAAGCCAGGGATACCCGGCCGGCCTTGAAGGGCTGGCGCTGTTCATTATCCTGATGTGGTATTCACGTAAGCCAAGAGCGGCTGCATCTGTTTCCGGTCTGTTTCTCATCGGTTATGGCGCATTCAGGCTGGTCGCGGAATTTTTCCGCGAACCGGATCAGCACCTGGGATTTCTTGCCATGGACTGGTTGACCATGGGTATGCTGTTATCTTTACCGATGATAGCCGCAGGTTTTATCATCATGTGGTATGCAGGGCATGCCAATACACCAACAAAACAGGGCTAACTCAGAACCATGAAAACCTATCTGCAACTTTTGCAAGATATTCTCGATAAGGGCAGTCGAAAAGAAGACAGAACCGGTACCGGCACCATCAGCCTGTTTGGCTACCAGATGCGTTTTGACCTGTCCCAGGGGTTTCCCTGTGTGACCACCAAAAAGCTGCATCTGCGCTCCATTATTCATGAGCTGCTGTGGTTTCTAAAAGGTGAGACCAATGTGGCTTACCTGAATGAAAACGGTGTCACGATCTGGGATGAGTGGGCGGATGAGAGTGGTGATCTCGGCCCGGTTTACGGGGCCCAGTGGCGTAACTGGATTTCACCGGATGGCAGGCACATCGACCAGATTAGCCAGTTGCTGGAAGACCTGCGCAGCAGACCGGATTCCCGCCGCCATATAGTGTCGGCCTGGAACCCGGCGGTCTTGCCGGACGAGACACAGAGCCCGCAGGCAAATGCCCGCGCCGGTCTGCAGGCCTTGCCGCCTTGCCACATGCTGTTTCAGTTTCATGTGGCCAATGGCAGACTCAGTTGCCAGATGTATCAACGCAGCGCCGATGTATTTCTTGGCGTGCCATTCAATATTGCGTCCTACGCATTACTGACCATGATGATCGCCCAGGTGCTTGATCTTGAACCTGGAGATTTCATCATTTCACTGGGGGATGCACATATTTACCTGAATCACATGGAGCAGGTTGAAAAGCAGCTGGCGCGTGAACCGTTTCCGTTACCGGTCATGAAGATCAATCCTGAGAAAAGGGATCTTTTTGATTTTGATTTTGAAGATTTCGATCTGCAAGACTACCAGTGTCATGCCGGTATAAAGGCACCGATAGCAGTCTGAAATGAAAAAGTCGGTCACATTGATAGCAGCAATGGGTAACAACAGGGCGATTGGCCTGGAAGGTCGCATGCCCTGGCATTTGCCCGCAGAATTACAGCATTTTAAAAAGACCACCATGGGCAAGTCCATCGTGATGGGCCGCAAGACCTGGCAGGCCATTGGCCGGCCATTACCGGGTCGCCAGAACATCGTAGTAAGCAGGAATCCCGACTTTCATGCTGAAGGTGTCGATCTTGCCACCTCGCTTGAAGGTGCTGTTGATATTTCGGAATCCAACGAAGTCATGGTGATCGGGGGAGGCCAGTTATATGCGCTGGCCCTGCCGCTTGCACGGCGAATGGTGCTTACCTTGATTGATATCGAACCGGAGGCGGATACCTGGTTTCCCGAATGGGATGATGGGCAATGGTCACAGATTTCCGAAGAACTTTTTCCGGTTGATGACAAGAACAAACTTGCTTACCGGATTATTGAGCTTAACCGCACACTTGGATAACGCCAATTACGCGGTGGTTTTACTTGAAGTTCTTTCTGTTCACAAAGTGGGGGCGCTGGGGCGGGGTATTCACTTACCATGACACGCCGCAAGTACGTCCGTGTAGGCTCTTCCTCGGCTTCCTGCCTCGTAAGGTCCTGGTAAGTGAATACCCCACCCCAGCTTCAACCTTTCCTAAGTCCTTCTATCTGAAACCAACGTTTTTAGGTTACCCACAAAGCCGAGGGTGTGCGGTACCTTACTTCAGGACCTTACGAGGCAGGAAGCCGAGTATGAGCGACACATGGACAAGGTGAGACTGTAAAACGGTCGAGAGGGTGCCCTGGGGTATGTGCCTGAGCGAGTCCGGAAGTAAGGTACCGTGCAGCCTTGGCGCCCTGATGAAATTTCAACCATCAAGTGCAAAGGCAAAAGGTAAGATTGGGTCATGGCGTGGCGCATATCTTGTTGCGCACCACATTAGTTTTCTGTGCACTTGACCTGGTAGATGGTGTGGTCTTCCAGTTTCAGGGCGCTTAGCCTGCCGCCCCATACACAACCGGAATCCATGGCGAAATAGCGTTTTTTCACACGCAAGCCCAGCGCTGCCCAATGTCCGAAAGCGACGGTGATATCCCGGGTTTGCCGGTGTTTGTGCTTGAACCAGGGTTTGTAGTGGTTCGGTTGGGATCCCGGTGGGCCGGATACGTTATAGATTCCGCGGCCCAGTTCATCGCAGAAACGCAGGCGGGTCAAAATATTGGTAATCAGGCGCACGCGTTTCCAACCGGTTCTCTCTTCACGCCAGAGCCTGGGCTTGTTTGAGTACATTCGCTTGAAAAATTCACCACGCTGGTCGGATTGTAAAATTGTGGATACTTCATCAGATGCGCTGATCGCAGCCTGCCAGTCCCACTGTGGTATGACGCCGGCATGAACACGCAGTAATTGAAACTCCTCGGACCAACTGGCGAGTGGAAATTTGATCAGCCATTCAATCAACTCGTCACATTCCGGAGCAGCGAATATGGCATCAAATTCAGAATTGCCTGAATTTCCCTGTGGATACCGGTGGTAATTTGCTAACAGGTGTAGATCATGGTTGCCGAGTGTCACACTGACCGATGACCCGAGGCTTTTTAACAGGCGTAATACTTCCAGTGATTTTCCACCTCGGTTGACGAGGTCACCACATGACCACAAGCGGTCATTTTCCGGGTCAAAGTGAATGGCTTCCAGCAAACGATGAAGCGAGCTATAACAACCCTGTATATCGCCAATCAGATAGGTACTCATTATGGTAACCCAGAGCGGCTAATGCAGCGGCGCGTCAGGTGTGTGCAGGGTGAACTCGGGAATTTCCGTACGAAAGGAAACGCCGTCGTCGGTGACAAAACCGTAAGAACCCCGCATCGAACCTATCGGGGTGGGAATCAGTGCTCCGCTGGTATAGCTGTAGGATTTACCTGGAGCCAGTTCCGGTGTTTTACCGATAACGCCCTCGCCAATCACTTCTTCCGTTGCACCATCGGCATGCGTAATGATCCAGTGGCGATTTCGCAGGGTGATGTTTTGCTCAGAGCGATTGGTGATGTTAATCGTATAGGCGAAGGCAAACTTATCCTCGTGCTTGCCGAGAAATTCGGGTTGTGCGATCACATCAACGATTAGTGTTTTTGTCATGACAACTGCTCTGTGCCAATGGGAATGTTATTGATGCTCAGTTTGCATCATTCGGTAGTGATCGGGCAAGTGCGGCAAACTGCGACAGGTCGAGTTGTTCCGCACGTTGTCCCGGGTCGATGCCTGCCTCGATGATCTGCTCCTCGGATAAAACACTACTGAGACTATTACGCAGTGTTTTGCGACGCATTGAGAATGCGGCGGTTACTACCTTTGCCAGTCGTTCAAACGAGCCCGCATCCGCAGGCGGCTCTTTAAGGGGTTGTAAACGGACGATGCTCGAGCAAACCTTTGGCACCGGTGAGAAACTTTCCGGCAGTACATCAAATAGCGGCCTGACATCGGCACGGAACTGGGTCATCACCGACAGACGGCCATAGGTACGGCTACCCGGTGCGGCAGCCATACGATCAACCACTTCCTTTTGCAGCATGAAGTGCATATCAACCACCAGGTCACTCCATTGCAGTATGTGGAATATCAGTGGTGTGGAGATGTTATAGGGCAGGTTGCCAATCAGCCTGAACGGCCGATGGCCGGTCAATTCAGGCAGGTTCGCCTTTAACGCGTCGCAGGAATGAATGGTGATATTGGAGTTGCCGGCAAACTGTTCCTCGAGTTTTGCGACAAGATCGCGGTCAAGCTCGATGAGGTGCAGTTCAGCTCCGCTGTCGAGCAAAGGCCGGGTAAGTGCTGCCTGGCCCGGACCGATTTCAACCAGCAGGTCCGATGATCTGGGTGCGATGCTCGCTATGATCCGATCAATGACCTGATGGTCATGCAGAAAGTTTTGGCCAAACCGTTTACGTGCTTTGTGTCTCAACGGCACATGTCCTGTGCAGCGCAGGCGGCGGTGTACATGCTGCTGGCGTCGGCCCGGTTTTTTCCGGCGATATCCAGAGCGGTACCATGATCAACCGAGGTCCGGATAAATGGCAAACCCAGTGTGATATTGACAGCTTTGCCAAAACCCGCATGTTTGAGCACTGGTAGTCCCTGGTCGTGGTACATAGCCAGCACGGCATCGCAGGCCGCCAGCCGGGTGGGCGTGAATGCCGTATCAGCGGGTACCGGCCCAAGGGCTTGAATACCTTCCGCCCTGCATTCCTCGATGACCTTTTGAATAACCTGGGCATCTTCATGACCGAGGTGACCGCCTTCCCCTGCATGCGGGTTCAACCCCAGGACCTGGATCACCGGATCGCTGATTCCAAAACGGGTACGCAGTTCCTTATCGGTAATACGTAAACTGCTGCGGACATTCTCAATGGTGATTGCGTCGGCTACATCGCGTAGTGGCAGATGTGTCGTCACCAGTGCCACCCGCAGACTTCCGGCGGCCAGCATCATAACCACCTTTTTCATGCCGGCAAGCTCAGCAAGCAGTTCAGTGTGGCCGCTAAACGCGATCCCACCGTCATTAATGACACCTTTGTGTACCGGTCCGGTGACCAGTGCCGAAGCGTGGCCGGCCCGTACTAGCCTGACGGCCGATTTTATCGTTTCTACCACGTAAGCCGCATTGGCAGGATCTGGATGACCAGGTTTGACCGCTTGAGCCATTGCCACGGGATAGCAGTTGATTTGACCCGGCATGATCTTGTCACCGGGTTGCCAGGCTTTGACCGCTATATCGACCCCGAGGGCATCGGCAGCAGTGGCCAATAATTGGGGGTCTGCAACGGTCAGCAGACGTAATTGGGGATGTTCATGGGCCAGGCGCACGGTGCATTCGGGTCCCACACCGGCAGGCTCGCCGGGTGTCAGGGCGAGCACGGGGTTTTCCTTAATCATGATCGCTGTCGCATGTTTTGCCTGGCGGTTATGTTGCCGAAGCTGAAACGGTGCTCAGCTATCCAGCCTGATTTCTACGAAGGCCTCGTCACGCATCTGCTGCAAGAACTGCTCAACCTCGATATCCATTTTTCGTTGTTGAAGGTTGGCACGCGCTGCATTACGGGTGGATTCCACGGTGACATCTTTCTCACGTGTACCAAGGCGCTCGATGATGTGCCAGCCCGATTCAGTTTGAAACGCTTCGCTGATCTCACCATCATCCATTGCTGTGAGAGTTTGCTCCATTCGCTCGCCAAATGCCTTTGGCAAAAACCAGCCCATATCGCCACCCAGGTTGGCGCTCGACACGTCATCGGAGTATTCCCTCGCAAGCTCGGCAAAATCTGCACCGTCGATGAGTTGTTGGTGAATGTCACGAATCTGCTCCATGGCCTCTCTTGGGCCGACCAGGTCATTGGTTTCGACCATGATATGGCGGGCATGGTATTCGGTTGCCAACACCTGGGAACGCTCGCGGTAATCATTGACCTTGATAATATGGAAGCCGGCAGGGCTGCGGATCGGTGTCGTCATCTGGCCTGCTCTCAGGTTTTTGATCGACTCGGAAAAGACAACCGGAACGGAATTAAGATCCCGCCAACCGACCAGGCCACCTTCCAGCGCTTCCTGTGCATCAGAGTAGCTGATGGCGGCCGATGCGAAATCCAGACCTTCTTCCAGTTGCTGGTAAACATTGTTTGCTTTAGTTTCCGCGGCGGCAATCTGTGGTGGTGTGGCGCCTTCACTCATACCGATCAGGATATGTGAAATATTATATTCACCGGTGCTGTAACCCTCGGAAGCCAGCAGGATATCAATTTCGGTTTCGGTAATGGGGTCCATGCTGTTGACAACCCGTTGGCGCAGGCGTTCGGTCATCATCTCTTCACCAATATTCTGGCGAAACTCAGCGAAATCTTCGCCATCGGCCTCGATCACCTGGCGCAATTGCATCAGCGAAATCTGGTTCTGCTGGGCAAGCATCATCATCGACTGGTCAATATCGGCATCACTGATCCTGATGCCCGTCTGGTATGCCCTGAGCAGTTGCAGACGACGGATGATCAACCGATCGAGTACCTGCTTTTCAAGCAGGCTTTTCGGTGGAAGATCTCCACCCTGCTGACGTATTCTATCGACGATACCCTTGGTGGCGATTTCCAGTTCACTGCGAAGAATGACGTCGTCATCTACCAGTGCAACGATAGAATCGATCTGGACAGTGTTTTGCGCCATCGCCGTATTGCTTGCCACGGGTGACAGCAGGGCGATGCACATGACCCAAACTGCAGGGTGCTTAAAACTTCTCATAAAGACTTGTCTCCGGGATTTTCCCATATTCCTTTGTCCGGTATTTGAGTGTAGCAATACCAAAAAGTTGCCTGTTTAATACCGAACCGCCTATTTTAACCGATACCAGAGACAGCTGTCGTCAGGATTTCTATTGTTTTCATCTCGTCTGCATGCTTTCAAGGACGTCTTCCATGCGCTCAAAAACGGTTTGCATCTTGCGGTCGGTTGGCAAAGTGGTCAGCCGGAAATGATTCCGATAGGGCACATTGAAACTACTGCCCGGTGCAATCAGCACGTGTTTTTTCTCCAGCAACTCCATAGCAAAAGCCTGGTCATCGAATGAACTGAACATGCTGGTATCAATGGCAGGAAACGCATACATTGCACCGTCGGGTTCGACCAGTGACATAAATTTGCTGTTATTGACGCCATCAATGACGGCCTGCCGCGCCTGGAACAGGCGACCACCCTGGGAGGTCAGTTCCAGTATGCTCTGGTAGCCTCCCAATGCGGTTTGCACGGCCCATTGTCCGGGTACATTGGCGCATAGTCTCAACGAAGCGACCAGTTCGACTGCGTGCAGGTAGTCCCTGGCATTTTCCCTGTCACCACTAAAAGCCACCCATCCGACCCGGTAACCGCAGGCCCGGTAAACCTTGGACAACCCATTAAAGGTCGCACACAGGGTGTCATGCACCAGTGTTGCCATTGGAATGTGCTTCGCGTTGCCATAAAGCATTTCGTCGTATATTTCGTCGCTGAACACCACCAGTTGATTCTGTTCGGCAATGGCCGCAATTTCTTCAAGCAGTTCACGGCTGTAGACTGCACCGGTAGGGTTGTTGGGGTTGATCAGCACAATCGCACGGGTGCGTTTGGTCAACAGGCTGCGTATTTCATCCGGGTCGGGCTGAAAACCGTTCTCCGGTTGGCAACGGTAGTAGACCGGCGTGCCGTGGTTGAGGGCAACCGAAGCGCTCCATAAGGGGTAATCCGGGCTGGGAATCAAAACCTCGTCACCACTGTTGAGCATCGCACGCAGGGTCAGGTCGATACACTCGCTGACACCATTGCCTATGAAAACATCGTCTGCCGTGACATCCATCACGCCGCGTCCCTGTTGCTGCATCACGACTGCTTCACGGGCTGGAAAAATGCCCTTCTGATGACAATAGGCCTCACTCTGGCCCAGGTTTTCAATCATCGCCAGTCGCATGGTCTCCGGCGTGCGGAAACCGAACAGACCGGGGTTGCCGATGTTCAGTGAAATAATCTCGTAACCCTGTCGCTCAAGCTCGACGGCACGTGCGGCCAGTTCGCCGCGGATTTCATAACGTACACCCTGGAGGATATCGTTTGTCTTGATCTGTGTCTTGAGCATGTTCCTGTCTCGTCAGTCGCTTGCCGGGAGGTATCGAGTATCAGTAGGCAAGGTCGTAAAAAAGTGGTGCGGTTTTACGCCCGAAATCACCCAGCCCTTTGAGTACCAGCTGGACATAGAGGGCATCACGATGGTCTCCCTCGCGGTTTCTGAGGAAACGTTTGGCGACCATACGAATTGCCCAACAGCAACTATCGTATTCAATGCCTGCTTCAGCCGACAACAAATCGGAATCCAGCAATGAATAGTTTACCCGGGCCAACGCACGCCAGCTCTCATTGATTGGCTGGTAGTAGCGGATATCAAACTGGTCAACGCTGCCGCGTCTGTAACGGTATTCTGCACCCAGACGCAAACCGCGGGGTGAGGTATAAGTTGCGCCCAGCACGGCGACATCAAAATTATTATCTTGCCAACTCCATTGCGTGCCGATGCGGGCGTTGAGGCGATTTGTCAGGTTAACCACTAACTCTGCAATGAACGGGGAGGAATCTTCACTTAGCAAGGGTATGTCGTCGATCGATAGCACTCTCTGGTCTTCAAAGTAGAGAATCTGGCCAAAACTCAAACTCCACAGTTCACGCCCATTGACCTGGTCTATGGTGCGGGTGGTCAGGGCCAGCGTCAACTGGTTGGCATCTGACTGGCGGTCTGCACCGGTAAAGCGGTTGTAGTGAAACAACTGGCTGAAACCGAAGGTATAGGGTGCCGTGTCAAATATGGGGATACCTTTCTGGTCTTCATACGGTACATAGAGATAAAACAAACGGGGTTCCAGCGTTTGCAGGTTTCCATTTTTGCCATCTCGTTCAAAGAACAGGCCGGTGTCGAAACTGAGAATTTCCGTGCCCCGGTCAGGTGTTCTGTCCAAATCGCCGGGTACTTGGTGCCAATTCAGATCATAAAGCGTATAGCGGTAACCTGCACTTGGCCTTACGTAGCCCCAGTTGGTTTCGATGTTCCACATAAAACGCGGGTAAATATCCAGGCGGGCACCGGTAACGCCGATATCCCTGTCAAAATAAACCAGTTCTGCGTCCAGCTGAAACCCCAGGCCCCTGATGCCCAGTGGCTGATCAAGATCGAAGACAACACGTGGCAGGCGTGTGTAGGGCTTGTTGATCAGGTTAACAGCCTCGTCAACCACCTGGAAATCATCGATATAAGTCCGCAATTGCCAGAAGCGGCCGCTGCCATAAATGCCGTATTTGCTTCGCAGATACTGTCTTGAAGCCGAGGCCAAACTGTTGCTGAAGTCCTGAAAGTACTGATCATCACTGACCCGGTCAACCAGTAACTGGCTATACCAGCGGGGACTGAATTGGGCCGTATGGGCAAAACGGTAATGGAAGCGCCTTTCCCCGGTCTTCTTGTCATCGTGCAGGTAGTCGAAATCCAGTTCACCGACGGTGCGCCGAGTCATAAACCGGTACTCGCCTGTCAGCATGAAGCCCCTCTCGGTGAAGTATCGAGGCGTAATGGTGGCGTCCTGGTTGGGTGCGATGTTCCAGTAATAGGGAATGCTAAATTCGAAGCCATTGTCATTGGCGGTACTGATATATGGATAAAGAAAACCGCTTTTGCGGCGGTCATCAATGGGAAATGTCATATAGGGCAGATACAGAAACGGTATGTCAAAGAACCTGAGCTGCGCACCCTTTACGGTGCCCATGCCTTCTTCAAAGTCCAGGTCGAGTTCCTTTGCTCTCAACAGCCATTCGGGTGTTTCTCCCGGACAGGTCGTAAACTGCAAGTGATGCAATATGGAATGATCGCCTGCCTCGAGTGTAACCTCCGTTGCCGTACCTCTTGCACTGGAGCCTACAATGCCGTAATCGACATCAATAAATTCACCGCTCTCTTCGAGGAAGTTGTATTTTGCACTGGTGCCATTGATGTACATAACCGAATCTTCGTAAGACACCTTTCCGGGCATCGTAACGATCTCAGTTTGTGTGTCGTATTCCAGCAGTTCGGTAGTCAGTACCTGGTCTGCACGGCGTAACTCCACTTCTTCGCGGGCCACGGCCATTCCCATTTTCCTGGCATCGAATTGCCGTGTTTTCACAGAGATGGGTGAGTCTGAGCGGTCCGGCGTGTTTTCAACCATCGGCGCAAGGCTTGGTCCGGGGCAGGACAGTTGCGGTACACCGGTTTCGTCAGCGAATACAGGCTCCCAAAACACCATAAGGGCGACGCCTATGGCCGTTA
This sequence comes from Lysobacterales bacterium, assembly GCA_029859505.1. Lineage (GTDB taxonomy): Bacteria > Pseudomonadota > Gammaproteobacteria > Xanthomonadales > SZUA-36 > SZUA-36. The sequence goes on along the minus strand of JAOUCZ010000004.1, from coordinate 19,720 downwards.
TCAGTATGGATGCTCTGGAGTTTATTCGAATCACAAATTGGCGCCGTATTTGAACAGGGTCAGCGCGCGCATTGTAGCAAGGGATTCGTTGTTCTGGGTCATGAATTTTTACAACACGCCGGTGTGATTCAGAGAGCAAGTTGTCACAAATCGGTTTGCGGTGCAATCTCTGGACATGTTTGATTCAACCATTCCCGCCGTTCATCTTTTTGCAGTGAGGATTTCTGTTCAGCCAATTGGTGAAACTTCTGCCAGTTACCCCCGCTTTGATCCCATAATCTCTGGAATGCACAATGGCTGCCTTCATAGGTATTGTACAGTGCCAGCCTGGCATTATTGAGAGGTTCTTTAAACCAGGATGAGTAGTAACGCTTTCCCTGCCATTTTTCGTTGCTGAGTTTGTGATAGTCATGCTCAAGAGAAGCAAAGATCTCCGCTTTTTGCTGCCTCATGGCAGTTTCGGTCTGGTTGCTGTGGTATAGCTTGTAGAGATCAGTACGCGATTTTCCCACCAGGCTGGAAAAATCACTGCTCACTTCCTGAAGTTGCTGCCACCTTTTTAGCTCATCAGGCCGTTGCTTGAATTCCAGCCATGACCTGACCCCGGCTTGCTCGACAAAATTGGCGTATCCCTCGTTGAAGAGGCCGTCATTTTTGTTATACAGACGTTGATGGGCCAGTTCATGGAAGAGGTAGGCGGCGAGGCGGGAATCTGAATCGGAAAACATGGTGCTGAGCAGGGGGTCGTTGAACCACCCGAGTGAGGAATAAGCAGCGGCAGGTGAAACAATGACATCCATGCCTTTTTGAGACAAACGATCGGCGGATTTCCGGGCTTTTTGCTTTGCAAAAAATCCCCGGTAGGGCACGCAACCTGCCACCAGGAAACACCATTTTTTCGGCTGCAGGGAGAACTCCCCGGTGGCAACGACATTCCATACCAACGCCTCGCCTTCAACTTCAACATAGCTCGAGTAACTACCGTCTAACGGCAAATCCAGTTCGTCTTGTGCAAATTCCTTGATCTGTTCAGCGGTCTTAAGATGACCGGCAAGCTCTTCCGGGGTTGCCGGATCATCCAGGAGTGATTGAATATCCTGACGCGACTTCATCAGCTTGTTCTGGCCCGACATCGCCTGCAGGTAATAGGACGGGCCGGAGCAGGCGGTGAGACACAAAACCAATAAAAGGCGGAGAATCATTTTTTGTGATTTATATCATCCACAAATTTCAGTGATGCCGAGTTGATGCAATATCGTTGTCCGGTTGGTGGCGGCCCATCGGGAAAGATGTGTCCCAGGTGGGCGTCACAGGCGGGACATAAAAGTTCGATGCGGTGCATTCCATGGCTGGTATCCGGACGCTGTACCACTTCCGCCGTATCAAGCTCGCCATGGAAACTGGGCCAGCCACAACCGGAGTGGTACTTGCTCCCGGAATCGAACAGGGGATGTTCGCAACACACACATAGGTAGAAGCCTTCCCCGGTATGATCACAATATTTACCGCTGTGTGGCGCCTCGGTGCCGGCTTCACGGGTGACGCGATACTGTTCGGCATCGAGTTGTGCCTGCCAGTCCTGTTTGCTTCGTGTGATTTTTTTCATAGTGTCTGCCATTGTAGTGTATCTTTCGGGATTCAGATTCAGGATGTATGGATATGATCAAGGTTTTTGAAGATTTCGATATTATGCTGGTGGGTCATTACCAGTCAGTGCTTGAATCCAATGGTATCGACACCTTTTTGAAAAATCAGTTCGGTACGTCAGGTGCGGGTGAATTACCATTCGTAGAAGTGGTTCCGCAATTATGGGTGCTGAACGAAAGTGATGCCCCTCGTGCGAAAGAGTTAATCGGGGAATTGCATGATCAGCAAAACAGTGAACCCATGCAGGCCTGGGACTGTCCGAAGTGCGGCACACCACAGGAACCGGCCTTTACCCATTGCTGGAAATGTTCATCTCCAAGGCCGTAAGGCTAACGATCTTCACCCCTGAGTTCGCGAACCTCGTTTTCCAGGCGTTCAGCTGTCAGTTCTTCAGGTGGAATGGGTGGCCCAATACGCAATTCAATCAATGCCCGGAATTTATAAGGCCTTCTTTTGTGTAGAGGGTCGCGGCGACTGAACAAGGAACCCCACAGATTACAAAGTGCCATTGGCACTACGTCAACCGGTTGCTCACCCACAGTTTTCTCAACCCCTTTTTTGAAGGTCATGATGTCACCAGTCGAGGTGATACCGCCTTCCGGGAAAATGCCGAGTACGTCACCATCACCCAGCACTTCATGCATGCTTTCATAGGCCTTTGCGAGTATTTCCGGGCTTTCAGCATGGGATGCAATGGGTATGGCTTTACCGGCTTTGAAAACGTACTTCATTATCGGCGTGTTATAGATTTTGTGGTACATGACAAAACGTACCGGGCGCCTGATGACACCGCCGACGATTAAGGGGTCAACAAAACTGACATGGTTGGCTGCAACGATGACCGGTCCGCTATCCGGTATGTTTTCCATCCCTTTGACCTCTACACGGTAAATCGTGTGAATCAGTATCCAGACCAGGAAGCGCATCAGGAATTCGGGTACAAGACTGAAAATATAGATGGCCACAACCATGTTAAGGAGGGCCGTAAACAAGAATAATTGAGGGATGGTAAAACCGGCGCTACCTAGCAATAACATGGCGATAATCGCGGAAACTACCATGAACAGGGAATTGAGGATGTTGTTGCCGGCAATTACCCGGGAACGATGGCTTGGCGTGGTGCGCTCTTGAACCAAAGCGTACAGGGGTACGATGTAAAAGCCGCTGAATATACCGATCATCAACAGGTCAAACACGATTCGCCAATTGGCCGCCACCGCAAAAAAATCTCCCAGGCCCACATAAAGCATGAGTGTGGAGGGACTGGCAAAGTACATATCAATGCCAAAAACAGTCAGTCCTATTGCACCGAGCGGCACCAGTCCTATTTCAACCTGTCCGCCGGAAAGACGTTCACACAACAGCGAACCGCTGCTGATACCGATGATGAACATGGCCAGCAAAGTGGACATGAGAGCAGCATCGCCACCCAAAACATTTTCTGAATAACTGGGGATCTGGACGAGGAATGTTGCACCAAAAAACCAGAACCAGGAAATACCCAGCACACTGTTGAGAACAACACGATTCTCCCCGATGAAGCCAATATTCCTGATCGTTTCGGTGACGAAGTTCCAGTTGACCTTCAGGTCCGGGGCAACCGGTGGCGCCTCGGGAATACCGCGACTTACCCAGTAGCCGGCGATAGCGATCACCAGGCCCGTACCACTCACCCAGACGGGCCACTCTGCATCGATTGCCATCAACAGGGGGCCGGCAATGGTGCCAGCGAGAATTGCGACAAAAGTCCCCATCTCGACCAGTGCGTTACCACCGATCAGCTCACGGGTTTTCAGAACCTGGGGAATGATGCCGTACTTGATCGGGCCAAACATGGTGGACTGAAAGCCCAGCATGAACAGGACAATCAGTAACAGGGGCAAGCTATTGAGCCAGAAACCGAGTGTGGCAGCCAGCATGATAAATACTTCAAACAGCTTGATACGTCTGATCTGTATCGATTTTTCGTATTTGTCCGCGATTTGACCGAATACTGCCGAAAACAGGAAAAACGGCAGTATGAAGACCATCGCGCTGAGGTTGACGATCTGGTTGGTATTCAGGCCGGCCAACTGGGCGCTGCTGAAAACCAGCATTGCAGCCAGCCCATTCTTGAACACATTGTCGTTAAAGGCACCAAGCGCACCGGTAATAAAGAACGGCATGAAACGCCGTTCCTTTAGCAGGTCAAATTGTGAGTGATTCGACATGTTAAATCCAACAGGCTCCTAAGCTGCCAGTTGGGTAAGAACTCCTGCAATGGTGGCTGTCATCATGGTGGCGAGTGTTCCACCCAGTACTGCGCGTAAACCCAGGCGTGCGATATCCGAACGGCGGTTGGGTGCCAGGCCGCCAATACCACCGAGTTGTATGGCGATGGATGAGAAGTTGGCGAAGCCGCACAGGGCGTAGGTCGAAATCAATACGGAATGTTCTGAGAGAGTATCCTTGATCTGGCCCAGGTGCAGGTAGGCAACAAACTCATTGAGGACAATTTTTTCACCGATCAAGCCACCAACGATGGTTGCTTCGCTCCATGGAACGCCGATGATCCAGGCCAGTGGTGACAGCAGATAACCCAGGATCAATGACATGCTCAGTTCCTGTCCGGTCAAGATTGAAATACCTGTAATTTCACCAATCCATGCCAATGGGTAGTTGATCATGGTGATGAGGGCAACAAACGCCAGTAACATACCGGCAACATTCAATGAAAGCCTGACACCATCTGCCGCGCCATTTGCCGCTGCCTCGATGACATTGGTTGCGGTCTTCTCAATTTCCAGGTGCACCGTACCCTTGGTCAGGGATTCCTCGGTTTCCGGTCTCAGCAGTTTGGCAATCACGATAGTCGCCGGGGCTGCCATTACGCTGGCGGCCAGCAAATGCCTGGCGTAGAACAATCTTTGCGCCTCATCCGCGCCACCGAGCATGGCGATATAGGCAGCCAGTACAGCGCCGGCAATGGTGGCCATACCACCAACCATCATCGTGAATAGCTCTGACTCGGTCATCTTGGCAATATACGGCCGGACCACCAGCGGTGCCTCGGTTTGACCGATAAATACATTGGCCGCGACCGACAGTGACTCAGAACCGCTGACACGTAAAAACTTCTGCATGACCCAGGCCATGCCCTGCACAATTTTCTGCATCAAACCGATGTGATAGAGCACACTCATCAGGGAAGCAAAAAAGATAATGGTGGGTAGCACCTGGAAGGCAAAAATGAACCCGAATTTTTCGTAGCTGGTCATGTCGCCGAATATGAACTCTCCACCGACCATTGCGAAGTCGATGACCTTCACAAATACCCGGCTGATGGCATCAAAGAATTCACGCCCGCCTGGTACCATGATGACAATGATCGCAAAAACGACTTGCAAACCAATACCGGCCGCAACCTGTTTCCAGTCAATGGATTTCTTGTGCCGGGAAAATGAAAAGGCAACCGAGATTAATACAGCCAATCCGAATAAACCAAAGGCAATGCTGCTAATCATTCGATGCTCCAATAAATCTTAAGGTGGGTTTGATTATTTTTTTCTTAAGGGCGCAATGTATCGGCTTTCTTGGTGGCTGGCAAACTAAAGCTTGATTCCGACCCAACGTCTTGCGGCCCAGCTTTGTATACATACCACCGCCTGACCGGTCCGGTAGGCACTGTTCACGAGCCATATCCCCAGTAGACCAAAACCCAGTACCGGTCCGGCGACAAATGCTAACGGCAGGAAAAATACCCACTGGGCAATAACGCTGATCCACATGCTGCGGCGGGTGTCACCAGCCCCAATCAAAGCGTTCATCAAGACCATGCCGGTGGTATCGAAACCGATCACCAGGGCCCAGAGTATCATCGGCCAATAGGCCAGTTGACGGGTTTCGGGGTTGGTGAGAAACAGACCGAGTAAGGGGTCGGCAAACGGGATCAGCAGCAGACTGATAAGAATGCCATAAACCAGGCTGATGGCGGCCGCATTCCAGCCCCACAAGACGGCATCTTCTATGTCACCTCTTCCAAGCGCATTGCCCACTAGCGTGGTCGCCGCAAGTGCGAGTCCGAAGGCAGGCAGGATGGCCGTGATATGAAAAGTCATTAGCACGTTCACCGCGGCGACTTCAGCTGTGCCAATCTGGCTGACAATCCACATCAGCGTCACCAGGCCGGCTGAGAAAAATACCTGCTGAAGACTCGCGGGCAGAGAAAGCCTGAGCTGTTGCCACAGGGTGCTGCGGGTGGGAACACGATTCAGGAAACCCTTGTCACGTGCGTGCCGGTAGGCAAAAAAGAAATACAGGCCAGTGCCGATATACAACGATATGGTGGTCGCAAGCCCTGCACCGAACACACCCATTTCCGGTGCACCGAGGTTACCGAATATCAGTACCCAGTTTAGAAAAATATTACAGGCGTGCATTATCAGCAGTGTCCGCAGGTACACGCCGGTCATGTGGATGGCGCTCCAGTAACCGCGGAAAGAAAAATTCATACCCACCGCGACCATGCTGAGAATTCTGACCTGCAAATAGGGGACGCCCTGCTCAATAACCTCGGGGTCGTTACTCAGGAAAGAATAGGTAGCAGGTATGGCCAGGTACAAAACAGCGCACAGCGGCAAACCGATTATCAGTGCCAGGAACAGTCCGCCATTCAGTGGTACAGCGGTTTCGTCAAGCCGGTCTTCTCCCAGTCGCCGTGCCGCCAGGGCCTGGACACCTGCTGATAAGCCGATAATGAAGGAAATGGCCAGGTAATTGGTAAAGCTGCCGATACCGGTGGCTGCCAGTGCTGCATCACCGAGGTGGCCGACCATGCCAATATCCACCAGGTTTAAAATGTTTTGCGACATCATGCCGCCCATGATCGGCAAGGCAATGCCCCAAATTAGGCTGCGTCTTCCCTTGTCGGGGAACAGGTCTCGAATTCGGTTTGAAGCGGTGCTCAAGTGCTCATTCTGCGAACAATAGGGTTTCGCGGGTTGCGGAAAACCTGATATCCGGCCAGCGCTCTTCGGTTAATTGCAGATTGACCCGGGTTGGTGCCAGGTAGACCAGCTGATCCGCAGCATCACGGGCCAGGTTACTCATTAACTGGTCTGTAAATTCCTTCAGCATCTTTTCGTCATCACAACTGACCCAGCGCGCGGTTTGCACGTTAACGTTCTCAAACACAGAGTCTACGTTATATTCGCTTTTCAGCCGATAGGCAACCACGTCAAATTGCAGCACACCCACTGCGCCGAGGACCAGTTCGTTGCCCAGCAATGGTCTGAAAAACTGGGTTGCCCCTTCTTCGGATAACTGCAGCAAGCCTTTCTGCAGGGCCTTGAGCTTGAGCGGGTCACGCAGTTGTGCGCGCCGGAATAGCTCGGGAGCAAAGTTGGGGATACCGGTAAACTGAAGCTTTTCACCTTCGGTAAAACTGTCGCCGATGGCGATGGTGCCATGATTGTGGATGCCAATGATGTCACCCGGCCAGGCCTCCTCAACATGACCCCGGTCCTGTGCCATGAACGTCAGCGCATTCGGAATCTTGATGTCTTTTTTGAGCCGGACGTGCCTTACTTTCATGCCCTGCGCGAAACGGCCTGAACAGATACGCATAAAAGCGATGCGGTCACGGTGGGCCGGATCCATATTGGCTTGTATCTTGAAAACAAAACCGGTCAGGGTGGGTTCATCGCTTAGCACGTCACGGCCGGTGGTTGCCCGGAATTCGGGTGGAGGTGCGTGCTCAACGAATGATTCGAGCAGCGGAGTTACACCGAAATTATTGATGGCAGAACCAAAAAAGACCGGTGTCTGATGGCCGTCGAGGTACGCCTGTGGATCAAACTCATGGCTGGCGCCCTGGACCAGTTCTATTTCGTCGCGTAACTCCTGGCTGTCGTATTGACCCAGGCGTTCATCGAGTAAGGGGTTGTCGATGCCCTGGATGACTTCAGCCTGCTGGGTGACATAGTTTTTGCCCGACTCATATAGATGTACGGCATCATCGAGCAGGTGGTAGACACCCTTGAGGCGCTTGCCCATACCGATCGGCCATGTGATAGGCGCGCACTGTATACCTAAAACGGACTCGACCTCGTCCAGTAGTTCAATTGGCTCGCGGCCCTCACGGTCAAGTTTATTGATAAAGGTAAATATCGGCGTCTGGCGCAGACGGCAGATTTCCATCAACTTGATGGTTCGTTGCTCAACGCCCTTGGCGCAATCGATCACCATCAGGGCAGAATCCACCGCAGTCAGGGTGCGATAGGTGTCTTCGGAAAAGTCCGCGTGACCCGGTGTATCCAGTAAATTGACAATGTAATCCCTGTAACAGAACTGCATCACCGAACTGGTGACCGAGATGCCACGTTCCTGTTCCAGTTTCATCCAGTCGGATGTTGCATGGCGGGCCGCTCTCTTGGACTTGACCGCACCGGCCATCTGGATGGCACCGCCGAACAACAACAGTTTTTCGGTCAGCGTGGTCTTACCCGCATCCGGATGTGAAATGATCGCAAATGTACGTCTACGGGCGATTTGTTGTTGAAGTTCTGACATGGGTGGAATTCTGGCCGGTATTCAAGACGCGAATTTTAACAGAGTCGCCCCACCAGTGTGACACATCATTATGATGTCGAATATCCGGGCCCTACCGGTTGGCGAACTGAAATGTGGAAGCGGGGCTTTAAAGAATCCTACCAACCCCAGGGAGTCTTGGTGCTAACCTTGGAACTGTGGTTTGTTGCCGATATGTAGCCCTGCCGGGCCGTGAGTCTTATCCGTGTTTTGCCTGCAGGTTTAACCAGCGAGCCATGCGTTAAAATATGTTTATTAGATACCAAACGCCATAAACAGATAACAGATATTGAAATTACTAACGTTACCAAAAACAATAAAACGAGTGCCAACATTTCCCTGTCTCCGCAGATGTATCCATACAGTTTTAGACGTTGCAATCAGAGTATATTAAATGATCATGAAGATTACTACCTTTAAAATCAATAACTACCCTGACATTTCTAATCTGAAGCTTAACGAAAAGGCATGGTTCCCCTCTACCCAAAGTTAGCTGGTTTTGATTGCTCTTGTGCTCTTTATGCCAATTCGGAGCATGGTGGCTGAGTGAGCCGGACCTAGTAGAAACAGGTATTATTCTGGTTGCCCCACACTGTGATAATGTTATTCAAATAGCCCGCGCAGGCATCAAACTGTGCCTGGGTAGTCAGTGGGCGATAAGGCCCGTCTATGTACAGTTCACAAAAGCCGGTGCTTTCAGCGGCATTCCACGAGGTCCACAATACCCAGTAATTGGATTCGGGTATGTCGTAAAACTGAACAGTAATGAAATCTCCATAATCTTCGCCGCAATAAGGGGTCAAACCGGCAAAGCCGTTGGGCGAGGCAGTCGTGCTCTTTTCATCCCATTCTGTTGAACAGGGGCAGTCCGGGCCTGGCGGGGGTGGGGGTGGCGCAGTTACAAGCGCAAAGGGGATAAATGTAGAAACACTAAAACTTCCGCCATCTGTAGTGACTATCAATACATAGGTGCCGAGTTCATCAACAACGGCAGAAACATCTACGGAAAAGGGAAACAGCAGAGCGGTGTCTGTCGAACTCCCGTCAACGGTCAGGTTAACGCCTGCTATGGTCGCGGAAGCGGAGGCAGGGTCGAGATTAGTACCATCAACGATGATAAAACCATTGACATAATCAACTTTGACCGAGAACACTTCCGGTGCCGTTGTGGCCGGCTCCCGCACAGGTTTTGCTGCAAAAGACGATACACTGAATACCGTCAAAACGGTTAATGCAAAAATAGTCCATTTCATTGACATGGTACTGACCCCCAATTATTTGATCGGTATGGATTCTATTTAAGTATAGTTCAGAATTTGATCACCTGCCGTGCCGTCCGCCGATTGTGACACATGATACTGATGAGGCTATAGTGACTCGGGTCGAATCAAACAGGGACAAACCAATGACACTGGATCAAGTCGCAAATATCGGTGAAATCATAGGTTCTATTGCCGTGATTATTTCGATAATTTATCTAGCCATTCAGATACGTACAAACACCGAAGCAGAAAGAACCTCAACCTACCAGGCGGTCGTATCTGACTTTGGTGCTTTAAATAATACGATGGCCAGCACCCCGGAGCTTTCCAACCTGTTTGTTGAGGCGATGGAGGATTACCATCAATTGAGCTCTGACGAAAGAGCGCGTATCTCGCAGTTGTTTTTCCAATGCTTTCATTACTTTGAAAATATGTTTTATCAAAACCAAAAGGGTTATCTTGACGAGGAAGTCTGGACAGGCTGGAAACGTCTTATGTTGACCTACTATTCGCGCCCGGGGTTTAAAACGTGGTGGGAGCATCGACGGGATGTCTACAGTGAGTCATTCGCCCTTTTTCTGGAAACAGAGAAACTGGATCGAAAGGTTGCGTCTTATCACGAAATCAGTAACTTGAAATCAGCGCTGCCTGAAAAGCGTAACGAATGACTCTTCAACCGGTGCTATCTCACCGGTAGTACACCACTGATCATCATCCGGTCGGAGGGTGTCATGGTGCCGGCGGTGGGTGTTACATCGTAGTGATGCAGAAAATCCCATCCAAAGGAGGGCAACCCTTGTTTTTCGCTTGCCGGTTTACTGGCTGGTTTCCAGTCCGACCAATTCAACCCTGCGGTTTTCGGCGCGCCCTTCCTCGCTTTTATTCGAGGCGACCGGACTGGCGAATGACACCCCAACCGCAAATAAGCGCTGATCGTTGATGCCATAATCGTTGCTAAGTGCTCTTACGACCGCCTCGGCCCGGCGCTGGGAGAGGTCAAGATTAAACTCGTAGGATCCGATGCCGTCCGTGTGACCCACGATTAGTAGTTTCAAATCCGGATTATCTGTTAGCAGGATATTGATTTGATCAAGCGTGTCTTTGGAAGAGGATTTCAGGTCCGCTTTGTCTGAATCGAAATGAATACCGTATAGCGCAATTTTACCGGTACCTGATATCTCTGATGCCATCTCTTTCGATTCGACGGTAACCATGGTGGATTCCATCTCCTCGACCTGTACGATGTCTAAGATGGCAACCGTCCGTCCACGAATGGCGCCACAAAATGAACCCCCGGTCAACTGATAAGCCAGAACAGAAACATAGGCACTGCTGTCGGGTAAATACAGCAATGAATACCTTTGATCGGATATGCTCATGGTCTGTGCGCAGGAACCGTTGGAGAAATTCCCGTCCTTGATTTTACTCGAGGGCCACAAAAACATGCCCAGGCTCTGTTTGCCACCGCCACCACCACTACTGCGCGTGCTATTTCCACCACATTCTGCGTCTTTACACTGGTATAGTTCGACAACTTCTTGATCCTGCAATTCTTTTTGATACGTCCTGACCACCTCCAGCGTTGACGCCCCCTCTCGAGTGAGGTAAACAATTCGCGTACGTTTTCCTTCTACAGTCTTTGCTTGATCTGGTGCGTACACGTAATTGTTTTTACTGTCCTTTTTTCCCTTTACCGGTTTTAGCTCGGAAAGAGGAAAAGTGCCTTCATCAAAATCGCTCTGACTGTAAGAAATGATATATGAACCGTCCAGGCGTCCGACCAATTCGCTGTCGCGGCTATTTTTGATATCGGCGACAGGAACAGTGGCATCTGCAAAACAAAGAGACGTGGTCAAGGCTAAGAGCAATAGAGACTGTACAGTTGTGCTGTTCATGGCTGCTTATGATTCCCGGTGTGTGATGGTATGAAAAGCTGATTCTTCGGCTTTAATGTGTTTCTAATTCTTATTGTATTGAGTATAGGACAGCGTCCTGAAAAAACAACCAAGATAAATTACAGTATCCCTGCTACTAATAGACTGAATTTTAAGCGCTTTTTCTTTTCGGCATTGACGAGGTCGATCTGACCACAACCCGGCACTATTTAACCGGAATTACACCACTGATCATCATCCGGTCGGAGGGTGTCATGGTGCCGAGATCTGGCGTCACAAACCGGAAAGGAATGGATTCCAGCGACATACCGGCATTGAGTTGAACCACAAAATGCAGGTGCGGACCGTTGCTGTAACCGGTGTTCCCCGAATTCGCTATCCACTGACCTCTTTTTACAATTACCCCCTGCTTTACCTTGAGGCTGTTGGGCTGCAAATGTGCATAGACGGCCATGGTGCCGTCATCGTGCAGTATGCGAATTTGGTTGGAACGGGTCAGGTAGCGCTTTTGCTGTGCTGCGCCGTGAAAATCGTCTTCCATATCCATGACACGACCGGATCGTGCGGCGAGTATGGGTGTGCCGATGGGCATGACAATATCCACGGCATACTGATTGGGTGGTTCCTTGTGGGTGGCATCACCGTCAAAGCCCTGGCTGATGGGAAACTCCAGGCCATGCGGAAACGGCGGGTAGTAGTTAACTTCCGGGGGCAGCTGGTTAAGCGGCGGGCCGATCATCTGCCTGTAGGAGAGGCGGTAACTGAAACCCAGGGTTGGATCAGCTGCCTGGATTTTCAGCAGGCGCTTCTCGGTCTGACCGGCCAATGTGAGGCGTGCCGGCAGTGGTGGTTCAGATATCACGTTTTCCGCATCATGTAACTCAAGCTCCAGTTCTACCGGCCCCCAAATATTGTTGATAAATGAGTATTCAGGCTCCCGATCGAGCCCCAGTTTACGCATACCCACCATTGGCTTCGGATCGGCCGGCATCTCAACGGTTTTATAGTTCTGATCGGTTTCGGGGGGGGTTGAACTGAAATGCCATACACCATTGTCGTCTTTCCATTTATACATATCGCCAGCAGACGCAGCAAAAATGACCACCATGCAAAAGGCGAAAACTGCTGTTCTTATGTTGCGGGGATTTAACATTCGATGACATTCACGGCCAGACCGCCGCGTGAGGTTTCTTTGTAGTGGTTTTGCATATCAGCACCGGTTTCCCGCATGGTTTTTATGACTTTGTCCAGTGACACCTTGTGTTTACCTTCCGCCTGCATGGCGAGGCGTTGCGCATTGATGGCTTTGACGGAGCCCATGGCATTTCGTTCAATACAGGGTATCTGAACCAGTCCGCCTACCGGGTCACAGGTCAGGCCCAGGTTGTGTTCCATACCGATTTCAGCCGCGTTTTCGACCTGGCTCATGCTGCCGCCCATGGCTGCGGTCAGACCACCAGCCGCCATAGAGCAGGCTACACCAACCTCTCCCTGGCACCCGACTTCAGCACCGGAAATTGAAGCATTGAGTACATACAGGATACCTATGGCACCAGCTGTCAGGAGAAAATCAATAATACCGTCCTCGTTACTGTGATGAATAAAATTATAGTAGTAATTGAGAACGGCTGGAATGATGCCGGCTGCACCATTGGTTGGTGCGGTGACAACACGTCCGCCTGCGGCATTCTCCTCGTTAACGGCCAGTGCATAGAGGTTAACCCAGTCGATGATTTTCAGCGGATCCCTGTCAGCAGATTCACTCGACTGACTCAGCTCATGGTGAAGAGACGGTGCGCGCCGATGCACTTTGAGTCCGCCGGGTAGCTCCCCGGTGGCCTTGTATCCGCGCTTGATGCAGGCATGCATCGCATTCCAGATGTTGAGCAGACCGTCTCGAACCTCTTTCTCACTACGCCATTGTTTCTCATTGGCCATCTGGATGTCGGCGATGCTCAGGTTGTGGCTGGCGCAAAGTGCAAGTAGCTCGTTTCCACTACTGAATGGATAGGGCAAAGGCGTCGCATCCTTGACGATGCGGTCAGCTGCCGCTTCATCCTGGTTGACTACAAAGCCCCCACCCACAGAGTAATACTCGCGTTGGAGGATAATATCGCCATTTTCATCAAACGCCTTGAAGCGCATTCCGTTGGTATGGTGAGGCAGTTCTTCACGTTTATTGAAAACGAGGTCGGTTTTTCCGGAGAAGGCAATTTGGAATTGACCCGCCAGTTTGATAAAGCCGCTGTTTTGTATTTCCTGCACTGTGGCGTCGATTTTGTCAGGGTCAACCAGGTCAGGCTGTTCGCCGGACAGGCCCAGTAATACAGCTTTGTCTGTTCCATGGCCTCGGCCGGTGTAGGCCAGTGAGCCAAAAAGCGTAACTTCCAGGCTGCTAACATGATCTAACAGTCCCTCACCTTGCAGCCGTTTTACAAAAGTATGAGCTGCCAGCATCGGGCCGACGGTATGTGAGCTCGAGGGCCCGATTCCAATTTTAAATAATTCAAAAACACTGACAGCCATGTCATGCTTCCCTGCTTGTTATGCGATGATCCAACTCATTCAAAAGGCCAGTTCGAGGACAACTCCATGCGTCAGACTATCTTATATTACACGGAGCACTGTCATTTGTGCGATGAAGCCGAAGCACTCCTGCACTCCGCAGGATATGGTGAATGCTATACCAAAGTTGAGATTGAGAATAATCCCGGCTTGCTTCAGCTTTACGAAATTCACATCCCGGTGCTGAAGCGGACTGACAATGAGCAGGAATTATTCTGGCCGTTTGACGCTCAGAAACTCGCCGCTTTTCTGCAGTCTGAGCAATGAAGGGTTGGTTTTTTGGTCTGGTGCTGGTGCGGTTGGGTGGATGAAAGAGACCAACGACGACATACCCTGTCGGAGTCATGCAGAACCAATAGGTGGTAGTCGCTGATGATTACCGCTTCAAAATTGAGTACGGTGCGTAAAACTTACGCAGCGCTTATTAGTAATCCCTGTTCGAACTGTTTCCATTGCCAACATTGTCATTGAACATTCTTCCCACTTTTTCAGTTAACTCCCGGAACCATATGCCAAGACCTTCGAACAGGCTCTTGGTACGGTGTGAGGTCTCGTCCATGAACAGTCCCAGCAAAATATAGGCAACCAGCGTAATAAAGCTGTAAAAAACACCCAGCACAATCGCAGCCAGCCTGATCAGCCATACTTCCTGGTTGAGGCGTTCGGCCAGAGTCCTGCAGACACCCAATACAATCGGTTGTCCCGGTTCGCCATTCAGATTTCTCTTAATGCTGTCAAAAAAGTTTTCGTCTTGCATCATTTTCTCCTGTACTGATAGCTATTATAACGATGCAGGTTTTGTGCCAAATGTGCCATTAGGCCCAGCATTGTGCATTGAGCCGTTAATAATGGAGCATTCGGTACGATTTGTGATGATGCAGACCACGTGTTTTACCCTTGGTAATTACCTGCCAGGAATGCGAACTCAACCAAATTCCGGTTTTTTTCGCCAATAAATATTCTTGGCTGATAATTTCTGCACTACACTACACTTTTTACTGGCGAATTCCTGCTGGAACGAAGTTTTGACCAATACCATCTCTTATATTGATTCGAGCCGCATGGTGAAGGCGTTGACCGCCGCCATCGCGCGTCTTTTTACGCGTCGCGAATATATCGACAAGATCAATGTTTTTCCGGTACCCGATGGTGATACCGGCACCAACATGGTTTTCAGCTTCAAGGTCATACACGAAGCTGTGCAAAAAACGGATGATCTTTCAATAAAACAGCTGATGGCACGTGTCGCCAGTGCTTCCCTCGATGGTTCAAGGGGCAACTCCGGTGCCATCATGGCGCAGTATTTTCACGGCTTCAGTGAGGCACTTGATGACTGTGAGTCCATGAATGCAGCGGGGTTGGCAGCGGCATCCAGTGCCGGGGCTACGGCCGCCTGGACGGCCATGTCAGAGCCGGTGGCCGGGACTCTGCCAACAGTGCTGGAGGATTTTTCATCCGCGCTTGAGGACAAATCCCGGCAAGGTGTTGAAGATATCCGCGAGATGATCGAGTACGGCCTGTTACGAGCAAGAGAATCGCTGGCGCGGACACCCGATCTGCTGCCAGTATTGAAACAAGCAGGTGTGGTCGATGCCGGCGGACAGGCTTTTGTAGATTTGCTGGAAGGTGTTTGGAGCTTTATCGAGAACGGTGAATCGGAAGTCGATAAGGTAGATATGGAAGCCATGTTTTCGCTTGGCGGCAGTGCCATGGAAATGGATCCGGCCGCGCACCGGTTCTGCACGGAGTGTGTGATTGAGGGCGATGCCCTCGACCGCTCCGAGATCATGCAACAGCTGGAAAAACTGGACTGCAGTTCGCTGGTTGTGGCCGGTGGCCGCAAACGTGTTCGGGTACATATTCATGTCAATAACCCGGGAGAGGCATACCTGGCATGTGAACAATTCGGCGAACTCCATCAACAAAAAGCCGATGATATGAAACGCCAGCACAACCTGATGAACCAGGTTGGCCAGGTTGCCATCGTGACGGATTCCGGGGCTGACATCCCTTTTGAGGAGCAGGAACGGCTGGCCATACATATGGTGTCAGCCCGCTCGAATTTTGGTGCCAAAGAGTACATCGACTATGTTTCACTGATGCCGGCGGATCTTTACCGCATGCTGGAAGAGAGCGAGGAATCACCTAAAACCTCGCAGCCGCCGGTGGGGGATTTCACCCGCATGTATGATCTTCTCACAGGTCATGGTTATGACGTTCTGTCCGTGGGTCTGTCGGGTGAATTAAGCGGTACAACCCGGGCTGCGCAAACGGCGGCGGAGCAATTTGACGGCCGCGTACGTGTGTTCGATACCAAGAGCGCGAGCTGCGGGGAGGGTTTACTGGCCGTGATTGCTGCGCAGGCAGCTCAGCAGGGAATGACAATGGATGAGATTGAATCCCTGCTAACAGAAAGCCAGCCCCTGTGCCGGGTGATCGCACTGGCTGCAGACCTGTCCTACCTGGTACGTGGTGGACGATTGCCTGCCTGGGTCAAGAAAGTGACCGACTTCCTGCATATCAGCCCGTTAATAACAGCTAAAAACGGCCGCTTTGGCCTCGCAGGCATCACCACCGGAATCGGTGCCAACCCCGCTGCATTGGGTAAGGCTGCGGTCCGGAGAATGGTCAAGGACACAGGCTATCGTGTATTTATTGCCCACGGCGCAAATCCGGAAGGCGCGCGGGAGTTACGCAGGTATATACTGGGACGGCATACACGCGTGCATTCCTGCCATATATCCGAGGCAGGGCCCGCACTGGGTGTGCATTTGGGTCCTGGTGGCCTGGTTGTCGGCTTCGTGCCGCAACCCGCTCATTTAAATTGAACCATAGGGAATTATGGCTGCACTGGTTTTAAAAATTGTCATGGCTTACCTGCTGGGCTCAGTGTCCGGGAGCTTGTTGCTGGGCAGGCTTAAAAAAGTCGATATTCGCAGCCAGGGTAGTGGCAATGCTGGTGGTACCAACGCGTTTCGTACCCAGGGTTTGTTATTTGCCATCGGTGTGGTTTTGATCGATATCGGTAAAGGTTTTCTTGCTGCCTGGTGGATACCAACACTTAATTTTGGTGGTTTACCGGATGTCCTAAATTCAGGCGCGCTTGTCATGGTATGCGGGTTTGCTGCCGTGCTTGGGCATGTGTTCCCTGTCTGGCATGGGTTTCGCGGCGGCAAGGGTGCGGCGACTGCCGTAGGGGCACTTATCGTTATAGAACCCTGGTTGCTGCTGCCGCTGGTTATCTGCTGGGTAATCACGCTGATCATGACCGGTTATGTCGGTCTGTCCACGGTGCTTGCGAGTTTCAGCCTGGTACCTGCGTCCTGGGCGATGAATAACAATGCCCTGATGATATTTTCAGCCATCCTGGCGCTGTTTATTCTATTCACCCATCGGGCGAATATGCGTAAACTGCGCAAGGGTACCGAATTCCGCTTTGAGCGAATCCACATTTTTACACGCAAACACTGACAGGGTTTTTACGCATGAGCAATGCAATTATTCAGCGCCTGGCAGGCTATCTTTCAGTGCATGAAACCCGCTCCGGGGAGGCTATCGCCAATGAACTGGGCTGCAGTCGGACGGCGGTCTGGAAACATGTGGAGAGCCTCCGTTCGCTCGGCATCGATATCGACGCTGTGGCCGGCAAGGGCTATCTGCTGCAGGAACCGCTCGAGCTTCTTGACGATCAATTGATTCTTGGCGGACTGGAACCGGCGGTACGCGAGCAACTGGGTGATCTGATCGTTGAATCATCATTGGACTCAACCAATTCAGCATTGCATCGTTTAAGTGTCGAAGACCAGCACGCTGCAGCCATCCTCGCCGAGCACCAGACCAGCGGCCGCGGCCGGCGTGGCAGGCAATGGCACTCTCCCTATGCAAGAAACCTCTATTTATCGATGGGCTGGAAGTTTGAGAATGCACTCTCAGAACTCGGCTGTCTGTCACTGGTGGTTGCGCTTGCAACCGCCAATGCCCTGAGTCGTGCGGGTCTGAAAGGGCACTCGGTCAAATGGCCCAACGATCTGCTGTTGGATGGACGCAAACTATGCGGTTGCCTGGTGGAAGTGCAGGGTGATTCCCAGGGGCCATGCCATGCGGTTGTGGGAGTGGGTATTAATGTCCATATGCCGGACTCGGTGGAAACGGCCGGGATTGACCAGCCATGGACGGATGTACATTCCCAATTACCGGCTGGTTCGCGTAATATCCTTGCCACCCTGCTGCTGGAGGAGTTGATTACCGGACTGGGGTTGTTTGCTAAAAAGGGTTTTGCACCATTCAAAGATGCCTGGGAAACAATGGATGGATTGTACGGGCAAACCATTGAGGTCTTTGCCGGACAAAGTGTGCTGAAGGGAACGGCAAATGGCATCAATACGTCAGGTGCACTGTTGTTGGATACCGGCAAAGAAGTCCTGACCTTGTATTCCGGTGAAGTCAGCTTCCATAAAACAAAGATATAATAATCCGATGTTAAGAATATTAGTTATCAGTCTATTTGTAGCGAACCTGCTTTTGCTGGGGTTTCGGGATGACAAGCCCGTTGTACAGCCTGAGCCAAAGGCGGACCGGGCCGTGATAAAGAGCAACAATATCCCGACCATTCACCTTTTTAGCGAGATGATGGAGGATCAGGATCTGTTATCCGGCAACCGCCAGTGCTTCAGCCTGGGTCCATTCCATACAATCGAGGATAGAGATGAAACCCGGTTGTTATTACTTGAGGTTTCCGACCGAATCAGTGAACGCCAGACCCAGGCACTGGTGGAAAAAGGTTACTGGGTGTTCATGCCGCCCTATGAATCACTTCTGGAGGCAAACCAGGCGTTATTTTCGTTGCAGGCACTGGGTCTGGAAGATATCGGCATTGTTTATGACGGCGAAATGAGGAATGGCATTTCGCTGGGTTATTTCATGCGTCAGGAAAATGCCTTAAGACGCAAAAAGGGGCTGGAAGAGAGGGGTTATGAACCCATGATTAGTGTACAGCGTCAACCGGAGTCCCGCTACTGGCTTGATTATGAACAGACTCCCGGTTCCGGAAAGGTCATGTTGGATATGCAGAACCGGCCGAATGATTTCATGCAGCGGCCTTTGCCCTGCCCGGAAGAGGATTTGTTTGAACCTGTCGCTGTGGAGTCGGCGGTGGCCGAAGTTGACATTGAGCCGGCAGAGGAAACTGGTGTGGAAGAAGCTACGCAGCCGGGTGAAAGCGCCAGTGAGAGTGCTGAGGAAACTGCAGTGGCAGAAGTCGACATTCCGCTGGTACAAGAAGTCCAGGAAGAAGAGGACGAACTGCCAGCTGAAAGCACCGGAACTGATGCAGAGTCAGTAACTGATGACAATACAGCGGCAGAGGAAGCCCAGGTGGAAGATGACGGACAAACGGGTGAAGGTTTGGATACGGATGCAGTTGATCCGCCAGTAACAGTTACTGACACAGAACCCGTTGATACAAGCGAAACCGAAGATGATCTACCATCTGATCAGGACGCCGGAATTGATGCTGCGGAAAGCACTGAAGACCTGTCCGAAAACAATATTGACGGCATTCCGGAAGAGGGTGCTGAGACTGAACCGGAAGCAGGTGCAGAGGCCGAATCGGAAACGGTTGACGTGGATGAGGCAATCGAAGGATAAATTTGTATCAAAAACATTGCACTGACGGCTTTCAGCGCATAAAATCCCTCCCCCCTGATATACCCAGTGCCGGTATAGCTCAGCTGGTAGAGCAACTGATTTGTAATCAGTAGGTCCCGAGTTCAAATCTTGGTGCCG
>JAOUCZ010000044.1 GCA_029859505.1 Lysobacterales bacterium | reverse complement strand
CATATGTAATGATTTTCAGGTTTTCAGGCATGACCGGTTGCCAGTGCGATGGCATCAAGCAGGCCATCGAGTTGTTCGGCCCGGTGCCCGGCACTCAAGGTAATTCTTAAGCGTGAGGTGCCTTTGCGCACTGTCGGCGGTCGCATGGCGACCACAAGATACCCCTTTTGCTGCAAAAACGCAGCCAGTTCCAGTGTCACCCGGCTGTCACCAATGACCATCGGCTGGATGGGCGAGTCCGAGGCCATTAACGCCAGGCCGCGACGTTTTGCGCCACCTCTGAAATGTCTGATCAGGGCCTTTAAGTGATCACGCCGCCAGTCATCTTCGATCACACGACGCAGTGCTGCGCGCGCCGAGGCCGCAAGTGCCGGCGGCATTGCGGTGGTATAGATATAACTGCGAGCCTCATTGACGAGATGATCAATAAGTTTTTCGGAACCGGCAACAAATGCCCCAAAACAACCAAATGCCTTACCCAGTGTACCCGTCAGAACGGGCACCTCTTCGCTGCTCAACCCTGCAGCTGCCACGCTACCCCGGCCCCGGGGGCCGCTGACGCCAATTCCGTGCGCGTCATCTACAACCAGCCACGCCTTGTGCTCCATGGACAGGGCTGCCATTTCTTTCAGCGGTGCAGTATCACCATCCATTGAAAAAACACCATCGCTGACGACCAGTGTATTGCCTTGGTTTGCCGACGCCAGCCGTCTTTTCAGCGCGGCCATATCAACATGCCCGTAGCGTGACAGTTCTGCATCGGACAACCTGGCGGCATCGATCAAAGAAGCGTGGCAGAGCTTGTCCTGAATGATGACATCACCCTTACCAGCCAGGCTCGTAGTCACAGCCAGGTTGGCCAGGTAGCCCGATGAGC
Organism: Lysobacterales bacterium; assembly: GCA_029859505.1. Taxonomy (GTDB): domain Bacteria; phylum Pseudomonadota; class Gammaproteobacteria; order Xanthomonadales; family SZUA-36; genus SZUA-36. The sequence continues at coordinate 17,768 of JAOUCZ010000044.1, read as the reverse complement.
ACAGCAGGACTTTCTCACGTTGAAGAAATTCCGCAAGCTCCTGCTCCAGTAGTTGATGCTCCCTGCGGTAGCCGGTTACCAGTGCCGATGCACCACTGCCTACACCGTGACAGTCTGCCGCATCTTTCAGTGACCTGACGAGATCGGGGTGAGAGGCCAGACCAAGGTAGTCATTACTGCTAAAGTTGAGCAAGGGTGATTCATTCGACAGTATCTCGACCGGGTGATTACCAATCACTACCCGCCTGTGACGTTCGAGGTGTTGTTTTTGCCTGTCTGCTGCACGGGCATCCAACCACCGGTCCATCAGACCGGTTTGATGATCGGGTGAATCAGCCATCATTCAGGCCGTGGCAGTCTGCCGTGGTTCGGTGGTCTGCATACCCAGTCGTTTCAGCAGGGCCATATCCCTGGCTGCTTCAGGATTATCCGTGGTTAAAAGTTTGTCGCCATAGAATATTGAGTTTGCACCGGCAAAAAAGCATAGCGCCTGCATTTCATCATTCATTTCCGTGCGGCCCGCAGATAAACGCACTACGGATTTTGGCATGACAATACGGGCAATGGCGATGGTACGAACAAACTCCAGCGGATCTATCGGTTCAACACCATCCAGCGGTGTGCCTGGAACCTGGACCAGGTTGTTGACCGGAACACTTTGCGGATGCGTGGGCAGGTTGGCCAGCTGTACGATCAGTTCCGCGCGGTCTTCCCGCGTTTCACCCATACCAACAATACCGCCGCAGCAGACATTCAGACCAGCCGAACGAACATTTTCCAGTGTTTCGAGACGGTGCTCGTAGGTTCGGGTCTGAATAACCTCCTTGTAGTACTCAGGTGAGGTATCCAGGTTGTGATTGTAATAGTCCAGTCCGGCACCCTTTAGTCGTTCAGCCTGCCGGGCATTGAGCATACCCAGGGTCACACAGGACTCCATACCCAGTTCGTTGACGCCTTTTACCATCTCAATGACCTTGTCCAGGTCCCGGTCCTTGGGGCTGCGCCATGCAGCGCCCATACAAAAGCGCGACGCGCCACCGTTTTTAGCTGCCCGGGCAGCATCCAACACGGCCTCGACATCCATAACTGTTTCAGGCTCCAGACCGGTGTCATGACGGACACTTTGGGGACAATACTTACAATCTTCAGGGCAGGCGCCTGTCTTGATGCTGAGCAATGTGCTGATTTGAACTTCACGCGGATTAAAGTACAAACGATGTACCTGATGAGCACGAAACAACAAATCATTAAATGGCAGTTCAAAAAGATCCATCACTTCGGACTGCAGCCAGTCATGACGAATGTCAGCTGTGGGGGTACTCATAGTTTCCAGACTCCTGCCTCAATTTTGCTGTCGGCTGTATTAACAGTGCCAACCGGGGCATGCAGTATGAAAAGCACTTGATGGCCTGTCAACCTCAAAAGACATTACAAGTTGACAGCCACTGGTGGTCCGCTGCATTGAACCTTCTACTACCACCCCGCTGCGTACTTTGCGGCCAGCCTTCCGGGACCATTTGCATTTGCGAACCATGCAAAGCAGATCTGCCCCGGCTGGGCTCCCGTTGTCTTCGGTGTGCGTTACCGCTAGGCTCACCCAGAGACACAATCTGCGGTGCCTGTATACAAAATCCGCCGCCCTTCTCCCGTACTGTATGCCCGTTGCAATATGAGTTTCCAGCCAACCGCCTGGTCCAGTCCTTCAAATTCAAGCGGCAACTGGCTGCAGGCCGGGTTCTGAGTCATTTGATCTGTGAGTCTGTCAGTGAGCAGGATTTTGATATTCCGGACATGATCATCCCGGTACCACTACATAAGCTGCGCCTGTTTACACGCGGATTCAACCAGGCTTATGAGCTGGCAGCTTATACCGGCAGGATACTCAACATTCCTTTAGGGGCAGGTGTACTAAGGCGACAGCGCAATACAAAGGCTCAGTCCGGACTGAGCCGTAAACAACGCCGAAAAAACATGCGCGGAGCATTCTACTGGCATGACAGTGGTAAACCCGCCCGTCATATTGCCTTGATTGACGATGTGATGACTACCGGAACCACAGTCACTGAATGTGCCAGGGTTCTGAAAAGAGCCGGGGCGAAACGTGTTGATATATGGGTTGCAGCACGTGCAATTCCGGTCAATCGCCAGGCTGGCGACCCACAAAGCAGCAGCCAAACTCAGTCGTTATCAGCCAATACAGCCCAACGTTCGTGATCACACCACTCGCCGCGGATCTTTAAAAAACGCGGGGAATAACCTTCATATTGAAAACCCGTAGCCTGTGCCAGTCCGATTGAAGCCAGGTTTCCCGGTTGAATATTGGCCTCAAGGCGATGCAAACCGAGTTTGGTAAACGCATGGCGAATTACCTGCAACATACCTTCTTTCATATAGCCATGCTCGGCGTGGCCGGCAACGCCGAAGTAGCTGACATAGGCACTGCACAATGCTTCATAGGTGATGACATTGAGATTGATCACACCACAGATAGCATTGTCCTGTATGCGTTTCACAAGGAACCCGGCCTCGTTGTCCCGCTCCAGCCTGGTCATATAGCGTTGCCAGCCTGCGTGGTCTTTGGGCGCTGAAACCCAGGGATGATGCAGTCCGATGCTATCTCGCATCGCAGAAAGGAAAGCTTCTTCATCTGCAGCACCGGGCGGTTGAATGCGGGTTCTGAATCCTTGTATTGAGAGTGTCATCGATCAACCCAGAATGTAAGTACCGAGCAGACCGGCCCAGATGACCACGCCAACCCAGTTATTATTCAGAAAGGCTTTGAAACAGGCATCTCTGTCACGATTTCTGACCTGGTACTGCTGCCATACAAACAGAACTGCGGCAATTGCGACACCGGTGAACCACGGCCAGCCCAGTTGCAGCTTTAACCCCAGAACCATTAACAAGGCAATCATTATTAATTTCAGAATGCGCAGGATCAACAGGTCATACCGGCCAAACAAAATGGCTGTGGATTTCAGTCCGATCGAGATGTCATCGTCACGGTCCACCATGGCATACAAGGTGTCATAAATAACCGACCAGATTACATTGATCACCAGGATCAACCACGCAACAGGCGCCACTTGCCCTGTTTCAGCGGCAAAGGCCATCGGCACTCCCCAGCCAAAAGCCAGCCCCAATACCACCTGGGGTAAATGTGTCCAGCGTTTGAAGAAGGGGTAGCTTGAAGCCAGCAAGGCGCCGGCGAAGGCCAACTTGATGGTTAGTGCATTGGTCATCAGTACGAGACCAAAGGCCAGTGACATCAAAACAAAGAAGGTTAAAAGGGCCTGGCGTACGGTCAGCTCCCCGGAAGCCAGCGGCCGGTTACGGGTACGTTCTACATGGGGGTCAAAATCCCGGTCGGCGACGTCGTTCATGATACAGCCCGCAGCTCGCATCAGGACAACACCGGTGCAGAATATCAGTATGTTTTTAACTGAAGGATGGCCATCACCCGCTATCCACAACGCCCACAGTGTCGGCCACAACAGCAATAATATGCCAATCGGCCGATCGAACCGCATCAGTCGCCACAGGGCGTTCCATTTCACTTGCATCTGCGGAATTGTATGGCAACTCAAGGCATGTGCAAGCATCTATGTTAAAAAAAATATTACAATGCGCGCCATGGAACTCATAGACATAGGCTGTAACCTCACGCATGACTCTTTCGATGTCGATCGCGAAAAGGTAATTGAGGCAGCATTTCAAGTCGGCGTATGCCAGATGATCATCACAGGCGCCAGCGCCCAGGGCAGTCGTGATGCGCTTGAACTGGCCAGGCAATGGCCGCAGAAACTGTTCGCAACCGCTGGCGTACACCCGCACCGTGCCTCTGACTACGATAGCGAAACCGACGCATTGCTAAGAGAACTGGCCAGTCAGCCCGGGGTGGTCGCTATCGGAGAAACCGGTCTGGATTACTTTCGGGATTTCTCACCCCGCGATGCACAACGTTCTTCTTTTGAACAACAGATTCAAATTGCCATCGAGACCGGCCTGCCCCTCTTTCTGCACCAGCGTGATGCTCATGAGGATTTTTTTGCCATTTTGAAAGAGTACCGTGACCGGTTGAACGAAGTGGTTGTGCATTGTTTCACTGGCAGTCAGGCCGAGCTACATGAATGTCTTGATCTGGATTGCCATATTGGAATCACCGGTTGGATTTGCGACGAACGGCGCGGGACGCATATGAAAGATTATATGCAGGACATTCCGTCAGACCGCTTGATGATCGAAACTGACGCACCCTATCTAAAACCCCGCAATCTGCGACCAAAAGTTAAAAGTCATCGTAATGAACCTCGGCTGCTTCCATGGATACTCGGCACGCTGGCCGCCTGCCGGAATGAGCACCCCGAGGCATTGGCGGAAGCTACCACCCGTAACGCAAGAGCATTCTTTCGTCTATGCTGATAAAAAGCGGAGGTTATCAGTACCATGGCAGAAAATAAGACAAAGCCGACACAGCTCAAGGTTTCCGACTTCATAGCCGGCATCGAAGACAAGGTCAAACGTGATGACTGCCGTGAATTGATGAAACTGATGGCGAAAATTACCGGCAATCGCGCAAAAATGTGGGGCGCGGCCATTGTCGGCTACGGCAAGTACCACTACAAATACGAAAGCGGTCGCGAAGGTGACTTCTTCCTGACCGGCTTCTCCCCACGTAAACAGGCCCTGTCCATTTATATCGTTTCCGGGTTTAGCATTAATCCGGAGTTAATGGAAAAACTGGGTAAATTCAAAACGGGCAAATCCTGCCTCTATGTGAAGAAATTGGATGACATTGACCGTTCGGTGTTGGCGCAACTGGTTGAAGAGTCCGTAGCGTATATGCGCGAAAAATACCACTGAAGCAAGCTATCGTGCAGCCTTGGCGCCCATACAGATACAGAGTCGAAAAAAAAAGGAACCAACCGGCTCCTTTTTCTCATTATGTCATATCAATTCAGCCGATAAACTGGGCCGTGAGCATGGTTACGCGCTTGCGCTGCATTTTCAGCTCTCTTTCCAACTCCCGATAACGGGCAGTAAAAGCGTTTTGATCTATAGCAGTAGCCAGTTTCTGCCGGCTTTGCTGGACACGTTCCATTTGCAACTGCTGCCACTGGTTAACCGTCTCCTTGAACTGCGCATATTCCGTCTCAAGCATTTCACGCCAACGCGGGTTGGCTGTTGAACGGTCAATTTTTGCCTGGGCGCGCTTAAAAATCATCGCCAGCCGGGCACGCTGGATTTTGAAGTCCGGTGTACGCTTCAGGTTCTTTGCCATACCCAGCCATGCACATGTGGCGATAAACCACTTGTTGATATCGTACTGCCACCAGCGGATGCCATTACGGTAATCACTTTGAAACAGATGGTGAAAGTTATGGTAACCCTCACCATAGGTAACAATGGCAAGAAACCAGTTATCCCTCGCGGAGTTCTCATCGGTGTAAGGACGGCTGCCCCACATATGGGCGAGTGAATTGATGAAAAATGTGAGGTGATGACTGACTACCAGGCGCAAAACCCCGGCCAGCAGAAACACACCTAATATATCACCAACCATCCAACCCAGAAGTAACGGCAACCCGATGTTGGTCACTAGTACCAGCGGCCAGTAATACTTGTGCTGCCAGGCTACGATCGGGTCACGCTCAAGATCGGGAACGACACTCCAGTCCAGTCTTCCGCTCTCGTAATCCTTCAGCATCCAGCCTACATGCGCAAACCAGAACCCACGGCCGATGGAATATGGATCCTTGTCATTATCATCCACGTCTTTATGATGAAAACGGTGTCGAATACACCATACCAGTATGCTGTTCTGCACGGCCATGCCACCGACAATTGCCAGGTAGAGACGCATTAACCAGTTAGCTTCATAGGCCCTGTGCGACCACAACCGGTGGTAACCACTGCCAATGCCAATTCCACTGGTAATCAGGAAAATCGCGAAGAAGGCCCAGGCCCACCCGCTGAACCCATAGGCAAAACCATACCAGGGCACAATGGTCACAGCGGCCAGAAATGTCAGGCCAAGAACCAGCGTAACAGGCCAGTTAATCTTGGCCTTTTCAGTTTTAAAATCATTTGTCATTAATAATCACTCAGTAATTTGATGTAACAGAACCCTATATTCTATCGCAGAGTGCAAAATGAGTCGTTAAGATTTCAATAAGTGCATCAACTTCGCAGACCCGTTCCACGGTGTAAAAGCCACAGACACAGGCTGGCCAACGATATCGCGAACACACCCATGATGATATACGCATAGACAATCCCGACATCAGACACGCCCAGGATGCCATAGCGAAAACCATTGACCATGTACAGTATCGGATTGAAGATAGAAACTTTCTGCCAGAACTCGGGAAGCAGGCTGATCGAGTAGAAGACCCCGCCCAGGTAGGTTAACGGTGTAAGAATAAAGGTCGGGACAATGGCGATATCATCAAATTTAGTGGCAAATATCGCATTCACCATACCCGCCATGGCAAAAACCACCGAAGTCAACAACAACACGGAAACCATAACCAGCGGATGCTGGACTTCTACACGTGTAAAAAACAGCGAAATGACCATGACCAGCAAGCCGACCATAATGCCCCGTGCCATTGCACCGGTGACATAACCCGCTAATATGACCCAGTTCGGCAGCGGTGAAATCAGCAGTTCCTCTATGTGACGCCCAAACTTGGCGCCAAAAAAGGACGAAACCATATTGCCGTAGGAACTCGTGATAACAGACATCATGATCAGCCCCGGCACGATGAACTGCATATAATCGAAGCCACCCATATCTCCAATACGGCGGCCAATCAGATTGCCAAAGATAATAAAGTAGAGCGTCATCGTGATTGCCGGGGGCACCACGGTCTGGGCCCAGATACGCAAAATACGCGTGACTTCTTTGTGTACGATGGTTTTGTAACCCACCCAGTTCACACGAGCATTCATGTCGTCGTTCCCTTGTCGACCATACGTAAAAACAACTCTTCGAGGCGGTTGGCCTTGTTTCTCATGCTCTGCACACGTACGCCCGCGCTATCGAGCGATGAGAACAGCGAATTAAGCGACTTTCGCTTTGGTAGCGAGGCTTCCAGAGTGGAGGAGTCCCGCAGTTTGAACTCCATGCCCTCCACCTGTGGGACCTCTGATAATGGCTCCTTAAGGTCGAGCACAAAGGTTTCTATGTCCAATGTGCCTAGCAGGGACTTCATATCCGTATTCTGGACGATTTTCCCATGATCAATAATGGCAATATTGCGACACAACTCTTCGGCTTCTTCAAGGTAGTGAGTGGTCAGTATCACCGTTGTCCCACTCTCGTTAATCTCGCGAATAAACTCCCACATCGATCTTCTGATTTCGATATCCACACCGGCAGTCGGTTCATCAAGGATGAGTAACCTCGGCTCATTAACCATTGCGCGTGCGATCATCAGGCGGCGCTTCATACCGCCGGAAAGAAACCGGGACATTTTGTCATGCTTGTCCCACAGCTGTAACTGCCTGAGATATTTTTCAGCTCTTTCGTGTGCGATTTTCCGATTAATGCCGTAATAACCTGCCTGGTTTACGATAATCTCCAGGGGTCTTTCAAATTGGTTGAAGTTCAGTTCCTGCGGAACCAGTCCAATATAGGACATGGCTTTCGAGCGTTGCTGCTGCACGCTGGTACCAAAAACCCTGACATCTCCGGAACTGGCGTTAACCAGCGAACTCATGATTCCGATCAGGGTCGATTTACCGGCCCCGTTCGGCCCGAGCAAGGCGAAAAAATCACCTTCTTCAACTTCCAGGGAAACACCTTTCAATGCCTCGACGCCATTGGCGTAGGTTTTGGTCAAATTGTTGACTTGCAGTGCGTGCATGAAGAAGTGGCCGGTTCGAGATTTGGGAGCGCTTATTATACGGACGAAAAAACCTTTATGTGAATGAAACTCCCTCTGAATTCACAGGCTTTATTAACAACAATCATTCCATCTGGCAATACCGTGATCGCGAATCGTGACAAATAGCCTATGGACGCAGACCGATTGGCTGTTTACCCTTTGCAATCATTCAGAAGACATCAATTAAATGAATAGACACTCTATTATCGCGACACTCTTGTTGCTTGCTCTGCCATCAATGGTTTTGGCTTTGCCGGATTCAAACACTATAGAGTTCAGCAATTGCGCGCTCGCACTTCCCGGCACCAATCTAACCGCCAACGCACGTTGCGGATCCCTGGATGTTCCGGAAAACCCGGAAGAACCTGAAGGCCGGAAGATCAGTCTGAATATAGCCATTGCACCAGCAACAGGGAAAACTACCGAGCCTGATCCGGTATTCTTTTTTGCCGGCGGCCCGGGACAGGCTGCTTCTGAAACCTGGGTCATGATTCGGTCCACTCTCAACAAAATCCGCAAGAGCCGCGATATTGTAATGATTGATCAACGCGGTACTGGTGGCTCCAACAAGCTTGAGTGCACATCTGAAGTTGAAGAGGATCTGAACAAGGAGCTCGACCTTGAACTGGTCCGTACCGAAACCGCGAAATGCCTGGCCGAACTGGATGGAGATCCGCGGTTTTACACCACCACTATTGCTATGGGCGACTACAACCGTGTACGCGAAGCCATGGGGTACGAAAAGATCAACATCATGGGTGTGTCTTACGGTACACGCTCAGCACAGGTCTACCTGAGGCTTTTTGCGGAAACGGTTCGAACAATGACACTCGACAGTGTTGTTCCCATGCAACTGGCGCTGGGCCAGGAGCATGCGTTAATGCTTGACCAGAGCGTGAAGAAGGTATTTGAGGATTGTGCCAACGACGAGGTTTGCAACTCCCTTTACCCACTCCAGGCCGAGGCGCTCAATGAGCTGTTTGCGCAGTTACGTGATGAACCGCAGCAAATCACCATCATCAATCCCGTAAGCGGTGAAGAACAAGAAATGCGGTTGACAGCCGATACCCTGGGCGTTGCCATTCGTTTTCTCAGCTATGCAAGCGAAACCCAGGCCATGATTCCACTGCTGGTGCATGAGGCGTTAACCACCGGTAACCTCTCTCGTCTGGCCACCCAGGCAATCCTGACCATGACCGGCCTCAATGAAATGCTGAGCAAAGGTATGGAACTCTCTGTCATGTGCAGTGAGGACTACCCGTTCTTCGACATGTCTGCAGACTATAGCGATACCTTGATGGGCAACCTGCTACTGGAAATCGTGGCCTTACAGTGCAAGATCTGGCCCGCCGGCGAAGTATCTGAGGGTTTCCATCAGGCCATCGAGTCAGATTTGCCAGTTTTATTGATGTCGGGGGAGCGTGACCCCGTGACGCCACCTCAATATGCCTCGCAGACCGCGGAAACTTTCCCCAACAGCCTGAACCTCGTGGCCCGTGGTCAAGCCCATTCGGTGATGAAGAACGTCTGTCTGCGCAATATTACAACCGAGTTCATCCAGAAAGGTACCGTTGAAGGTCTGGATACAAGTTGCGTTGAGCAAATCCAGCCCTCGCCGTTTTTCACCAGCCTGCTGGGACCCGATCCATAGGGAACCTCTGAAATGTTAATGAATCCATATTTTGCATCAATAGGTTTCCAACCATGATTAAAGTAAGCAACCTGCACAAGTCATTTGGCAACGTCAAAGCCGTCAGGGGAATTTCGTTTGAGGTTCGCGACGGTGAAATCACGGGTTTACTCGGACCCAATGGCGCCGGCAAGACCACCACTTTGAGGATGCTTTATTCATTGCTGCCACCCGATGAGGGTGAAATCCGTATTGACGGCCTGGACCCCACCAGGGATGCCATGGCAATCAAACAAACACTGGGTGTGGTACCGGATAGCCGCGGGCTTTACACACGCATGAGCGCCCGGGAAAATATCACCTACTACGGCAAACTTCATGGCATGTCAGTAAAGGATATTGCTTCACGAATAGACGAATTGGTCGAGACATTAGACATGGCTGACTTCATCGAACGCCGTACCGAAGGCTTTTCGCAGGGACAACGTGTCAAGGTTGCCATTGCCCGTGCAATGGTACACAAGCCGCAAACAGTTTTACTGGACGAACCCAGTAACGGGCTCGATGTGATGAGCACCCGCGCCTTACGACGCTATATTCTCAGTCTTAAAGAAGCAGGCCATTCTGTAATTTTGTCCACCCATATCATGCAGGAGGTTGCGGCTTTGTGCGATCGCATTATCATCATCGCCGACGGACAGATTGCAGCGGATGGCAGTGCTCAGGAATTGCTCGAAAAGAGTGGTTGCGACAGCCTGGAGGATGCTTTTGTCCACCTGATCGGCAGTGAAGAGGGATTGTTGGCATGAGTGGTCTCGGTACAGTTTATAAAAAAGAAGTCAGTGAAAACCTGCGAGACCGGCGATCACTTTTCAACTCGGTTCTGCTCGGGCCTATCCTGTTTCCCATTTTGTTTATTGGTCTGGCGTACTTTGCCAGCAGCAAGCAACAGGAAGACGCTGAGAAAGTGCTGGAAGTGCCGGTGGCAGGCGTTCAACACGCACCCAACCTGGTCGGTTTTCTGGAGCAACAGGGTGTCATCATCAAGAAGGCTCCCGAAGACCCCGAGGCCGCTGTCAAAAGCCAGGAGGTTCAGGTCATTATTCGTATACCTGAAAAGTTTCCAGAGCAGTGGAAAGAAGGAAAACCGGCCGTCATTGAACTGATCGCTGATCCTTCACGCAGAGAGTCGGGCATTACCATGCAGCGAGTCAGAGGCCTACTGCATGCCTATGGGGCCCAGATCGGACAGTTGCGTTTACAGCTTCGCGGTGTATCACCATCTGTTCGCTCGCCTGTCATGGTCAAGGATGTCGACTTATCCACACCACAAAGCCGCGGTATGCTGGTCATGATTATGCTGCCCTATGTGCTGATGATCACCGCTTTTACCGGCGGCATGCATTTGGCCATTGATTCAACGGCAGGCGAAAAGGAACGCAAGTCACTGGAGCCCCTTTTGATCAATCCGGTTCCACGCTGGCAGATCATGCTGGGTAAAATGTCGGCGACCGCTACCTATGCATTTGCATCTCTGTTTCTGACACTACTGGCCTTTCGTTTCGCCTTCCCATTTTTGCCCACGGGTGCGCTTGGTGTTGATCTGAATCTTAGTGGACAGGCAATGGGCAATATATTGCTGGCAATTGCACCGGTGGTTATTCTCGCGGCTGCCATGTTAACCACACTGGCGGCACTGGCTAAAAGCCTGCGTGAAGCGCAGTCTTATATGGGCCTGGTTTTCATGATTCCGATGATTCCCAGCTTGATCTTTATGGTCAATCCAATGAAACCCGAAACCTGGATGATGGCAATTCCCATGTTTTCACAAAATCTGTTGATCGGTGAGTTTGTGCGTGGAGAATCCGTCAGCCCGCTCTGGCTGAGCATGTCAATGGGAAGTACACTGTTAATCGGTTTCGGCTTTGCTGCCATTGCAGCGACCTTGTTTAACCGGCCGAGAATCGTGTTTTCCAATTAGGAAGCTTTGAAATGAAAAAAATCCTGGTAGCTCTTACTTTACTGTTTTTGTGCGTACCTGTATTTGCAGGCGAACCACCCATGACAGGTTCAGACGCTCCTTCTTTCAATTTGCAGGACCAATATGGAGAGTGGCACACATTGGAGGAATACAAGGGGCAATGGCTGGCCATCTATTTTTATCCAAAGGACGACACTCCGGGCTGCACTACGGAGGCCTGTAATTTCCGTGACAATATTTACGCATTCAAGGCCATTGATGCAGCCGTGGTCGGGATCAGCGTTGATGATGTTGAATCGCACAAAAAGTTTTCTGATAAATATAAAATTCCATTTACCCTCCTGGCGGATGACAGCGGTGATACGGCAAAAGCTTATGGTGTACTAAGGGATTACAAGCTTGTAAAACTGGCAAGCCGCCAATCATTCCTGGTTGACCCCGAAGGCAAGGTCGCCAGGCATTACGCTGATGTCGACCCGGATACCCACACCGATGAGGTGCTCGCAGACATTAAAACCCTGTCAGAGGTCTGGCAAAGCACCCTGTAGGGTGCGTAATTTACAAGGTGAGAGAAGGTGTGACGGGGAACCCGTCTAGAAGCCAGCCTCGACCGTTACGTAGCGGGTCACTGCCCGTTCATAACAATAACGTAGGTAACCAGGTACCAACCCCAGTCAATCATCTCCCTTTATCACGCCTCCAATCACAGCCGGCTGCGGTGCTAAAAGCGTATTAAATTACAATGTTAGGGCCAAAAGCTTTATTAAATTTTTCATTAAGACCTTGTATTTTTTGACAGAAAGCGTATTCTAGTATTCCGAGTATAAAAGGGAAACGGATTTTCCTGGAGACTTTAGGTCATGGATGACACAAGCAAGGCATATGCCAAACCCCTCAGTTGGTCTGACTCAGACCCCTACGAATATAGCCCCGGACTGGACACGCCAAGTGCACCTGAACCAGCGGCAAAGACGCATGAATCCACTGGTGACAAAGCCCTGGATCGTTGGTTTCTTGAACAGCGCGGGAACAAGCGTGTTCCAAAACGTCTGGATGTAGCCAACGAGTTACTGGTTACTCCCGGCGGTCCATTAAAAATGACCGGCAACATAACACTGATTGATGAGGACGGTAGCGTTACACACTCGAATAATCTCAGTCTGTGTCGTTGTGGTGCATCAAAGAACAAACCCATTTGCGATGACAAGCACCTGGATATCGAGTTTTTTGATGGCGGCGCCATTGGCCAGATGTCGGATTGGATGCCGGTGAGCAGACCGCAGACCATCACGGTGACATGTGTAAAGGACGGTCCACTGAAATTCCGCGGCTACCTTCGTATTTACAATAAGAGGGGTCAGGAATGTATCACCATGAATGGCGCACTGTGTCGTTGCGGCAAATCCAGTAAAAAGCCGTTTTGCGAAAACAAAGGACAGTGCTGCTCCAGTTGATGATCAAGATTCCGGTAAATACGCCACCGGCCTATTCACCGCGATAAATACAACCGGCATTGCAGGTTTCCTGGACGATAATCTTGCTTAGCCCGGTAAGCGCGGGGGTTAGCTTGCGCCATATCCAACGTGCCAGGTTCTCACTCGTGGGGTTTTCAAGACCCTCGATCTCATTCAGATAGTGATGATCAAGCTGGTCAAATACCGGCTGGAAAATACGCCTTAACTCCGCAAAGTCCATTACCCAGCCATCATGCTCGCCAACCGGGCCCGATACGTGTACCTCAATGCGAAATGAATGACCGTGCAGACGTGCACATTTATGGCCTTCGGGTACATTTGGTAAACGATGGGCCGCTTCAACTTGAAAAACTCTGAAAATATCCATTCTCAAATTGTGACCGCAGCGGATGTTTCGTGCAATCCCCAAGGGCTAGGCTTGCAAATTTAATCTGGAAAGTGAAAAACTTACATGTTGTCAAAAAACGACATCGCTGGGGCTTTACCAATGGTCCACATGATGGCAAAAGCTGATTTCACCCGTACTTTCTATATAACCTCAACTGCAACAAGCATTAAACGTCAAGCTGCACTATCAATTCAGGGAAGGAACTGAAAACTGACTTGTTGTAATTTTGCAACAGCTGCGTAACGCACTCTCAAAAACCTATATAAGGCTTTGTAATTGCTATTTTTTCTGATAGCATGATCATCCAGTTGCTGATGCAACAAGGCTGGACGTTGCCTGAATGACTAACAAATACCGCTTTGCCTTATTACTGGTTGCTTCACTATTCGCCGTTAGCGCGAATGGCGCGCCTGTGGCATATAGCGTCAATTCCGACAGTGGTAGCGAAAACCAGGATAGCCTCTATCAGATCGACCTTGCGACAGGTATAGAAGAACGTCAGGGTTTACTGTCTGCCGGCTCTGAGACCCGTGATGATACCGAAGGTCTTGCCATGGATGCCGACGGAAATTTATGGGGCGTCGATGATGATTCTAGGACGATATTCAAAATCAACAAGAATGCCGGATTTATTTCGGCGGAAGAACCCCTCTACGATTTTCCGTATATTCCAACTTTAGGCGGCAATGATTTTGGCATGACCTTCAGCTGCGATAACACTTTGTATGCAGCAACAGTTCAGACCCAGACCCTATATAAGCTGAATCCTGCCGATGGCATTGGTGAAATAATTGGAACAGAGGGCTCGCTCGGTGTGAACATCAGTGCAATTGCTGCCAATGACGATCCGGATTTTCTGTACGCCATAGGTAGTGGAACCTACGATAATGGCGAAATTGATTCGCCCAATCTGTACCGTATTGATCTGCTTACAGGAATTCCTACGATCATTGGGCCGCTGGGCATGGGCACAACCATCAGTGATTATGACCAGGCAGGACTGGCGTTCGATAGCCAGGGTGTTTTATGGGCCATTACAGACCGCCGTATCATCAACGATCAAAAAGCAGCAAATCAACCCAGTGAAATACTGCGTATTAATATAAATACCGGTGCAGCAGAAGTAGTCTGGACAACCCAGGAAATCGGCTTCGAAAGTCTCGCCATAGCGCCGCCAATCGCCTGCGATTCACTGAACCCCGTCGAAGAACCAGGTGATGATGTCCCGCATATCCCCACACTCAGCACTCTCGGCCAGATGCTGGCAGTGTTTGTATTAATGTTCGCCGGAATGCTTGTTCTGCGCAGACGTATCTCCTGAGCTAAAGCCCTTTCCCCATTTTTTAAAGCCAAAACGCCCGGTTTGGGCTAAACTGCATACATCCAGAATAACCCGGAGTTAAAACATGATTGGTGGAATAAGTGTCACGCAGCTTTTAATCTTGCTGGTGATTGTCGCGCTGGTTTTCGGCACCAAGCGTTTACGTAACATCGGCTCCGATCTCGGTAGCGCAGTCAAAGGGTTCCGTAAAGGAATCGAGGACGAACCGGAAGACAAGGAACCCGAGAAAATAACAACCGCGGAAAAGACTTCTGCAACACCACAAGATAAAGAGGAAAAAACCACGGCCACACGCCCGACCGATGTTTGATATTGGTTTTGCCGAGATTTTTCTTCTGGCCCTGATCGGCCTGCTGGTGCTCGGCCCGGAACGCTTACCCGGTGTAGCCCGCACCGTTGGTGGTTTTGTTCGCAAGGCAAGAATGAGCTGGGTCAGCTTGCGCAACACCATTGAATCAGAATTGGCGGAAGCCGATATTGCTGAACCAATCAAAAAAACCAGTGAAGAGCTGAAAAAAATCGGCAGAGACCTGGCTGAATCGCCCGCTTTTGATTCTGAAAAGTTCACATTTGAGAAAACCGAGCCGGATCCGGTGACGGGAGACGAATCCGATTCTGAGACGTTAAAGGAACCAGGTAACGGAAAGCCGGAAGATGCCTGAAACCACTCAAGAAGACCGTGAGTTAACTTTTCTCGAACACCTGGTTGAGCTTCGCGGCCGCCTGCTCAAAGCATGCCTGTCCATCGTTGTCGTTCTGATTGCATTACTACCATTTTCACGCCACCTGTATGAGACCCTGGCATCACCGATGATGGCGCAGTTACCGGAAGGTAGCAGCATGATCGCAATCGACGTGGCGTCACCTTTCCTGACACCGTTTAAACTGACACTACTGATCTCAGTGATGATTTCAATTCCGGTGGTTTTGTATCAAATGTGGGCTTTTGTTGCACCGGCCTTGTTCAAACATGAAAAAAGGCTGGCCCGACCATTATTGTTTTCTTCGGTATTCCTTTTCTACGCAGGCTGCGCATTTGCCTATTTTGTTGTTTTTCCATTAGTCTTCGGCTTTTTGACCCGCATCGCGCCTGAAGGTGTAGCGGTGATGACTGACATCAGTAAATATCTGGATTTCGTCATGACGCTGTTTCTTGCATTCGGAATTACTTTTGAGGTACCGATTGCGACTATCATCCTGGTAGCCACCGGCGTAACTACTACTGCAAAACTAAAAAGCTGGCGGCCCTATATCGTCGTCGGGGCTTTTGCCATAGGTATGATCCTGACCCCACCGGACGTCATTTCACAGACTTTGCTCGCGCTACCCATGTGGCTGCTGTTTGAAGTAGGCATCATCTTTGCCAACATCCTCATCCCGGCAAAAGAAACAGAAGACGAAACAGAAGCAGATCAGGCAACCAACTGATCGCCAGATTGACTGGTGGACCCCGTAGCAGCTTCATCCAGACCAAAAATATCCCTGAAAGCCAGGTACTGGGTGCCAAACAGCAGCAATTGAAACATCGGGCCTATCATCAGTAACAGGAAACCCAATAAAGTTGAAGCGGTTCCTTCGCTGAGTGCTGACAGATAAAATGAACCGAATAGCAAGACGATGGGCACTGCCAGTATCCCGAGCAACAACCCAATCACCAGCAATGGTTTCCAGTTTCGACCCAGGCCTTTCAAACCCATTATCACGGCGCTGCCCGTCTTTTGCTTCCGAAACCAGATCAACGGTACCGAGAAGTAGGTAATGGTGCCGCTGATGGCGGCACCCAGGGCCATAGACAGAACAGCAGTTTCCAGTAATTGCGGGTCAATGAGCTGCAGAGCATCGAGGTCGCCCTTCTCGATCCGGATAATGATTTCCGGATCGATATCAAGCATTTGTCCGGCCATCACCAGCGTTACAACCACCAAGGCAAGAACCATAGCGACTCCACCCAATAGCAATAAAGACCCGATGGTTTGCTTAACCGTAAATGGCATGAACAATACTGCCAGCATCGGCTTTTCACCTTGCTCAACCAGGAAAAATGCGTGCAATAATCCGGCGCTCAATACGGGCAGGCAAAGTATGATGACCAGCCCCAGGGCGCCCATCTGTGAAAAGCTTAAAAGAAACTGAAAAAAGAGACTGATCAGCAATAAACGTAAAGGCTGTCTCTTGACCAGCCCCCAACTGCCTGAAACCCAGGCCAATCCACGTGCTGCCGGAAACTTCCTTATAACTGTTGGCTCCTGGTCACTCATGCGTTTGCAGATGTCACATTGGCAAACTGAAGCGCGTCCTGATCCCAGGCATGAGAACTTTCGATGGCATCAATGATCTGCTCTGGTTTCTCAACTACAGTCCACATATTCAAATGATTGCGACCCATAAAGCGCTCATCAACACTATGCCTCATAAACTTCAACAGACCATCATAAAAACCATCGGTATTGACGATAATGACCGGCCCTACCCATTGGCCCAGGCGTTTCATTGTCAGGGCCTCGAATAACTCCTCATAAGTTCCCGAACCACCGGGCAATGTCACTACAGCGTCTGAGCCTTCCAGCATGAGGTGCTTACGTTTACGCATATCATCGACGACTTTCAGGTCTGTCAGCCCACGATGTGTCAATTCAAGATCCTGCAGAAAGCCCGGCACCACGCCATAGACCTTACCGCCTTTGCTAAGCGCACCGTCTGCCACGGAACCCATCAGGCCGCCGCCCCCGGCACCATAGATGATAGACTTGCCAGCGGATGCCAAAATTTCACCCGTTTGTCTTGCTGCGTTATAGTAAACAGTTCGCAGTGCTGCACTCGAAGATGCGTATACCGTCACCATTTTTACATGATGTGAGTCAAGGTTGTTTTTTTTAGTCATTGTAATATTGTAGCCCAGCGTTAGACCTCTCAGGAGAGTATATTTGAATCAGCAGCTGACACTGCCGCAAGTTACACGAATACCGATATCAATCGGCATTATAGTTGTTTGCATCGCAGTGTATTTACTGCACAACATTTCAGCCCAGCTGGCCTTGTGGCCCCTGTACAGTAACTTTT
>JAOUCZ010000043.1 GCA_029859505.1 Lysobacterales bacterium | reverse complement strand
GTGGTTCCGTCCTTGAGCAAGTCCATGGCGTATTCAGTGAACAGGTTCCGGACCTGGATAATGCCGCGGATTTGGCAGGGTTCTTTGCAGCGATCCAGGAGTTGATGGCTGCCGGACAAATACTTGCCTATCATGACCGGTCTGACGGCGGATTGATTACCACCCTTTGCGAGATGGCATTCTCGGCTCGTTGCGGTCTTGAACTCACATTCGAGGAGGCTCCCGGGCATGACCCCGATAAACTGCGCGCACGTTTGTTTGCCGAAGAACCGGGTGCTGTTATCCAGCTGACCGAAGCCAATAAGCAGGCGGTGCTTGGGTGTTTTGAAAAGCATGGCGTGGGGGACCTGGTTACCGATATTGGCAGAGCGGTTCCCGGCAAGACACTTAACCTGAGTGTGGGTGGACAAACTACGCTTCAAAGTGACTTGAGTCATCTTCACCAGGCCTGGAATGAAACCAGTTTTGAAGTTCAGAAATTGCGAGACCATCCGGTGTGTGCAGAAGAGGAATTTGCCCGAAGCTTGCGTTGGGATCAGCCGTATCTGAAGCCAAGGCTAAGTTTCGATCCATTACAAAACCCGGTTGCCCCGGCTATCGCTAAGCAACCGAGGCCTGCAATTGCCATCTTGCGTGAGCAGGGTGTTAATGGGCAGATTGAAATGGCCGCTGCTTTCGACCTCGCCGGTTTCAGAGCCGTCGATGTACACATGTCAGACTTGCTGGAAAAACGTAAGGATCTGTCGTCATTTCAGGGTCTGGTGGCCTGTGGTGGTTTTTCCTATGGCGATGTCTGGGCGCAGGCCGCGGATGGTCCTCTTCCATATTGTTCCAGGCGGAATTAAGAGACCAGTTTGCAGCTTTCTTTGAAAGGACCGACCGTTTTTCCCTTGGGGTATGTAATGGTTGTCAGATGCTTTCCTCATTGCGGGACATCATTCCCGGCACTCAAAGCTGGCCGGATTTTGTGGCAAACCGTTCAGGGCAGTTTGAAGCTCGCCTGAGCCTGGTAAAGGTACCCGAATCGACATCGTTGTTTTTCAACGGTATGGCTGGCAGTCTGTTGCCGGTGGCAACTGCCCATGGTGAAGGACGCGCCCGGTTCCACGGCCAGGAATTGCCACAGAACCAGGTTGCGTTGCAGTATGTCAACTCGGAAGGAAACTCCAGGGTTGGATACCCGCAAAACCCGAATGGTTCTCCACTCGGAATAACCGGACTATGTAATAACGATGGTCGGATTACGATTATGATGCCTCACCCGGAAAGAACACTGCGAACGGTTAACTTTTCCTGGGCACCGGAACACTGGCCGGAGGTTTCTCCCTGGCAGCGTATCTTTCTGAATGCACGGCAATGGGTAAAATGATGAACGAAGCAGCAGGCAACCAGGACTTACGCTTAGGCGAATTGTTGATCCTGGCGGTTTTGTGGATGATCTTTGGCTTTATGCTCTGGTTTTACCTGAGTGCCTTTCACGGTGTCCCGGTGCGCATTTTGTCCAGTGAAATTCTGTCAGCTTTTCTGGGTAGTGACTTCCAGACCATCATACCCAACCCGGACAAGCATTATCTGTTCCAGGTGCAAACCAATATACCGTTCAAGTTTCCGGATGGCAGTCGTGAGGCCCTGGGGTTTATCGTTAATCCGTTGATCTTCGGTTATGGTTTACCGTTACTGTTTGGCCTGGTGATGGCATCAGGGGTTTCCATGCTAAGGAAGCTTGGCATTTTGTTGGGCGGTTATGTGACCGTCATGTTGGTACAAGTATGGGGTGTTGTCTGGCAGTCTTTGAAGATGCTGTCTTTTAATTTCGGATCAGCAGCGAGCCAGGTGGTCACGGATGCCGGAATTCCAAGTGATTTGATTGCCCTGTGTTACCAGTTGGGTGTTCTGATATTGCCGCCACTGGCACCGATTATTTTGTGGGTATTGGCCAACTGGACATTAATTGAGCAATTCACGGGATGGCAAAAAAACACTGATTCATGAATGCGGGGAACTGTAAGGGCAGGATGATGGTCTTCTTGTTTGGCGTCTTTCGTATTCAGCTACATAGTATGCCAACTGACAGATAGGGCTATAATTTCACAAAGTATAAAACTCCCAAGGGATTTTACGTGCAAGCAACTGAAGAACTACAAGCCAACAACGACAATCAGTCCAAGACCGTTGAAGACGAGGTGTGTGCCTTTCTGATCGAAAGCGGTCGTTTGAAAAAGCCTGACCTTAAGCGCGCCGAGACGTTTCGTGATCAGAATGGCGGCGAGCTGGTGACATTGCTGGTCCGCCTCGGGCTCGTTTCAGAGCGTGACGTGGCCGAAGCAGAGTCTAATCTGCTGGATCTGCCATTGATATCAACGGCCGATTTGCCGGATGAAGCACCGGAAATTGGCAAGCTGTCATTGCGTTATTTAAAACAGAATCTGTTGTTACCGGTGAGTGTCACCGATACCGACATGGTTGTTGTAATGGCTAATCCCAGGGATGAATATGCACTCAAGGCGCTGTCCATGGCCAGTGGTAAGACCATCTGCCCGCAGGTGGGTGTGGCCTCTGAGATCGAGAACGGTATTGAAAAACTTTACGGCGTTGGCCGTAGTGCCATGGGTCAAATTGTCGATACGCTCGGCGATGAAGACGATGATCTGGAAGATGTAGAACATCTGCGCGACCTTGCATCAGAGGCTCCGGTAATCCGCCTGGTTAACCTGATCATGCAACGGGCTGTTGAGGCAAGGGCATCGGATATTCACATTGAACCGTTCGAAAACCGGCTTAAGGTCCGTTACAGGGTAGATGGCGTATTACAGGAAGTAGAGGCTCCACCGGCAAGTTCTACTGCGGCTGTCATTTCACGCGTCAAGATCATGGCCCGGTTGAATATTGCTGAGCGCCGGCTTCCTCAGGATGGCCGTATCATGCACCGTGTCCAGGGTAAGGAACTCGATCTGCGTGTTTCCACCATACCCACCTCGCATGGTGAGAGTGTGGTGATGCGTATTCTTGATCGTGAAAGCATTGTGCTGGATTTTGATTCGCTGGGTTTTGACGAGGGGTTGAAAACCGACTTCGTCAAGGAGCTCGAAATGCCACATGGCATTATCCTCGTCACCGGCCCGACCGGTTCGGGTAAAACGACCACCCTCTATACTGCACTCAGCCAGATCAACACCCCGGCAAGAAAAATCATCACTGTCGAGGATCCGGTGGAGTATCAACTTGAGGGTATCAACCAGATCCAGGCACAATCATCGATCGGTCTGGATTTTGCCCATGCCTTGAGGGCCATTGTCCGTCAGGATCCGGATGTCATCATGATCGGCGAAATGCGGGATCTGGAAACGGCCCGCATTGCCATTCAGTCTGCACTGACCGGTCACCTCGTGTTGTCCACCATTCATACCAATGATGCGGCGGGTGGAATTACCCGTATGTTGGACATGGGTGTAGAAGATTACCTGTTGACCTCTACCGTCAATGCCATTCTGGCACAACGCCTGGTGAGAACGCTTGGTGAAGGAGCCAGGGAGGAAGTAAAGCTGTTGCCGGAAGTTGCTGCAGAGATGGGTTTCGCGACATTTTTGGATCAGGATAGCTATACAGTGTACCGCCCAGTTGCCACGGAAGAGAATCCGACGGGTTATTTTGGCCGTACAAGTATTCTGGAGTTGTTGCAGATGACAGATTCGATCCGTCGATTGATCATGCAACAGGCAACTTCGGGTGAAATTCATGAGATGGCGGTTCAGCAGGGTATGCGAACCATGTATCAGGATGGTTTATTGAAATGTTTGAATGGTACTACCACGCTTGAGGAAGTGCTCAGAGTGACACAGGAATCCTGATGCCGTTATTTGAATACAAGGCAGTTTCCCCATCAGGTGAAACCGTGCGCGGGACAATGGAGGCTGCTTCGAAGGAGTGGATGATTGCCAAGCTCCAGGAGAGCGGTAATATTCCCCTGTCGGCCAATGAGGCGGGCAAGGGTGGCTTCAACCTGGATTTCCTTAGCCTGAAAAGACGTGGCATGAATGGCCGCGAAGTCGGTCAGTTCACACAACAACTGGCAACTTTACTTGGTGCCGGATTGCCGCTTGACCGTTCACTCCAGGTTTTACTTGAGTTGTCTGAAAACGACCGTATCAAGCAAACTGTGAGCTCAGTACGTGACCAGGTCAGAGAGGGCGGAAGTCTTTCGGACGCACTGGACGCGCAACACGGTTCGTTCAGCAGATTGTTTATTAACATGGTAAGGGCCGGTGAAATCGGCGGGTCTCTGGACACGACACTGGATCGACTCGCAGACTATCTGGAGCGCTCAAAGGATCTGAAAGACAGCGTTATTTCAGCCATGGTTTATCCCATCATGTTAATGATACTGGCAGGTGGTTCCCTGGTTATTCTGTTGGTGTATGTCATCCCGCAGTTCACCCCGATTTTTGAAGAACTGGGTGGTGATCTTCCCATGGTGACCAAGATGGTATTGGCGGTCGGCAGGGTTTTGCAAAATTTCTGGTGGGGTCTTATTGGCCTTGCCTTCCTGGGAATGTACCTGTTTCGCCGCATGTTGGCCGATCCGGAAAAGCGACTGGCCTGGGATACACGGGTTTTGGGAATGCGTTGGGTCGGAGACCTGGTTTCCAAAATGGAGATTGCACGTCTTACGCGGACGCTCGGCACCCTATTGACCAATGGTGTGCCTTTATTGGCGGGTCTTTCCATTGCTCGTAATGTCATGTCCAACAGCTTGCTTCGGCAGAGTCTTGAGGCAACCACATTGAAAGTCAAAACAGGTGGTGGGCTGGCTCACAACCTTGCAGAGACCGGGCAGTTTCCCCGGCTTGCCCTGCAAATGGTGAGCGTAGGCGAAGAAACGGGGCAATTGGATGTCATGCTGATGAAAGTTGCGGACACCTATGACAAAGAAGTGCGTATTACCATCGACCGCCTGTTGGCAATTTTTACACCGGCTATAACGCTGTTGATGGCAGTAATGATCGGTACAATCGTCATGTCAGTATTAATGGCGATTATGGGTATTAATGAACTGGTTGGTTAAATGCACGGTCAGATATCGTGCAAACCTTGGAAAAGGAACCGCTAAGTGCAAACAAAAAAGGCTGGTTTAAATAGCCAGAGATCCTGGCAGGAGACTTCGGGAATGAATTTGGAAAGACGTTACAACATGTACAACAAAAAGCAGAGTGGTTTTACACTGGTCGAATTATTGCTGGTGCTGGTCATTCTGGCTTTAATTGCCGGCCTGGTATTGCCGGGTATTATCGGAAAGGCTGAGAGTGCGAAGGCCAAGGCTGCTTCGTCGCAAATCAGCCGTATATCGATGTCGGTTGAGAGCTTTTATCTTGACACCGGTAATACACCAGAGTCACTCGATCAACTGGTCAATGAACCTTCGGGTGTTTCCGGCTGGAATGGCCCGTATATCAAGAACTCCCTGTTAAAAGACCCATGGGGTCAACCCTACAAATATACTGTACCTGGACAGCATGGTGATTTTGATATCGTGTCCTATGGTGCTGACCGTCAGCAGGGTGGCGAGGATAATAATGCGGATATTAACAGCTGGGATTAAAAGGTGGGATCCCACTTTCAGTTGACATCGCATAAGCCCGTGAATTCCAGAAAGTCAGGCGGCTTCACCTTGGTTGAGGTGATGGTGGTCATGGTTATTATCGCACTGGTAATGGGTCTTGTTGCGACATCCATGTCACGCAGTATTTCAGGTGCAGAGGCGCGGGCTGCTTCACGAAAGTTGGTCGCTTCGTTGCGCTATACCAGGGCCATGGCGATTATCAAGAAAAGTGAACAGGTTTTTCAGGTTAATATTGAAGACCGCAGTTACCAGGCACCGGGTCGAGATCAGATCAATCTGCCTGAAGGTGTGGATTTGACCATCACAACCGCGCGTTCAGAGATCACATCCGAGGCCGTATCGGGTATACGTTTTTTCCCTGATGGAGGTTCTACCGGTGGTCACATTGAGTTGACTGTCAATGAACGGGAATACCGGGTAAATGTTGCCTGGCTAACTGGTGAAACAAGTCTTGAGAGGCAGGAAGGATGAAGTCTCTGCAAATGGTTTTGCCTGGCAAAGGCATGCGGAGGTCACAGGGCTTTACTCTGCTGGAAGTTATGCTGGCATTCGTAATTTTTGCCTTGAGTTTTGCAATCGTACTGGAAATCATGGCAGGTTCAATGCGCAGCGTCATGCGGGCGAGCGATGATACTGAGGTTGCACTGTTTTCACAGTCGCTCATGGATCTGGTCGGCACTGAAATTCCGATAGAAGAAGGTCAATACAGTGGTACAAGCATGGATCGTTACCAGTGGGAAATGAATATCACTTTTTATAACGCTGGCGGCGAAGCCGACGATACCGGCGACGCAGGCATGATTACCCAGGAACTGGCTGAATTGTCGGGTATCGAGTTGTACCGGGTTGACCTGTATCTTGACTGGGAGGCTGGGCGAAGGCAGCGGGATTTTCACTTCAGCACCATTCACAGTGTTCTGGCAAACCGGCAATGATGGCACCATTTAACAACTCATCACCTCAACGTAGTTCAGGGTTCACACTGGTTGAATTGCTGCTGGCGATAACTTTGATGAGCATTTTGCTGGGATTGACATATACCGGTCTGCGTGCCGCCACGCGGTCTTCACAGCGCGGTGAATTATTGTTGGCTGCGGGCGGTGAGTTACGCGCTTCCCACCAGTTTATTCGTCGCCAGTTAAATCAGATGTTACCCCTGCCGTACGCGGTGACAGAAGATGCCGAGGAGCTTCGTGTTGTCTTTGAAGGCGATGCAAGACGCATCCAGTACGTTGCTCCCATGCCCGGCTATCTCGGTGCCGGGGGGCCGCAGGTACAACTAATAGAAATTGTTAATGCGGATGATGGTGAATTGCTTATCCAATTCAGCCATGCATTGCTGCAAGGTTTCGAAGAAAGCCGACTGATGGATCGGGATCCGGTGGTTTTGCTTGAGGGTGTGAGTTCGGCCGGTTTTGAGTTCCTCACGAAGGACGAAGAGGGCGAGTTAATCGGTTGGACTGCCAACTGGGATCAGGAGAATACATTACCTGTTGCAGTTCGCCTGGATCTTGAGTTTACTGAAGAATTGAACATGCAATGGCCGGACCTGGCGGCCGGTGTGCGGGTGGATGCCTCGTCACTCAGGGCCGGCGGTGGAGTCTCGGGGGCGGCAATTTACCAGCAGAGTATTCAAGACCTGATCAAAGTTAAAAATCAGGATGAGTCATGAAGAACGGCCGCCGGATAAATTCTCAGCGTGGCATAGCACTGGTACTGGTATTATGGGCATTGTTGTTGCTTACAATTGTTACCGGCTCGTTCGCCCTAATGGCGCGAATGGATCGCCTGGAGGCTCATACCCTGCTGTCAGGAACACAGGCACGCTTGAGTGCACAGGCTGCAATCAACCTGGCGGTACTGGCGCTTCGTGATCCGGATGATCAAACCAGGATGCTTGCTGATGGCCGTGTATATCAGACGGAGCTTGATGGGGTTCTCGTGGAAGTCAGTGCCATTGATGAGCGCGGTAAACTGGACATCAACGCCACGGACGAGTTGATACTGGCGAATCTGTTCACCGGACATGGGCTTGAGTTTGACGCAGCCGAGTTACTGGCCGCTGCTGTTCTGGATTGGCGTGATGAGGACGAACTTGAGCGTGTCAATGGAGCTGAAGAAGATGCCTATCTTGCGGCGGGTCTGGAAGTGGGGCCGGCGAACAGACCGTTTATGATGACCGAGGAATTACTACAGGTTATTGGCATGGATTACGACTTTTACCGCAGGTTGGAACCTGCTATAACGGTGTTCTCGCGTACAGCTGAACCCGACCCGGCATTCGCGCCGGTTGAGGCGTTGATGGCACTACCGGACATTACTTACGAAGAAGCAGTGAACTTTGTGCAGGAAAGAAACTCTCAACTACCCGGTGAGTCACTGGGCACGGAATTGCCAAATGGTACTGTGGTTATGGAACAAGGCAGAGGGGTCACGTATAGTATTGAGGCCAAGGCGACAATGCCTAATGGCGTTTGGGAACAGTTACAGGCCACAATCCGGCTCGGGGGAAACCGTAACGGTAGCCCCTACCGTGTTTTGCGTTGGCGCGAAGGATTTCAATATTAGGACCTTTTGACAACGATGGCGATCGCACTTAACAATACCATTCAGAATTTTCGTTATCGGCTTACGAGTGGCCCGGTTGGTCAATTCTTTGATTGGTGGATGGAAGAGCTGCGCAATGCGATGCCGTCCGAGTTGCGTACACGCATGCAATATGCCCGTCGCAAGCTGTTAATGCAGATCAGTGATAGTGAACTTGTTTTCAGTATAGATAACGCCGATTCAATCCAGTCTCTTGAATCGCTGTCCATCAATCAGGACGCACAGATACAAACACAACAGGTAAGGGATCTCTTGCATCGGCATGAGCTTGGAGAAGTCCATCGGGACCTGCTGCTTTCGCAAGAGATTGTGCTGCATACAGACGTTTTAATGCCGCTTGCCGCCGAGGCTAATTTGCGACAGGCTCTTGCCTATGAAATGGACCGCCACACACCATTCAGCGCCGACGAGGTATTTTTTACCTGGCGTAACCTGACCCGTAACCGTGATGCCGGTCAATTGCACTTCGATCTGTATGTGACGCCTCGCGAAACGGTAGAATCAAAAATCGAACAGCTTAAGCGACTGGGTTTGGCTCCGACCGGAGTTGATGTTGCTACACCCGATGGCCCAATGGGTATCAATCTGCTCCCTGAAGCCCTGCGCTACCATATTGTTAACAAGCAGGTTCGTTTGAACCTGGTTATAGCTGCGGTTGCAGTTTTCCTGATGATACTGGTTATGGCCCAGTCATTGTGGTTGCGTGAGCATCAGCTAGAGGTCATAGATGAGGCCATTGAGAACGTGCGCGCGGAGGCGATGGCTGTTCAGCAGATACGACAGCAGATTGATGATGCCACTGAAGCCGCCGGCTTTTTGCAGAATCGCAAGATTGAGAATGGGTACAAGCTGGAGATGCTCGCAGAATTAACCCGCATCCTGCCTGACAATACCTATCTGGATCGTTTGTCGATGAATGAGGGCACCACCCAGATGCAAGGTAAATCCGGAAATGCCCAAAGCCTGATCGAGCTGATCAACAACTCTCCTCAATTTGAAAATGCATCATTTCGGGGCCCCACACGACTGGATAATCGAAGCGGCAAGGAAATTTTTGATTTGAGTGCTGACAATTCGTCGAAGGATGCTGAATGATTCAAATTATATCGGATCAAGGCAACTCAAAAGCAACGGCTTTGATGTTATTGGTGATTGCGGCATTGCTCATATACCTATTGTTCTTTCATTGGTTTGTGATACGTCACCTGGAGTATGCAGAGGAAGTTGGTGAATTGAGATCACAATTAAACCGGTTCCAGACTGTGGCCGCGCAAAGTGAAACATTACAGCTACAGTTGAACAGCGTACGCAGCTCACAAAACGATGAAGGGCTCTTTCTTAAATACCCCTCATTCGATGAGGCAGCAGCTGCACTTTCCGGCAATATCGGCGATATGGTTCGTACCCAGGCTGATGATTCCTGCCAGATTGTTAGCCGGCAGCCGGTGCGGCCGAGGGTTCAGGAACGCTTTCAAAGAGTCACTGT
The DNA here is from genome assembly GCA_029859505.1 of Lysobacterales bacterium. Classification (GTDB taxonomy): domain Bacteria; phylum Pseudomonadota; class Gammaproteobacteria; order Xanthomonadales; family SZUA-36; genus SZUA-36. Next base: position 9,226 of record JAOUCZ010000043.1, on the reverse strand, counting down.
AAATGTGCGTATGCGTTGCGATGCCGAGGATTTCCTGCAAATTCTGTACGGCATGGAAACCAGTATGCCCCTGATGCTGGTTGATAACCTGAATGTTATCCGGCCCAGGACCACAAGACGTCAACGCGGCCAGCAGACACAGCCACAAGGTGCGCTGGATATACGTTTTAATGTTTCAGGGTACTTGAAATGAAATGGTTGCAGGATAACCCGCTTGGTATGGCGCTTGCCGGCATTAGCGGGCTGTTTGTTTTGCTTTCCCTGGCTATGGCCATAGTCTGGAATCTGCCCGTTTCAACTGAGGTTGCCGGAACAGAGGCACAAGTCATTGCTGACAACCAGGTTAGTTTGGACACCCACCAGATTGGAACACTGGGTGAATACAAGGTGATTAATGAAAAGCCGGTGTTCAATGAATCGCGTCTTCCCGTAATTGTAGAGCTCGATGATGGATCGCAGGAAGACGACACGACGATAGAGGTAAAAGGTGCACCGGATGTCAGGTTAACCGGCATTGTAATAACACCGGGGTTGAAGATCGCGTCACTGACTCCGACCGATACAAATATCGAGACCGTCATGGCCCACGAAGGCGAGTCCCTGACGGGAGAGTTTGTTGGCTGGCAGGTAGCGGTAGTCAATCCGCGGGCGGTGGTGCTGGAATCGCGTGATGGCCAGTCGCTGGAGTTAGACCTGCAGGTTCATGATGCCACAATTGCAGAACCGCCCCCACCTGTGGTCAAGCCGCCGGTAACGGCAGCCACGGCTGCGGCAGGTCAGGAACCGGACGAGACGGGTGAGGATGATGAGCCTTTAAGCAGGGCGGAGCAGATTCGCCAGCGGATCGCCGAGAGACGTGAGGAACTGCGTCTTGAACAGGAAGCACAGCAACCACAAAACAAAGGCAAGCCTGAAGCAGGAGCTGCTGCAGAAAAGCCGGCGCACTACCAGAACGCCATTCGTGCATTGATGAACAAGAATATGAAGGATCAGGGCAGTAATGATAAAAAAGATGGATAAAGCGCAAATTACCGGGAGTGCTATCAGATGAAATCACTGATTTATGCTGTGGTTATTCTGCTATTGGTTAACAGTTGTACTACAACGTCGGAAATACCACCAAGGCCCGGACCTCACCATCAACGTTTGGACAGGGCGGAGTTGGCAGCGGATGAATCACCGATATTTACTTCCGCGACTAATGCCTCGGAAGCGGGCGGTGTTGAAGATGTTGAGTTGAGAATCGGCGAATCACCATTTATTAACGAGGATGCAGCGAGACGTAAGCTAAGCGCGGTTTCGGAAGACGGCGAGATCGTCTTGAACTTTGAAGGTGAGTCCCTGCAGTCAGTGGTTCACACGATTCTCGGTGAGGTGTTGCAGGAAACGTTTGTCATTGGCCCAGGTGTCAGCGGGCAAGTGACATTTTCAACGTCCAAACCGGTTTCCCGTGATCAGTTGATGCCCATCCTTGAGTTGCTGTTACGCTGGAATGGCGCGGTGATGGTTTTTACTGAAGGTCGTTATCATATCCTGCCGGTATCCGAAGCGGTCCGTGGCAATCTTGTACCGATACTCAGTGAAGACAACCTGGCGATGGGCTATGAAGTCTGGGTCATGCCATTAAAGTACATCGGTGTCGCCGAAATGGCTGTAATACTTGAGCCTTATGTGCGTGAAGGCGCCATGGTGAGAATTGACCCGCTCCGGAACATGATCTTTCTTGCCGGTACACAGGAAGAGTTACGTAACTACCAACAGACCATAGACATATTCGATGTGGATTGGCTGGCTGGTATGTCGGTTGGTATCTATCCCCTTGAAACTGTGGACGTGGAATCCATTACCACTGAACTGACTGAAATATTCTCTACGGAAGGTGAATCACCATTGGCTGGCATGTTTCGTTTTGTGCCATTAGAGCGTCTGGCATCGATTATGGTGATCACCCCGCAGGAGACTTATCTTGAGAAAGCGCGTAAATGGATCGAGACGCTTGATCGTGGCGCCGCAGGTTCCGGTGTACAGTTATATGTTTACCGGGTGAAAAACCTCGAAGCACAGATATTGGCGGATTATCTGACTCAACTGTTCGGTGGAACCACATCAGCCCCCCGGCAAAATAACAACCGTGGCACCCTGGCACCTGGTCTTCAGGAGGCTCAAAGGAGTTCTATCAGTGACTTCAACCAAAATCGCGAGTCAGCTAATGACCGGGGCCTGCAGAGTAACCGGACTGGCGGCGGCGTGGTTTCTACCGAAGAAGGTGATATTCGCATCACTTCTGTAATTGAGACCAACTCCCTTCTGATTCAGGCAACGCAAAATCAGTACTCATCCATACAGGCGGCCATTGAGCGTATTGACCAGGAACCGCTGCAGGTGCTGATTGAGTCACAGATCCTTGATGTGGAACTGAATGAAGACCTGGAGTTTGGCGTAAACTGGTATCTGACCAATAATCCTGATGCGATCGGTGGCGACGAAACCATTGGCGACGGTTTTGATACGTTGACAATGGGTGGATCCACCAACTTTTTTGCAAATATCGTTGGTCCCCTTGGGAATGGCTTCATAAAAGCCACCATCAGCGCACTGGATAGTGTTACAGATGTCCGTTCACTTGGAGCGCCTTCACTGCTGGTCCGTAATAATGCCACCGCGACCATCACGGTTGGTACCCAGGTCCCGGTGCAATCCTCCAGCATCTCTACCGGTGGTATTGGCAACGTTGTCAGCAGCGCCCAATATGTGTCAACCGGTGTAACTTTGACCGTGACACCAAGAATCAACCCTGGTGGACTGGTTTACATGGATGTGACGCAGGAGGTCAGTCGTGCTGGTGCGCGTGATCCTGATATATCGGCCAGCGGCAACCCGCCGATTAATAACAAATCAGTCACAAGCCAGGTGGCGGTGCAATCAGGGCAAACCATATTTTTGGGCGGGTTGATCTCCGAACAATCCAGCAAGGGCCGCACCGGCGTTCCTTACCTTAACCGGATTCCGATTGTTGGCAACCTGTTTGGTAGTACGAAGACCAATACAGTCCGCAGTGAAACCATCGTAATGATTACCCCGACCGTGATTGAGAATATCAATGACCTGAAAACAGTCAGTGATGATATACGGGTTGAATTTATGAAGGTCCCCCCCATTAATCACGCCACCCTGCACGCCGAGGACTGATTGAACATGAAAAGCAAAAATAATTTCAAGTATCGGTCCCTGGGGATGCTGGTCAGCCTGTTACTGTTATCAGCCTGTGTAAGCACAGAGCCAAAGGTCTCTGATATTGAAGAGCGGGTTACGGCATATTGGGATACGCTGTTGAGCGGTGACCTTGCTGGTGCTTATGAGTTTCTATCGCCGGGCTACCGTTCCAGTGTGTCTTCAATGGATTACCAAAGGTCCATCCTGATGAAGCAGGTGCAATGGACAAGCGCCAAATACGTCAAAAGCGATTGTACAGAAACGACTTGTACCGTGGAGATTTCATTGGGTTATAGAGTTGCCGGTGCGGTTCCCGGGGTGAAATCCTTTACAGGCTCTCAAAATGTGGATGAGTCGTGGATTAATATTGACGGTATGTGGTATCTTGTTCCCTAGCAAAGATGCCTGGTTACAAATGCTGCAGAGTGATTTAAATTATTGCCTTGCTTAGAATTTTATCGTAAGATTGCCATGCAATTTTGCATCAATAGCGTGTTATAGCCGTTGTGAGGCGGTTTTACGGCACGCCAGAAAGTCTATTTTTTGCCCTGTCTACACAATAGGAGTGTTGTAATGAACAGAAAGAACCTAACAGCAGCAGTACTTGCAGGACTGGCGGGAGTCGTCGGCATTGCCGGTTCGGCTCAAGCGGTTAATATTAATCCGGATGGTACCGGCCAAGTATTGTTATACCCGTATTACACGATCAATGGTGGAAACCAAACAATTTTCTCCGTGATCAATACCTCAGAAGACGCTAAAGCAGTTAAAGTGCGTTTCCTGGAAAGCGAAAACAGCCAGGAAGTTCTGGATTTTAACCTTTACATGTCAGCATTTGATGTTTGGTCAGCTGCTATTAGTGAGATCCCAGATGGCATGTCATATCCCGATTGTGATTTGCTTGGCACAGGCGTCGTTTGCGAAGGTCCTTTGTTGACAATTGCTGATGACGAAACAACTTGTACTGTTCCTCAGTTGAATGGCATGCAGCCATTCCTGCCGTTCAAATATCTTGACGACGGTGGTACACAGGATCAGAGCCGCATGAATGCAGGTCATTTCGAAATGATCGAAATGGGTACACTGATTGAAGGCGAGTGGGCAGCAGTTGCGGCTACGCATATACTTCATGAAGTAACTGATCCAGATGATACAACTGTTCCACCCGTAGTCATTGACACATTCTGGGCGCCGGCAAGTTGTGATGTGCTGACACTTGCCTGGACTGATCTCGACATCAACGCTCCAGGAGGCGAAGGTAGATGGCTGGTCGATCCGACTGATGGTGTTTCTGCACCTTCCGGTGGTCTTTTTGGTGGTGCAGCTATCATTAACGTAATGGGCGGCAACATGCACACTTATGATGCGATGGCATTGAATGGCTGGAACAGAAGTGGTTTCACCTTCGGTCCTGAAGGCGATTCAATTCACGCACAGCCTGGTTTCACTGAGCCAACTTTGGCCAGTGGTGACTCAGTAGTTGGTTCCGTATTTACTGAAGCGGGTTTTGCTCTGGATTCAGGCGACTTGGAGGAGCCAATTGACGCGGTCTCTTATGTTCTGATGCATGATGCGATCATGAATGAGTACACAACAGAAAAAGCTGTTTTGGCTCAGACCGAGTGGGTTGTTACTTTCCCAACGAAACGCTTCTATGTAAACCAAAGTCCGGTACGTGCTCCTTTTACTACCGAATGGGATTATACAGAGTTTGATTTAGACGATGACGACGAACTGGTTCCAGTGGGCCTCGCGACCGCGTGCGAAACTGTAGAACTAGATAGAATGTATGATCGTGAAGAGCGGTATCCTGGTGATCCGGAATGTGGTACGCCTGGTGGCGAGGCTTGTCCTCTCCCGGGTGGTCCAATCGTTTCACCGGCACCTCCGATTGATCCTGTAGATCCGCTTGCGCCAATCCTGTTCAACCTTTGCTATGAGTCGAATGTTATTCGTTTCGGTGGAGATGCTTACCACATTCCTGGAGCGGGTAAGCCAAATATGACCGAGATTCTTGGCGCACCTCAGTACCTTAACTTTGACAACGAAGAAGCTGGGTACCAGTATGGTTGGGCACGTATAGAGTTGGATGACTATATTGACGTAACTGCGCTGCCTGGCGGTGGTTTCATTGCGGTAGAAGCTTCGCGTGATCCTATCGGCCTGTTGAACGGTCTGCCTACCACAGGTTTTGCAGTCTCGAAGTTCTACAATGGCTTCCTGACCGATCTGCAAGGAAACCGTGTACTGTCAGCTTATGGTGGTCTGGTAGATCACAGAAGTTCACGTAAAGTTGGTAGTGACTAAGTCTGGAGTCAACTTTATATTGAGCTACTAAGCTTGATCGAAGTAAAAAGGCCCGCAATAGCGGGCCTTTTTTTATGTGTTAACAACGCGTTAAATAAAGATGGTGATGTGAACTTATGCTTGCCGTGAAGCATTTGGCACCCTATAATGCGCTGAAATTATAAAACACGTTCATAAGAGCGGGATTGAGGGGCGATTAATGGAGAGGAAATATGCGTTTAGCGATAAAATATGTGCTGTTTTTAGTTCTTGTTAGTAGTCCGGCGTTCGCGCAAATCAAGGATGTCTGGATTGATAACAGCAGTATCCCCGGCAATGTAGTTGATAATGTGTACCTTACCACCGATGGTGAGTTGCATATTGAAACCAGTGGTGATTACCAAATTGTAGCAGTAACCCCGAGTGGCGTTGATCCGTCTATTGAGCGTTTTAACGTCAATAATGGTGATACCAGCTCTATTTTGCTCGGTCAGGCGTATATCGTACGTTGGGATTCAAGCAACGCGGACAGCTGCACCGCATCTTCCCAGCCAGCATTGAGCGGGTGGAATGGTTCTCTCAGTCCTGATGGAACCAGGTCTGTTACTTTTACGACCAGGGATGATTACGTATTGGAATTAACTTGTTCTCGTAGTGGACAGCCTGATGCGGTTCGTACTGTCACCGTTTTAGCGGGACGCGCAGTTATTACCAAGTTTGATGTATCACCTGCATCTGTAGATCGCGGGGCAAACCAGATATTAACACTGGATTGGGCATCAACAGAAGCAGAGTTCTGCTGGGGTGAGCCGGATCCACCATGGGTTGATTCCGATGACACTCAATTGGCTACAACCGGTACACAGAACATAACGGTGTATAACTTTAGTGCGCCTATCACTTTTACGTTGCACTGTACTGGTTATCGTGGAGAAGAGACCACCCGGAGATTTGTAGTCACGGTAAACGAACCACCAGCCGAAGATTGCACCAGAACATTGAGTGCTGGTTCAGAGGTAAACTGGAACGACGTATTCAGATTAGACTGGCCGGGTCCGAAGTCTGAACAGGTTACAGTTAGAGTACCGCGTACCAGTTACATATCACTCGAGTTTAATACCGGACAAATTAACGATACCGGCAAACTGATTAATATTGAAGCTGCTGGCACAGAAGGGTCCAGACTAGGTGCGATTAGCCGTTGTCCTGGAGACTTTGACGTGGAACCTGAATGCAAGTTCTTGACGCACACTTATGCGGGCTCTGGAATTCTTTGGGCAACGACAGGTGCTGCTGGCTATTGTCAGTTAGAAAAGGATACAACTTACTATTGGAACACCACTTTCACTGATGGTGTAACCGGGAGCTCTACCGAGTGTCTCGGGACATATTGCTTTACCACGCTTCGTGTGTGGAATAGCGACTACGTGCAGTAGAGTGTAAGCTGATAGTTTAGGTTTTACCGGGGCTGATTCAGTCTTAACGTAATGCCCTGCAGTTATGGTAAAAGGGCCACCCAAATGGGTGGCCTTTTTATACCTTGATTTCTCTTGATAACTTAGCGAAAAGTTAGGGAATTATTCTGATGCGAACCTTAAATTTATTCTTGGTGCTGGTGTTCAGTTTATCCAGCTTTTCTTTACCTGCCGAACAGGATAAGACTATGCCGGAAGGTGTCATTGCCATTCGTGGTGATGGCGTTGTTACACAACAGATGTTTGATGCAAGGATGTCGAAAATTCCAGAGAAGGATAGGGCCGGTGTACTGTCAAGTCCGAAGCGTCTGGAAGGTATTCTTGCCGACCTTGTATTGGTTTCTCAGTTAAGCGCCGCAGCTGAAAAAGCCGGTTATGACAAAGATGAAGTAGCGCTGTCCCGTATGCAACTGGCCGCGGAAACAGAACTTGGTAATGCCTGGCTTGACCATTATGTTAACTCGCAACCTGCTGCTGACTATACCAGCATGGCTCACGAGTATTATCTTCTCAATCAGAAAGACTTTGAAACAAAAGCGAGTAGGGATGTAAGCCACTTACTCGTGTCGACTAAAACACGGACAATTGAAGAGGCTGAAGAGCGTGCCAGTGCCTTACTTGCTCAAATTGAGCAGGACCCTTCAAGTTTTGACCAGTTGATTCTGGAAAACTCTGACGATCAGAGTATGCCTGTCAATAAAGGGCACTTTAAGGCAATAAGCAAGGGCAATATGGTTAAACCATTTGAAGAAGCACTGTTCAGTTTGAAAACAAACGGTGATTTTTCAGGTCTGGTTTACACTCAGTACGGTATCCATATTATTCGACTTGATGGTATCAATCCTGCTCGCATAAGGGATTTTGAAGAGGTTCGCGAACAGTTGGAATTAATTCAGGAGTCAGAGCACCTGGATCGGATTCGCCTTACTTACATGGAAAAGCTTGTTGCAAACGACTCTCAGATATCAGAGGAAGAAATTCGGGTGATTCTTTCCCGGTACATGGGTGAGGACAAATTACAGGATAACGCCAAAGCACCAGAATCCGAGTAGAATAGGCAGCCACGCACACCCTGTGGCGGTTACGGGTTCTTCATGAAATACGCGATTCTGGAAAAATTTGAGTATTCGTTCTTCCGTAATCTGGTAATCCGTCAGATTCGCCAGGATTACCTGGAGAATCTGACGGGATTTGCTTGGTTGATTCTGCAGCCACTGATATTACTGGCAGTGTATGCTTTCGTATTTACGACGATATTCAAGGCCCGTTTGCCGGAGGCGGCAGAAATCGGCTTTGTTCCTTACCTGGCCGTGGCATTCTGGCCCTGGACGGCATTCTCAGAATCAGTGTTGCGTGCCAATGGCTCAATTACCACCAACGCTGCGTTGATAGGTAAAGTAGCATTTGCCACCGAGCAAATACCACTGGCTTCAGTCACCGCTACTTTTCTCATGCATCTGATCGGTTATATCGCAGTGCTGATTGTTCTGCAACTAATGGGAACCAACATTCACTGGTTGTATATGTTGCTGGTAATACCGGTCTTTCTTTTGATGTGGTTATTCGCTTGTGCCATTGCACTGTTTACAAGCGCAATTCAGGTTTTTGTGCGTGATGTCGCGCAAATATTGCCACCCTTGATGACGTTCTGGTTTTTTACCACGCCCATCTTGTACAGTGCATCCTATTTACCGGAATCGGTCCAATGGTTTTCCCAGTTCAATCCGATGGCATGGTTCGTGGCCAAGTTAAGGGAGTTGTTGCTCTTCGGCGAGGCAGGTTTTGACGTCACCACGTTGGTGATAGTTCTTTTTGTTGCGTTATTTTTCTGGATTTCGCTGCTCTTTTTCCGGCGGTTTGCCGGTCACTTTGAAGACTTCCTCTAATGGACTCCCTGGTCAAAATAGACGGTGTATCAAAGATATATCCGCGCGTTCATAAACCACATGAACGTTTACAGGCTTTTATCTCATTGTTGTTTGGTCGTGAACCCGCGAATGGAGCCAGGGTGCTTAACAACATTAATTTCGATGTCATTCGCGGCCAGTCAGTGGGTATTGTCGGCGAGAATGGTGCCGGAAAATCCACGCTGCTAAAGGTGCTTACGGGGGTCATACAACCTACCAGCGGACGCGTCATGGTACACGCCAATATTGCCGCGATGCTGGAACTGGGTGCCGGCTTCCAGCCCGATTTTAGCGGGATGGACAACGTGCGTATGAAGGCGTCGCTGATGGGTTTGAGCAAGCATG